>CAYFWH010000073.1:2063-10266 GCA_964346785.1 uncultured Weeksellaceae bacterium | reverse complement strand
TTTCCGACAACAATGTCATTCAGATTGATATTTTCGTCTTTTGTTTTTTCTATTCCTTCCACTTCCAGACCGGTCGAAGTAAGTATTTCGGATATTTTTTGAATACCAAGATCGGTTTTGATATGAGTGGAAAGCCAGTTATATGATATTTTCATAATTTGAAAACCAGTTTTTAACGGAAATCTTTAAATGATATCTTTCCGTAAATCAGTATATTAAGCATTCAGCATTACAGGCATCACCAGCATCAGAATTTCTTCGCCATCTACCAGACCATCAACAGGTTTAATAATTCCTGCACGGCTTGGCTCAGACATTTCGAGTGTGATATCGTCTGAATGTAAATTATTCAAAACTTCAATTAAGAATTTAGAATTAAAGCCAATTTGCATGTCGCTGCCATTGTAATCACACGGCAATTTCTCTTCTGCCTTGCTCGAGAAATCCAAATCTTCGGCATTAATGGTCAGCATGCTTCCTGCAAGTTTCAGACGAACCTGATTGGTAGCTTTGTTAGAGAAAATTGAAACCCTTCTCAATGAAGTCAGAAACATATTTCTGTTGATGGTCAGTACATTTGGATTTTCTTTTGGAATGACAGCTTCATAGTTTGGATATTTACCGTCAATCAAACGACAACTCAATACGATATTCTGAAAAGAAAAACGGGTATTGGTTTTATTGTATTCAACTTTCACATCATCATTTGCTGCCGAAAGTATATTCTTCAACAGGTTCAATGATTTTTTCGGCATGATATATTCTGCTGCATCTTCTGCACCCAAATCGGTTCGGGTATATTTTACAAGACGATGTGCATCTGTTGCTACAAATTTGAAATCGTCATTTGCTATCTGAAAAAACACACCGGTCATAACCGGTCTGAGTTCGTCATTACCTGTTGCAAACAGTGTATTTGATATTGCTTCTACCAAAACTCCGGATTGCACACTGGTTGAGCTTGCATCTTCTATATCAGGCGTTGACGGGTATTCATCTGCTCCTTCCAGTGCCAGCTGATAATTTCCCTGTTCTGAAACAATTTCCATTAAACCATCTTCTTTTTGAATAAAAGTCAATGGCTGTTCAGGGAAAGTTTTTAATGTATCAGATAAAATTTTTGACGGAACGGCAAGACGGACATTGTCTTCAGATTCTACTTCCAAAGTTGTGGAAATTGTAGTTTCTAAATCAGACCCTGTGATTTTCAGTTCATTACCGTTTAATTCAAAAAGGAAATTATCTAAGATAGGTATGGTGTTGTTCGTGTTAATTACACCGTTTATCAGGTTTACATTCTTCAACAAGCTGCCGCTGGATACTATAAATTTCATACTTTTTTCTTTTTCTAAATATCAAAAAACAAAAATAATCCTTTTCGGTTGATTAGGAAGAAATAAACTAAAAATATTGTTCAATTAAAAATTTAAAATTAAAGAACATGAAATACTTTCTTTCGATTTTATCAATTTTTATGCTTCTGTCGTGTGAAACTGCAAAAATTACAGAAGAATCTGAACCCGAAAATGAACTCACCGGAAAATGGGTGCTGGATTATATGTCACCTGTCAGCGGAAAAGACATTGACGGATTGTTCAAAATTCAGAAACCTTATCTGACTTTTGTGGATGATACCAAAGTTGCTGCAAATAACGGTTGCAACAATATGGCAGGTGAATATAAAAAAGATGGTAAAATGATTATTTTTGATACCGAAAAATTCAGAACGACAAGAATGTTTTGTGAAGGTGTGGATGAATCTGCTTTTCCGGGAATTCTGAAAACAGTCAATAACTATACTATTATCGATAACGGTACAAAATTAATGCTGCTTACAGGTGATATTGTCAGTATGACTTTTGTGAAAGTTGATGAATAATTCCTTTTTTTAATAAAGAATTAAAGTCATAACCTGCTTAGTTTTTGAATAAAGCTGGTTAAAAATATTGTAAGTTATTCTCAATATACTGAATCGCTTCTTTGTGATTCAGTTTTTTGACTTTTTCGTAAATTTTCAGTGCTTCATCTTTGTTGTTCAAAAAGTACTGACAATTAAATAGATTGACCAGATAGTAAATGTTGTCCGGGTCAGTACTCAATGCTTTTGTGTAATTGACTGCAGATTCCTGGTAGTCTTGTTTTTCAAAAGCAGAAATTGCAAGTATATTATAGGTTTGCTGATGTTCCGGATAATGACTTTGAACCAATTGAGCAATTTTCTCATAATATAATTCACCATTCTGGTCTTTTGTTTTATCTATATCTGAAACATAAAAACTCATGCCAAGTAGAAATTCATCGGTTGTAATCCGGTTAAAATCATTTAGATTATACCATTCATTGTTGTTTGTTTTTGAATAACTCAATAGCTCATCCAGTGAATTGAATAAATCATCATAAAGTTTTGAGGTGAAATAAATATATGATTTTGAATACCAATAATCAATTCTGTTGGGTTTGTATTTGATTAATTGTTCGGTATAACCAATTTGTTTTTCGACTTCTTTCAGATTTGGTTCAGAACGGTATGCAATCATCATTTCACCCGAACTGCCACTGCTTAGCGTGTCTGCTCTGGAAATGAGAAGTTTATCGTTGTTGCTCTCGATATAACTGACAAAAAATTGAACACTGTCTGCAGGTAATTGAAAATCCTGACTCTTCACAAAAATGAACGACTGAATCAAAAGTGTTGATAAAATTATTCTCTTAAACAAAATTGTAATTTTTAAATATGTGATAATAAATCTCTCTGTGTAATAACTTGGTATTTGTTATTCCCTGTTTCTACAAGCAACGCAGATGTTTTTGAAAACCACTGTTTGAGTTCTTCAATTGACACATCTGATTTAACAACCGGAAGAGGTTCTTCCATCAATTCGTGAACCGGGCGATCAGAGATTCTGCTATCTTCAAAAAACTTTTCTATCAACTTTTCCTGACTGATTGAACCCACAATTCCGGTTTTATCTGTTACCGGAAGATGGCTCAGTTTATTTTCTTTCATTCGCTGAACGGCAAACCAAACGAGTTCTTCGGTTTTTACGCTAACCAAAGGTGAATTGATTTTGTTTTTTATTAAATCTTCGGCAGTTCTTATTTCATCTTTCAGATAACCCATTTCTCTCATCCAGTCATCGTTGTACATTTTCCCGACATAACGGCTTCCGTGGTCGTGAAACAAAACAACTACCACATCATCAGGTCCAAAATGCTGTTTTAGCTGCAAAAGTCCTTTGATGGCAGATCCGGCTGAATTCCCGGCAAAAATCCCTTCTTCTTTTGCAAGTTTTCGGGTGTAAATCGCCGCATCACGATCGGTAACTTTTGTGAAGCCGTCAATAATTGAAAAATCTACATTTTCAGGTAAAATATCTTCACCAATTCCTTCTGTAACATAAGAATAGATTTCATTTTCATCAAAAATTCCGGTTTCATGGTATTTTTTGAAAACCGATCCATAGGTATCGACACCCCAGATTTTGATATTCGGGTTTTTTTCTTTCAGAAATTTACCAATACCCGAAATCGTTCCGCCGGTTCCGACACCAACCACAAAATGAGTGATTTTACCGTCGGTTTGCTCCCAGATTTCAGGGCCGGTTTGTTCGTAATGCGCGGCAGAATTAGATAAATTATCGTATTGATTGACATACCATGAATTAGGCGTTTCTTCTGCCAGTCTTTTTGAAACTGAATAATAAGACCTCGGATCATCGGGTTCAACATCGGTAGGACAAACTACAACTTCGGCACCCACAGCCCTGAGTATATCCATTTTTTCTTTGGATTGTTTATCAGAAATTACACAAATCAGTTTATAGCCTTTGATGATTGCTCCGAGTGCCAGTCCCATGCCGGTATTTCCTGATGTTCCTTCAATGATAGTTCCGCCCGGTTTCAGCCTGCCGTCAGCTTCTGCATCTTCAATCATTTTGATTGCCATACGGTCTTTGACAGAATTACCGGGATTGAAAGATTCTACTTTAGCCAAAACCAAAGCCGGTATTTCTTGAGTCAGTTGATTGATTTTCACCAAAGGAGTATTGCCGATGGTACCAAGTATATTTTCAAAATATTTCATAATCTTCTATAAAACGAATGCAAAGTTATACTTTTTTTATTCAAGACAGCGGGTTGAAACATGGTCTGTTTTCGGTTGTTTAAATTTGCAATAATCGGTGTTTTGATTAGTAATTAAATGTTGTTATGAGACAGGTCATATTCAAAATGGATTTGACTCATTTCGGGCTTAAAATAAAAGTTATAAATTGCCAAAGATTTGAAACAGTTAAAATTAATAAATTATGAAAAACGAACTATTGGAGAAAATAGCTTCTGACCAGAGCAATCCTTGTGTAACGGTTTCTTTGAAAACCCACAGAACTTTTCCGGACTGCGAAAAAGATGAAATCAGATTGAAAAACCTTTTTAAAGAAGCTTCAGAAAGATTGATTAATGAGTTTGATAAGAAAGAAGTAAGCGGAATTTTATCAAAAATGGATGAAATTTTGGAAACATACGATTACAGACACAGTTTGGATAGTCTGCATATATTTTTGTCAGCAGAAACAAGTGAAATTGTAAAATCTCCATGGCCGGTGGATCAAAATAAGGTTCATATCTCTGACGGATTTGCAGTTAAACCTTTGATTATAATGAATGACAGAGTAGCAGATTACATGATTCTGTTATTGTCCAAATCAGGCGCAAGATTGTACAAAGCTAACAACGACAAGGTTATTGAGGAAATTGAAAATGAAGCTTTTCCATCAACCGATAATCCATATTTTGTAAACAAAGCTGAAGCTAGCAACAGTACGAAAATGGATAGTATGATGCTTGAATATTTCAATCAGATTGATAAGGAAATTGTAAAAGTTTACCGTGAAACCAATTTGAATTGTTTGGTAGTATCGACTGAAGACAATTTTGTAAAGTTGAAAAAAGTTGCAGATGTGCCGTCAATTTATATTGGAACCGCAGAGATTAATTACAACGATGATTCGGTACATACAATCGCCAAATCTGCCTGGGAAGTAATTCAGGCAAATCAAAAATCAGAAAGAACAAAAGCAATTGAAGAAATGCAGCAGGCAGTCAGTCAATCAAAGGTGCTGACCGATTTGGGTGAAATTTACCGTGCTGCGAAAGCGGGTAAAGGAGAGTTGCTGATTGTTCACAACGATTATCTGCAACCTGTGAAAATGACCGGTGAAGATAGTTTTGAACTGATTGATGATGTGACGATTCATGGCGCAATTGATGATATCAACAGTGTGATAGCAAAAGAAGTCATTTCCAAAAAAGGAAGAGTGGTTTTCACCAACCAGGATGAAATTAAAACATTAGGTAAAATAGCGTTGAAAACCAGATTCTGATGAGTCTCAGACAATATTTTAAGAAAAGACGGATTGATTTCCGTCTTTTTTTTGTCTTTAAAACAATAGATAAATCAGATATTGAATTGACTCAGGTCATATGTTAAGTTATTGTTAGTTAGTACCTTTACTAAAGATAGAAAATCACTAACCATAAATTATTTAAAAATGAAAAGAATCGTTGTTTTATTAACAGTATTATTGATGTTTTCCTGTGGTAAAAATGTCAAGACTGAAAGCGTTGCTGAAGAAGTAATGCTAACTGAGTTGCAGACCAAAGCAAAAGCCTTGTTTGGTGAATTGCCTGATTTGGTAAATAATCCTGACAATCCGTTGACAGATGAGAAAATTTTGTTGGGACAAGCATTGTATTTTGACCCGATTTTGTCAAAAAATCAAACCCAAAGTTGTAATACCTGCCACAATTTGAGCACTTTTGGAGTTGACAACCTGCCATTTTCACCCGGTGATGCAACCGGTACAATCGGTGGCAGAAACTCTCCGACTACTTTTAATGCTGCTTTGCATATAGCTCAGTTCTGGGATGGTCGTGCAAATTCGGTGGAAGAGCAGGCCGGAGGTCCGATTCTGAACCCGCTTGAAATGGGTATGCCAAGTGAAGAAGCTGCATTGGAAAGATTGCAGGGTAATGAAAAATATCAAAAACTTTTCGCAGACGCATTCCCGGGACAGCAAAATCCTGTAACCTGGGAAAATTTGACCAATGCCATTGGAGCATTTGAAAGAATGCTGGTCACGCCAACCCGTTTTGACTTATACATAGCAGGTGATGATTCAGCATTAACTGACCGTGAGTTGAAGGGGCTGGAAGATTTTATTGAAAATGGTTGTATCGCTTGTCACAGTGGCGTAGCGCTTGGTGGTAACTCATTTCAGAAGTTTGGAGTTTACCAGGATTACTGGATAGAAACCAAAAGTGAGAATGTAGATAAAGGAAAAGCAGATTTGACAAATTCAGAAACAGACCAGAATGTGTTTAAGGTACCCGGACTTAGAAATATCACTAAAACCTATCCATATTTCCACGATGGCAGTGTAAGAGATTTGAAAGAAGCGATTAGAATCATGGGTAAATTGCAACTAAACAGAGAGCTAACAGAAGAACAAATTGAAAATATTGCGGTTTTCTTTGATGCACTTACCGGTGAGATTGATTCAAAGTATGCGAAAAACCCTTTTGAAAATTAAAAATAAACTGACCAATCTGATTATAAAACAATATCAACAGTAATTATAAGTATTGATGAAATCTGTGGGTTAAGTTTTCGGAAAGAAAATAAATATCAGAAAGAAATTCAATACTTCAAATAAATAATAAAGCATAAAAAAACCTGACAGGTTACTAAATCTGTCAGGTTTTGTTATTTCTTTGAAAACGGATTAGATATGAATTGAATGTCCGTAAGCGTCCATTACTGCTTCCATAATCGCTTCAGACATAGTTGGATGCGGATGAATTGATGTCATGATTTCGTTGGCGGTCGTTTCCAGTTTTCTGGCTACAACAGCTTCAGCAATCATTTCAGTAACACCATCACCAATCATATGGCAACCCAGCCATTCACCGTATTTGGCATCAAAAATTACTTTCACAAAACCGTCAGCAGCGCCGTTTGCGACTGCACGACCGTTGGCAGAGAACGGAAATTTACCGACTTTGATGTCGTATCCTGCTTCTTTTGCTTTTGCTTCTGTATAACCAACCGAAGCAATTTCAGGAGAACAATAGGTACAGCCCGGAACATTGTTAAAGTCAATTGGCTCAACATTCATTCCTGCAATTTTCTCAACACAAAGAATAGCCTGTGCCGATGCAAGATGTGCAAGATCCTGACCATGTACCACATCGCCGATTGCATAATAGCCGGCAACATTGGTCTGGCAGAAATCATTGATAACAATCTTTCCTCTTTCGGTTGCAATTCCTACCTCTTCCAGACCGATGTTTTCAGTATTTGGAACTACACCAACTGCAGAAAGAAGGATGTCTGCTTCAAGTATTTCCTCGCCTTTTTGAGTTTTAACAGTTGCTTTCACACCACTTCCGGAAGTGTCAACTGAAGTGACTTCTGAATTTGTCATGATTTTAATTCCGTTCTTTTTTAGTGATTTTTCGAGTTGTTTTGAAATATCTTCATCTTCAACCGGAACAATTCTCGGCATAAATTCAACGATGGTAACTTCGGTGCCAATGCTGTGGTAAAAGTTTGCAAACTCAACACCAATTGCACCACTTCCAACAACAATCATTCGTTTGGGTTGTTTGTCTAAAGTCAGTGCCTGACGGTAACCAATTATTTTTTTACCATCCTGAGGCATACTTGGCAATTCTCTTGAACGACCGCCGGTTGCAATAATAATATGGTCAGCAGATACTTCGCTAGAACTGCCGTCAGCTGCTTTAATAGCTATTTTTTTACCCGGAAGAACTTTTGCTTCGCCCTGAATAACCTCAATTTTATTTTTCTTCATCAAAAACTGAACTCCTTTGCTCATTCTGTCAGCAACACCACGGCTTCTGTTGATGATGTTTCCGAATTCAAAACCAATATTTTCGATTTTATTAAAACCAAAATCTTCAGCATGATTCAAATACTCAAAAACATGTGCGCTTTTGAGCAAAGCCTTCGTAGGGATACAACCCCAGTTCAGACATATACCGCCGAGTTCAGCTCTTTCAATGATGGCTACTTTTTTACCCAGTTGTGCTGCACGAATGGCTGCTACATATCCGCCGGGTCCGCTTCCGATAACTACTATTTCAAATTTCATTTCGTATTAATTTTTAAACGGATTCAGAT
>CAYFWH010000073.1:0-2053 GCA_964346785.1 uncultured Weeksellaceae bacterium | reverse complement strand
TAAGAAATCTTAAAGGAATTTTATTCATCGTCTCAAAAGTAAATGGATTTTTATATTTATACATCCTTGAAACTTTTTGATGAAAATATAACCGGGAATGATATAATTCCAAAAGAATTTGCACTGGAAACCGTGCTGAATCAGACTTTGGATTTAATGAAAAGTCTGTCTGAGGACGATGGTAGTTTTTTTGGATTAATTACCGATAAAGATTTAATTATTCAATTTTCAAAATATAACCGTTTTATGTGGCTGATTGAAATTCCGGCTCCGGAAAGAGAGGGAAGCTGGACGGCAATTTGTAATCCGGTAAGACTCAATAAAATAATTGAAGATATATTTGAAGATAAAAATCCTTTTTTACTCTGTGATTTTAAATTTGAAAACTACGAATGATTTTTAGATGTCGGAAGAAGTGAGTCAATAAAAAGTATTAATTTTACAGCCAATTTCTTCAGGATGTACAAATCAGTTATCAGACCGCTTTTATTTAAATTCGACCCCGAAAAAGTACATCATTTTACATTTGGATTACTCAAATTTGTACATCAAATTCCGTTTGTTCCTTATTTACTGAAAAAGAAGTTCACAGTAGAAGATTCAAGACTGGAAAGACAGGTTTTTGGTTTAAAATTTAAAAATCCTGTTGGTCTTGCAGCAGGTTTTGATAAAGATGCACGACTTTACAAAGAACTTTCTTCACTTGGCTTTGGATTCATTGAAATAGGAACGGTTACACCCAAACCACAGCCAGGAAACCCAAAAAAAAGACTTTTCAGATTGGTTGAAGACCAGGGAATAATCAATCGAATGGGATTCAATAATGAAGGAGTAGAAGTAGTCGTTCAAAGGTTAAAACAAAATAAAAACATACTGATTGGCGGAAACATCGGTAAAAATAAAATTACTCCAAACAAAGATGCAATCAGTGATTATGAAATCTGTTTTGATAAATTATTTGATTATGTAGATTATTTTGTAGTGAATGTAAGCAGTCCAAATACACCAAATTTGAGAGAGCTTCAGGATAAAAAACCTTTGACTGATTTGTTGGTTGCACTTCAAAAGAAGAATTCAGAGAAAATTAAAACCAAGCCAATTTTATTGAAAATTGCACCTGATTTAACAAATGAACAATTAACAGATATAATTGAAATTGTAAAAGAAACTGCAATTTCAGGAGTGATTGCAACCAATACAACCATTGAAAGAAAAAATCTGAAATCTGAAAAATCAACAGAAACAGGTGGTTTGAGCGGTCAGCCTTTAAAGGACAGATCGACTGAAGTAATTCGTTTTCTGACCCAAAAAAGTGAAAATGCATTTCCGATTATAGGTGTTGGCGGTATTCATTCACCTGCCGATGCCATAGAGAAACTACAGGCCGGAGCATCTTTGATTCAGATTTATACAGGATTTATTTATGAAGGCCCCGGTTTTGTGAAATCAATCAATAAAGAATTATTGAATCAAAATTGATTTTGGATTTTTATTGTTAAAATAGGGCAAATGCCTTATTGTCGTTTTTGAATGTCTGATTTAATTTTGTAAAAGATTTATGAAAAGATAGATTCAACTCACTACCTAATGACGAAGATTAGCAGACATTGTTGTAATGATGATGTTTGTTAAACTTTTTGTATTTTGTATTTACAACAGATTTTAAAAGCAAAGACTATATTTGCATAACAAAATTTTGAAGAATGAAATATAAGAGAATACTTCTGAAGCTAAGCGGCGAAGCATTAATGGGAAACCAACAATATGGGATTGATCCTGAGAGAATTAAAGAATATGCAATCGAAATTAAATCGGCAGTTGAACTGGGTGTTGAAATTGCGATTGTAATTGGCGGCGGAAATATTTTTAGAGGTTTGTCTGCTGCTGCAAGAGGAATGGATCGGGTTCAGGGTGATTACATGGGAATGCTTCTAACAGTAATTAATTCGATGGCTTGACAGTCAGCACTTGAGGAAGAAGGAGTATATTCCCGTTTGCCAACTGCTATCAGAATGGAGCAAATCGCTGAGCCATTTATCAAAAGAAGAGCTAC
>CAYFWH010000072.1:0-10509 GCA_964346785.1 uncultured Weeksellaceae bacterium | reverse complement strand
GTATCCACATCAGACTGGATATATCTCGTTCTGACTCCGCACCGAACCAGATATTTGGTCAGGTCTTCAGCCATTCTTTTGGTGAGTGTAGTCACCAGCGTTCTTTCGTCTATTTCAGCTCTCTTCTGAATCTCCTCCATCAAATCATCCATTTGATTCAAAGAAGGTCTGACTTCAATTACAGGATCGAGCAATCCGGTTGGTCTGATAATTTGTTCAACTACCACACCTTCGGATTTCTTTAATTCATAATCTGCCGGAGTTGCAGAAACATACAACACCTGATTCTGCATATTTTCAAATTCCTCAAACTTCAAAGGTCTGTTGTCCAATGCCGATGGAAGTCTGAAACCATATTCAACCAAATTTTCCTTTCTGCTTCTGTCACCGCCATACATGGCATGTACCTGCGGAATCGTCACATGAGACTCGTCAATAATCATCAGATAATCTTCAGGAAAATAATCCAGCAAACAGAAAGGACGGGTTCCCGGAAGACGACCATCCAGATATCTTGAATAATTTTCAATTCCTGAACAATATCCAAGTTCTTTCATCATCTCAAGATCGAACTCTGTTCTTTCAAGTAATCTTTTGGCTTCGAGATTTCTACCTGTCTCCTGAAAGAAATTAACCTGATGTCCCAAATCAATCCGGATACTGTCAATAGCCTGATTGAGCGTTTCGGGAGAAGTCACAAAAAGATTGGCTGGATAAATATTGATTTGCTCAAGTGAATTGATTCTGGCACCCGATGCAGGCTCTGTAATTTCAATTTCATCAATGGTATCTCCAAAGAAAGTAATTCTGACAGACTGATCTGAATAAGCCGGAAAAATATCGGTCACATCACCTCTCACTCTGAAAGAACCTCTTCCAAAATCTGTTTCAGAACGGGAATACAGTGAACTGACTAATTTTTGAAGGAATTTTGTTCTGGAAATATTTTCACCTACTTTGATTTGAATAATGTTTTTGTGAAATTCAGTCGGATTTCCGATTCCGTACAAACACGAAACTGATGCTACCACCAGTACATCCCTCCTTCCTGACAATAAAGATGAAGTTGTACTCAGTCTTAATTTCTCAATTTCTTCATTAATTGATAAGTCTTTTTCAATATACAAACCGGAGGCAGGAACATAAGCTTCAGGCTGATAATAATCGTAATATGAAACAAAATATTCAATAGCATTTTTAGGAAAAAACTCCTTAAATTCCATATACAATTGTGCCGCCAGTGTTTTGTTATGTGCGAGTACCAGAGTCGGTCTTTGAGTTTGTTCAACCACATTTGCCATGGTAAAAGTTTTTCCTGAACCGGTAACTCCCATCAGCGTTTGGTATTTTTCGTTATTCAAAATTCCGTCAGAAAGCTTTTGAATTGCTTTCGGCTGATCTCCGGTCGGTTTATAATCAGAATGAATTTTGAATTCCATAACAAAAATTGAAAGTATGCAAATTTATCAAATAGAAGGCAATTTTAAATGTTTTAATAATTAATGTCTGTTAAATTCGTGAGACCATCAAAAACTATAAAGCAAAGGTAAATTCGTCTTTACCAAAATCCTGTATTTTTTATCCGCCAGATTTGGTAAGATAAGTTCAAATATAAATTAAACCTTAATTTTGCATATAAATTAGTTTTTTAATGAAAGAATCAAGTATAGAAATATTTTTAGAAAAATTACCTTACTACAGTATTCGTTTGGCATTTGCAATTCTGCTGTTTGTCATCGGTTTCTGGCTTGTAAATTTCATCAAACGAATCATCAGAAAAAGAATGATTAAGCGGGAAGTTGACCCTTCAATCCGCGAGTTTGTCATTCCGATTATTGATATTTTATTGAAATTGATGGTAATTCTGACTGCTATAGCAACGGTTGGAATCGAAGTAACTTCTTTTTCTGCTGTTTTGGTCGGGCTTGCTGCAGGTGTCGGACTGTCGCTTCAGGGAAGTCTGTCAAATTTTGCAGGAGGATTACTGATTATATTTTTTAAACCTTTTAAGGTGGACGACTATATCGAAGCGATGAGCAATTCCGGAACGGTTCAGTCTATCAGCATTTTATACACGACTATCATAACAGACAATCAACAGATTGTAGTGTTACCCAATTCCAGTTTACTCAATAACCCAATTAAAAATTATTCGATTATGCCAACCCGCAGACTCGATATGAAAATTGGAATTTCATTTAACGAGGACTTGAACAAGACGCTTGAATTAATGAGAAATATGCTCAAAAATGAACCCTTAATTTTAAAAGAAAAGCCAATTACGGTTGAAGTTCAAGAATTTACGGACAGTAAAATTAATCTTGTGATCAGAGCTTTTACCAGAAGGGAAGATTATTGGAATGTTTATTATAAAATGCATAAGCTCGCATTTGAAACTTTGGCCGGCAACGATATTGCTCTAACACCTACACCTTCTAAAATGCTGGTTTCTGAAAAAGATAATAAAAAATGAAATTAAAGTTTTTGCTCATTTTTCAAATGTTTGCTCTGTCGGTTTTGATCAATGCGCAGTCAAACTGGATAAAAAACCATCTGGAATCTGATTTTTATAAAAATCAATTTACCGGATTTAGTTTATATGATCCTGAATCAAAAACTTTTCTTGAAAGTTATAATTCAGACAAATTCTTCACACCTGCCTCCGGTTTAAAAATCCTGACATTGTACAGTGCACTCAAGGTTTTGCCTGATTCTATTCCTGCACTCAGATACCAAAGAATCAATGGTGATTTGTATATTGAAGGTTTGGGCGATCCGACCTTTATGCACCCCGAATTTAAATCGGTGAATAAAATACTCGACTGGCTCAAAGATGAAGAAGGACAAATTTATCTTCACTGGGGAAAATTTGAAGGACCAAGAATGGGAACCGGCTGGTCATGGGAAGATTATGAAAAACATTATTCAGCCGAAAGAAGCGAATTTCCAATCAACGGAAATTTGGCCGAAATCAAAAAAGGAAAAAGCGGTTTGAATGTTTTTCCAATGACACTGGCTGATTCTGTGGAATATCAGGAAAGCCTTTTCAGTCGTGAGTTTTTAGAAAATAAATTTTATATCGGTTCCAGAAACGGATCAATAACAAAAGTTCCCTTTGTGGTAAAAGATGAATTGATTCGCCAAATGTTGTCAGATTTAATTGGCAGAGAAATCAAACTGACTGATAAAGAATTGTCAAAAGATGCAAAAATTCTTTTTAGTATTCCTTCTGATTTAGTTTACAAACGAATGATGGAAGTAAGTGATAATTTTCTGGCAGAGCAGTTGTTATTGATGGTATCCGGTCAGTTTTCAAATTCAATGAGTACCGAAAAATCAATTAATTATATAGAAAGTAAATACTTCAAAAACATGCCTCAAAAACCGGTTTGGGTTGACGGTTCGGGTTTGTCGAGATATAATTTACTGACACCCGAGGATTTGGTTTTTGTGCTTGAACTACTTTACAAAGAAATTCCGCATGATAAACTGTTTAATTTATTTGCAGTTGGCGGAAAAACCGGTACACTCAAATCAAATTACGGCGGAAAAAAACCTTATATATATGCCAAATCCGGTACACTTTCAAACAATTATTCGTTAAGCGGATATCTTGTCACAAACTCAGGTAAAACATTGATTTTTAGCATGATGAACAACCATTACACCAAACAAAACTGGCAGGTCAGACAAGAGCTTCAGAAGTTGCTGGAATATGTCAGAGACAATTATTAAAATTTCATTCCAACTGCAAATTCGAGTGCTTCTGCTTTTGAAAAATGAGTTTTAAGTCCGGTACCGAAATAAAGATTGTCAATAATCCTGTATTTGAGCACCAGTCTCTGATAAGTACTGTTAAAAGCTTTGTAGTCATCATAAATATAATAACCAAACTGTGCTTCAGCTGCAAGCCGGTCAAGAGAGAATTCATAACCTCCAAAAAGTCCGATTCTTTTGTAATCTGTGTCCGGAGGAAGGTTAAACTCAGGATAGGTTATTGAAATCATTTCGATTTCTCGTTTGAGCATTTCGGCTATAAAGACATCAATCCCAGCCAGAAAACCGCTTGTTCTGCTAATCTTCTTATCAGCATAAACTGAAAAAGTATAAAAAGGATACTGACCGCTTCCAATCGTGCGGCTTTCCTGAATACCACTTCTGAAAAACACATTGAGATGTATAGGTTCTGAAAAATCTGATTTGTCTTTTGGCACATATTCTCTTTCATTTTCAGAATCAAAAACATAGACCAGACCGATGTTTGCGCCCGCAGTGTTGATACTTGTGTTGGGAGATTTAATTGTTCCATTGGAATGGTGGATTAAAAAAAGTCCGGTTTTGATTCCTAATCCTTCCCAAATATTTTCTTTCTGATAATTCAGCATAAAAAAGGTAGATGGCATCAGGTGTGTGCTGAACGCAAAATTCCGATAGTTCTTTTCCTTGTGATAGGGATTGGTGTTATAGGCAATCCCCTGCCCTAATCTCAGCTGGAGGCTTCTGTCAAAAAAATAGAAATTCTAGTGACCAAAAAGCCCGTACAAGTCACCGAGTTCTTCATTTTTATTGTTTTGATAATGAAAAGTTACTCCAAAATCGGGGTAATTTAGTCTGGATTCCCATTCCTTATCACCAAATGTTTTTCTGTTAACAGCAATTAGTACACCTTCGGGATGTTGATTGATTAAGTGAAGTATACCCGGGCTGTGTGGCAGTATGCTGCCGTAATAATAATTAATTTCGGCTGTGTACTGTGGCTGATTACTTTGACCAAAAAGAAAACCACTGAACAAAAAAAGAAGCAGAAAGTTTCTCACCATATCAGCGTCAAAAATAAAAAAAAACTGCCCTGAAAAGAGCAGTTTCTGATTTTAATTTTTATTATGCTTAATTCATCATCGCTTTTAACTTTTGTTCCAACTGTGATTTTGGTGCAACACCAACCACTTTGTCAACTACTTTTCCATCTTTGAAAAACAGTATGGTTGGAATATTTCGAATACCATATTCAGCAGCAACCTCCTGGTTGTTATCCACATCAACTTTGGCGATTACCGCCTGATCTCCGTACTCATTGGCAATCTCTTCAACAGTTGGAGCTACCATTCTGCAAGGTCCGCACCAGGTTGCCCAAAAGTCAACCATTGCAGGCTTACCGGATTCTAATACATCTTTTTCGAATGAAGAGTCAGTTACTTCAAGTGCCATTTTATATATAATTTAGATTAAACTTCTACAAAATTATGAGAAATAAATACAATTAGCCGTGTTTTATGATAGGAATTATCAATATGATAATAACATTTTTATTTTATTTCATATCTGATACCCGGAATCTTCTTTAAATCTTTTAGTAATTCATTTGTAATTTCACCATTTGTATTTGTCGATGTAAATGTAAGTGACTGTTTATTGACAACATCTCGAAATTTAAAATTCAGTTTTTTATCACCTTTGTGTTCATTGACCAATTGTAAAATTGACATATATACATCATGAGTTAGTTTCTCTAAATTTAAAATCAGTGAGATTCTTCCGGTTTCTTTTTCGAGTATTTCACTCAGCAGTTGAATTTTTTTGATATTTACAAAAGTTCTTCTTCCGGTCTCTGTTCCGTCTTTGTCTCTAAAAATCCTTTCTGTAATTGACAACCTGACAGCAACTAACATATTTGGTTGAATAAATGCTCTGTTTTGAATATAATCATCACCAAAAACTCTAAATTCATACTGGTCATCAAAATCTTCGAGTATAAAAGTTCCAAATTCTTTCCCGTTTTTTTGAGAGACTCTGTGTTCTGCTTCAGTTATAATTCCGGCAATTTTCAATTCTCTGCCAATCAGTTTGTCCTCATCTTCCTTGAGCATTTTGGTGTTTACATTAGGAAAATATTTCATTTCCTCTTTGTAATCATTTAACGGATGATTTGATATATATATCCCTACAACTTCTTTTTCCCTGTTCAGTCTTTGAATAGTTGTCCAAGGTTGACAAGCCGGTAAATCAGGGCGAACAATGTCAATCTCATCGGTCATTTCTCCAAAAAGTGAAGTTTGAGCACTGTTTTTATTAATCTGAAAAGCAGTACCGTAACGGATTAATTTTTCGAGGTTGGTACTGTTTCCTTCTTCGTGAAAAAATTGAGCACGATTTGATTCCAAACCATCAAAAGCTCCTGCCAAAACTAAATTCTCAAGTGCCTTTTTATTGGTCTGTTGCAAATCTACCCGTTGCATGAAATCAAAGATTGTATTGTATTTTCCATTTTCCTTTCTTTCATTAATTATCGCCTCAACAGCTGCACCGCCAACACCTTTTACAGCACCCATCCCAAAACGAATTGCTCCTTCCTCGTTTACCGAAAATAAATAATTACTTTCGTTGACATCAGGCCCCAAAACCGGAATTCCGATTGACCTGCATTCTTCCATATTGAAGCTGACATCTTTGATGTTGTTCATGTTGTTGCTAAGAACAGAAGCCATAAATTCAGCCGGATAATGTGCTTTGAGATAACAGGTATGGTAGGCAATCAGTGCATAACAAGTGGAGTGAGATTTGTTGAAAGCATACGAAGCAAAAGCCTCCCAGTCGTGCCAAATTTTATTCAAAATGTCTTTGGGATGGTTGTTGGCTTCTCCACCTTCCAAAAACTTCGGCTTCATTTCTGCCAGCACTTTTTCCTGTTTTTTCCCCATTGCCTTTCTCAGTACATCCGCTTCACCTTTTGTGAAGTCAGCGAGTTTCTGAGAGAGCAGCATCACCTGTTCCTGATAAACTGTAATGCCATAAGTCTCAGCCAGGTATTCTTCCATTTCAGGTAAATCATAAGTGATTTCTTCTGTACCTTGTTTTCTGGCAATAAAATTCGGAATGTACTGTAGCGGCCCGGGTCTGTACAATGCATTCATAGCAATCAAATCCTCAAATTTGTCGGGCTTGAGTGCCTGCAGGTGTTTTTGCATTCCGGGTGATTCATACTGAAAAATCCCGACCGTTTCAGCTCTTTGAAAAAGCTCATAGGTTTTTTTGTCGTCTAATGGAAGTTCATCCACATCTATTCTAATACCGTGATTTTGCTCAATTAAATCAATTGCGTCATTAATGATAGTCAGTGTTCTGAGTCCGAGAAAATCCATTTTCAGCAATCCTGCATTTTCAACAACTGAGTTGTCAAATTGTGTAATCAGTAATTCAGAATCCTTAGCAACTGCAACCGGAACCATTTCACGAATATCCCCCGGCGTAATTATCACTCCGCAGGCGTGAACACCGGTGTTTCTGAGAGACCCTTCAATCACTTTTGCTTGTTGAAGCGTTTCACCTTCCAGGTTTGAAGATTTTGCAATTTCTCTGACCTCCAGTGCATCTGCCAGTTCATCACCGTTCAGCTCTTTTCTTAGTCTTGCATCGTCAAATGTGAGTAAATCATTGAGTTTAATGTGCGTTTTTTTTGCTATGCTGTCAGTTATCGGTAAAGGTAAATCCAGCACACGGGCAGCATCTCTGATAGCAGATTTCCCTGCCATTGTACCATAAGTAATAATTTGGGCTACCTGAGTTTTTCCATACTTATCAATTACCCACTGAATAATTTTCTCACGGCCTCTGTCATCAAAATCAATGTCGATATCCGGAAGTGAAACCCTGTCCGGATTCAAAAATCTTTCGAAAAGTAAATTGTATTTTATCGGGTCAACATTGGTGATGCCAATTGAATATGCAACTGCCGAACCTGCAGCGGATCCACGGCCCGGACCAACAGCAACTCCCATTTTTCTTGCCTGTGATGTAAAATCCTGAACAATCAAAAAATAACCCGGATAACCGGTCATTTCAATTGTGTCCAACTCAAAGTCAAGCCTTTCTTTTATTTCATCAGTTATTTCTCCATACCTTTTTTTGGCTCCTTCATATGTCAAATGTCTCAAATAAGCCATTTCACCCCGGATTCCTCCGTCCTTTTCATCTTCTTCAAATCTGAACTCTTCAGGAATATCAAATTTTGGAAGCATTACATCACTTGCAAGCTGATAGGCTTCAATTTTTGACAACAATTCAGAAAGATTCTCAATCGCCTCGGGTATATCATGAAACAATGAACGCATCTGGTTTTGAGATTTGAAATAGAATTCATCGTTTGGAAAACCAAATCTTTTGTCTCTGCCGCGACCGATTGGTGTTGCTTTTTTCTCACCGTCCCGAACGCATATCAAAATATCCTGAGCTTCTGCATCTTCACGATTCAGATAAAAAGTGTTGTTTTGGGCAATTACTTTTACACCGTATTTTTTTGAGAATTTAAGTAATGCCTGATTTACATTTTCTTCTTCGGGCAATCCATGTCGGATTAATTCGATATAAAAATCATCACCAAAAACATTCAGGTACCATTCAAAAACTTCTTCTGCCTGTTTCTCACCAACATTCAGAATCAGGTATGGAATTTCACAGTCTATTGAACCGGTTGTGGCAATCAAACCTTCTTTGTGCTTTTCAATAATTTCCTTACCTACTCTGGGATATCCTGCATAGTAACCATCGATGTATGCAGTTGATGAAATTTTTGAGAGATTGACATATCCTTTTTTGTTTTTAGCAATCAATAATTGTAAAAACCTGCGGTCCGGTTGGTCTTTTGTGAATTTTTTCTGTAAATAATTTTCAGAAATATAAACTTCTGCTCCAACTATCGGAACGATTGGTGTAAACTCTTCAACTTCAGCACCGGGATTTTCTGTTTTTAATTTTTCAATTTCCTCAATCTTTGCTTTATTGGCATTTTGTACGGCAGTAACAAATTTGAAAGCACCCATCAGATTTCCTGAATCGGTGATACCGACTGCGGGCATCTTTTCTTCAACAGCTTTTTGTACAAGTCCCTGAATCGATGTTGTGGAAGTAAGTACGGTAAATGAAGTATGGTTATGAAAATGAAAATAAGGTGCATCAGTTGTTGCCTTTTTAGATTCATTTATATCTTTTATTTTTCCGGCACCGCTTGCTTTGAATTCTTTGACCTGAGCTTCAATTTTTATATCAAATGGCTTAAAAGACTCAGTATTTACTTCTTTGAAATAATCGTATTCTTCATCTGTAAGTTGGCTTTCTTCCTGAGTAAAAACGCCGCTTCTGATCATTTCCATAAAACACCGTGCTGTGGCGTTGACATCGGCTGCTGCATTATGGGCTTCTTCGAAAACTTCGTTGAACAGAATTTCGTACAATTCACTCAATTTCGGAGGTTTAAATCCGCCATATCTACCACCCGGCAATTGACAATATTCAGTAGAAGACAGCATGGTATCAGCTATCGGAAGTTCGGTTTCCTGATAATCAAAACCACATCTTATGAATTCTGCCCCAATAACACCCTGATCGAACGATAAATTATGACCGCCAAGTACAGAAGTTTTTTTAAGTACTTCTCTGAATTTTTCGATTACTTCAATCAGTGGTAAACCTTCAGCTTTTGCTTTTTCGGTGGTTATACCATGAATTTTTGCTGCATTAAACGGAATGTCAAAACCTTCAGGTTTGATAATAAAGGATTCATTTTCGAGTAATTTCCCGGTTTTATCGTGTAATTGCCAGGCAATCTGAACCATTCTTGGCCAGTTGTCCAAATCTGTTGGCGGAGCATTAAAATTCTTTGGCAAACCGGTTGTCTCGGTGTCATAAATCAAGTACATATCAGGAAATTTCGGTTGTAAAATGAATTTATAAAGTTACGAATTTTGTAACAGTTTAATAAAGATGAGTTATTAACAAATCTGTTTTTTAACAAATTTTAAATCTAAAATTACTGAAATTCAGTCGAAAGGAATTTTAAAATAATTTAAATTCCGGAGCCAATCTGGTCGATTTCGTTGTATCGGCTTTTTAATATTTCGAATTCACTGATTTTGATAACCCTGGTGCCGGACAATGTGTCGTGCCATCCCGCCGAGCTGAAAATGAATGAAAATGCCTCGAACGGAATTAACCTGCAAAGCGAACGGATGATGATTTTCCCAAATCCGGGTTCGTTACCGTTTACAGTTACAACTTTGGTGCCCGTTACAAATTTCCCGATAGTTCTTCCTTTAAAAATATATTCTTGTACCGAATAAAAAAGAGCGAAAATGAAAAGACTAAGTAAAAGATAGAAAAAAACAAATATCACACTGTTGTTTAAATCAAAATCCAATAAAGTAAAGAAGTCCCAAGGGATTAAAAAACTTAGTACTGAACTAAATACATAAAAGACTATGTGATCAATGATATGATTTGCAAATCTGGAACCGGAGGATGCCATTGAGTAATTTACAGCTCTTGAAAAATCTTCCATTTGTTAATTTTATGCAATTATAGTGAAATAAATGTTTTGACTATATAATTCATGAATTTTGCGGGCTATGATTGCGGATTATCATTTCCGGCTTCAAGTTTTTTGTTGAGTTCAGCCTGAAACTCTTCAAGTACAGGCTTAACAGTACTTTCGGGCAAATCACTGATTCGGATATACAT
>CAYFWH010000071.1:0-10661 GCA_964346785.1 uncultured Weeksellaceae bacterium | reverse complement strand
CAAGCTTTGAAAGAGGCAGGAAGTGACAAAAGGGAGCTTTCGGCAATTTCTTATACAAGAGGTCCCGGGCTGATGGGGTCTCTTCTGGTAGGAAGTAGTTTTGCCAAATCACTCAGTATGGCTCTTGACATTCCGTTGATAGAAGTCAATCATATGCAGGGGCATATTCTGGCTCATTTTATAGATGATGCAAATGAACACTCACCCGAATTTCCGTTTTTATGTTTGACTGTCAGTGGCGGTCATACTCAAATTGTCAGAGTGGATGATTTTTTTGAAATGACAGTTTTGGGAGAAACGATTGATGATGCTGCGGGTGAAGCATTTGACAAAGCCGGAAAAATTATGGGTCTTGATTATCCTGCCGGCCCTTTGATAGATAAATTATCGAAAGAAGGAAATCCTGAACGGTTCAAATTTTCGAAACCAAAAGTTGATGGCTTAAATTTCAGTTTCAGCGGATTGAAGACAGGGTTTATGAATTTCATCAACAAGGAATCTCAAAAAAATCCTGATTTTATTGAAGAAAATAAAGCTGACTTATGTGCTTCAATTCAACGAACAATTACCGATATTTTATTTGAGAAATTTATCAGTGCAGCCGATCAGACAAACATAAAACATCTTGCAATTGCTGGTGGTGTTTCTGCGAATTCAGAAATCAGAACCCGGCTAAAGCAACTTGAAGAAAAACAAAATTACAAAGTTTATATTCCTAAATTCGCCTATACGACTGACAACGCAGCAATGATTGCTATGGCAGGCCAATTAAAATATCAAAACAATCAATTTTCGGATATTACCGAAGTTTCAGTAGCTAAATACAATTTTTAATGCAACTTTTCAAAGGAGAAATTCAAGATAACAAAGCGATACTCACGGCAGATGAAGCACGACATTTCATAAAGGTTCTGAGAGGAAAAACCGGACAGGAAATCAGTGTTACAGACGGCAAAGGTAAAATGTGTAAAGGCGTAGTCAGTCTGATTTCAAATCATTCGGTTGAGATTGAACTCAGTTCAGTGATTGATGAATTTGAGAAAAGAGACTACAGATTGCATATTGCCATGGCTCCAACTAAAAGTATGGATAGAACCGAGTTTTTTCTTGAAAAAGCAGTTGAAATCGGGATTGATGAAATCAGTTTTCTGACGAGTTTTCATTCAGAAAGAAAAAATCTGAATATTGAACGGGTAACAAAAATTGTTCATTCTGCTGTTAAACAATCACTGAAAGCATACATTCCGAAAATCAATGATTTGGTGAAATTCAATGATTTTGTCAGAATCAATCATTCCGAAAACAAACTGATTGCACATTGCGATGACGATTTCACAAGAACCGGTTTTCATTCAATCTCAAAACCTAAAACCAATTATCTTATTTTAATTGGTCCCGAAGGCGATTTTTCTAAAGATGAAATCAGGCTTGCAGAAGAAAATGGTTTTTTGGGAATTTCATTGGGAAATCAACGGTTCAGAGCCGAAACTGCAGCATTAAATTCTGTTTTTGGCGTGAATTGGATAAATACAGTTAATAAATAATGACTTTTTATTGTCAAATTATATTCACTTCTCTTTCAAGCAAAATCCCAAATTTATCCAATACATCTTCTAAAATTCTTTGGGATAAATCATAAATTTCCTGACCGGTCGCATTACCAAAATTCACCAAAACCAATGCTTGATTTTCGTGAACTCCGGCATCTCCAAACCGCTTCCCTTTCCAGCCTGCTTTTTCAATTAGCCAGCCGGCTGCTACTTTGAATCCGCCATCTTTAGAATGTCCCTGTACATCAGGAAACTTCTTAATCAATTCATTGTACTGTTCATTTGAAATTACAGGATTTTTAAAAAAACTACCTGAATTTCCAATTTTTTCAGGAGCAGGTAATTTTTGTTCACGAATTTTAATCACAGCTTTGCTCACATCCTTAATTCCCGGGTTTTCAACACCCATTTTTTGGAGTTCAGTCTGGATTGCACCATAATTGATGTTCAATTGATGATTTCTTTTGGTCAGTTTATAGGTAACATCAAGAATTATAAATTGGTTTTTTAATTCATTTTTGAAAACCGAATCCCGGTAGCCGAATTTACAATCTTCATTAGTAAAAATCCTGATTTTTGATGTTGCGATTTCAAGTGCTGTTAATTCTGTCATGCAATCTTTGATTTCAACACCATAGGCACCAATGTTTTGAATGGGTGCAGTTCCAGCCTTTCCGGGAATCAAAGAAAGATTTTCAAGACCTCCGTATCCATTTTCGAGCGACCAAAGCACAAACCGGTGCCAGTTTTCTGCTGATTGAACTTTGACCAGTACAAAATCCTCATCTTCATGTACAATTTCTTTTCCTTTTAAATCAATTTTTATGGTCAGTCCTTCCCAGTCTTTTGTCAGCAACATATTGCTGCCACCATTTAACAGCAAAACCGGTAATTCATTTTCTTTTGCCCAATCAATCAACTCTTTAATTTCTACTGAGGATTCAGCTTCGGCAAAAAATCTGCTGTAAGCATCAATACCAAAAGTATTGAATGTTTTTAACGACTGATTTTTTATAAGATGCATTTGTTTTTTAATTTTATTTAGGCAATAACTGCCAGATTGTCAATTATCTGATAGTGCCCGGATATTTTTTAAGTGCCTGATCCAAAATTTCTATCGATTTTTGTAATTCTTCTTTTTTAAGAACATAAGCAAATCTCGCCTGATTTTTCACTTTATCCGGATTACTGTAAAAACCACTGCCCGGAGCAATCATAACTGTTTCGCCATTCAGGTCAAAATCATTGAGCAACCAAATTGCAAATCTCTCTGTATCATCAACAGGCAATTCTACCATACAATAAAATGCTCCCTGAGGATGCGGACAAACAACACCCGGTATTTGATTTAGTCCGTTTACCAGCAAATCTCTTCTGCTGATGTATTCAGCCCGGCTGTCTTCAAAATAAGTACCAACATTGAGGTGCGCTCTGGTGGCTGCATACTGACTGATTATATTGGGGCACAAACGAGCCTGTCCAAATTTCAATGCTCTTTTAATCACTTCCTCATTTCTTGAAATTATTGCACCTATTCTCATACCGCACATACTGAATCTCTTTGACTCTGAATCTATTATAATTGCGTTTTCTTTTAGTTCAGGAAAGCTTAGTGCCGATACAAAATCCTCATCACTATAAATATATTCAGCGTAAACTTCATCAGAAATCAGGTACAAATCATGTTTCAACACAAGTTCTTTCAATTGCTCAAGTTCTTCTGCTGAATACAGATAGCCGGTCGGATTTCCCGGGCTGTTGATTAAAATTGCTTTGGTTTTATCAGTAATTTTTTCTTCAAATTTTTCAATTGGCGGTAAACCAAAGTTGTCTTCGATTTTTGATTGCACCGGAATAATTTTGACACCGCTTTGGACTGCAAAACTGTTGTAGTTGGCATAAAACGGTTCCGGAATAATGATTTCATCTTCCGGGTTACAGATAATTCCAAAACAGAATAAAAGTGCTTCAGAACCACCGTTTGTGATGATCATATCTGTCGGCTCAATGTCCAGTCCTCTATTTTTGTAATAATCAGAAAGGCTTTTTCTGTATTCCGCAGTTCCTTCTGAATGAGTATAGGAAAGAACCTTAAATGGCTGTTTTTCAATAGCCTCTAAAGCAATTTGAGGTGACTCAATATCCGGTTGACCAATATTTAAATGATATACTTTAATTCCTCTTTTTTCTGCAGCATCAGAATACGGAGTTAATTTTCTAATGGGTGAAGATGGCATTAAAGCCCCTTTTGAAGAAAGTTTTGGCATTTTTTATTTTTTTAATAAATGGCTGTAAAGATAAGTTTTGGTATTGTTTTTGTCCTAATTAATTTGTAAATTTAATAACTAAATAACATTTAAAAACAACTATTATGGCAAAAAACAATGGAGCCTTTAATTTATTGGCAGGTATTATGATTGGAGCAGCAGCCGGAGCTGTTGCAGGTTTGCTTTTAGCACCCGAATCCGGAAAAGAAACCAGAAAAAAGTTAAAAAATGAGGCATCAAAATTAAAAGACGAATTAGAAAAGTATACCGGAGATTTGAGTGAGCATGCAAAAAACATGAAAAAAGAGCTTGAAGAAAAATTGGCAGATGTTAAAAGTAAATTACAAAAAACTGCTGACGATTTGAAGAATAAAGCTGAAGCTGCAAAAGATGAGTTCGAAGAAAATGTTGGGGTTTAATCCAGCATTTTCTTATTTTTGACTCAAATAGCACTCCTATGTTTGACGAGTTGAAACAATACATTAATAACCGTATCAATTATACGAAACTTGAAATAGTTGACTCGGTCAGTAATATGCTTTCTGCAAGTGTATTCGGAATACTTTGTGCAATGTTTCTGATGATGGTGTTTTTTACTGCCAGTCTGGCCTTTGGCTTTTTACTCGGAAATTGGTTTGACAGTATTGGCATGGGATTCCTGATGCTTTTTGGGATTTATATTGTATTATTTTTTATACTGCTTCTATTCAGAAAAAAGATTATGCTTTACATAACAGATAAGGCAGTTGAAGCAGCAATGGACGCAATTGATAATTCAGAAGATGAAGACTAAACATATTGACAGCCTGGAAGATTTAAGGAAGGCAAAAAGAGAACTGAAAATGAAAATGAAGCTTGCTGATCAGAAAGCCAAAAACGGTTTTTTGTATTCAACAGTCAATAAACTTTTCAATTCTGTTGAAGCCAACAATTCCATTCAAAACTCAACCATTGGAAGCAATGTGAATTCCTCGCTTAACTTTCTGTCTGATAAAGCAGCTCGAAAATTCAAACTAAGTAAAAGCGCTCAAAATTTGATTTCTACTGCAATCCTGATTGCTGCGCCAATTATTGCAAAAAAAATTCAGGATTACATCGATCAAAAATAGAATGCTGATCCGGCAATTTATCAATGGATTATAAAAAATCAACTTTTTATGAAAGGATTAGTTGCAATTTTCATATCAGTTTTCTTTTTGAACAGTTTTACTTCTGTAAAAGTTTACAAAGGCAATTCCACTTCTTACTCAAATTGTCTGTACACGATTAAATCAGATAAGATTTACACAGGAAATTTGACATCCTATTCAAACTGTCGGTACACCGTTAACGGCAATAAAATCTATCAGGGAAATTCAACAAATTATTCAAATTGTTTGTATACAATTGATAATAACAAAATTTACTCCGGAAACTCTACTTCATATTCAAACTGTCTTTATACTATCGAAAACAATAAAATTTATAAAGGCAATTCCACTTCTTATTCAGATTGTCTTTTAACAATAAAAAACAACAAGATTTTCACCGGAAATTCAACTTCGTATTCCGATTGTATTGGAAACTGGGATGGGCTTCTCAATATAGAAATTGCTGCTGTTCTTTTTGGCCCTTACTAATTTTTAATGATTTTTCTAACGATTTTGTTATCGAGTACAAGTAAATAAATCCCTTTATTCAACTCTCTGAAATCCAGTCTACTGTTTTTGACAATTCCTTTATCAATCATTCTTCCGTACAAATACAAAACAGAATATTCAAAATTCTCATCAGAACTGAAATTCAAATAATCACTCACCGGGTTTGGATAAATCACCAAAACTTCATCATCATTAATTTCAATTTCAACCGTATCCAGATAAAGCTGATCGGCAACATATCTCGGCTCATCTTTTGCACACCGAACATTCAATGCTGCCTGAGGATAAATTGCAGTTCCGGTTCTTAATTTTTCATTTGACTGAATCATCATTGCCAATCCGAAACCAAGCATATAATCACTTAATGCAGCTGTCCACACAGCCGTGTTATTTGAAAGTGCATCTCCGCCTAACTCTCCTCTGATAGCTGTTTTCGGGAAATTTCCTATTTTAAAATCTTCATAATCAAAATTCCATCCAATGATTTTATTACCGGATTTAACTGTTTGTGCCTTGTAAGTATTGTTCAAATCAAAAGCATATCTTTGATCTACTCCGTTCGAACCGTTATTTCCAAAATACCAGGGAGAAGTTCCTTTGCCTGATGTTTTGAGTAGTACTACTGAATAATCAGGAACACGCCAGCCTTCAGGGCACGGGTCAAACACTGATTTCTCATCTGCATGCCCCCATCTCTCTGACATAAGTGCGCGATTCCCATCCTGACCCGTAGAATCTGACAACCAATCTCTGATTTCCTTATAATCGATGTCTGTCGGGTCATTGAACTGAACACCCTGACCGGGATGATACAGAAATTTCAATGGATTCCGGGCTGCGTATTCGAGTACTTTCGAAGCTTTTTCATATTTAGTATCTGCTTCCTGAGCACCCGCAATAACTGAATAATTCTGATAATCTTCTGTATAGAATGATTCATAATCGGCAGAAGTCATAGTCTGGTATAAAACACTTCCGTTCTGGTCGACAGCTATACCTCTGTAAATTACATATTCTTCTGAACTTCCCGGGATTTTGAAAATAGGCAAAGGGTCTTTTCTCCCCCACTGATAATTAAAACCTGCCGATTTATTAATTCTCAGCATTTCTTCCTGACTCGGGTTCTGAGGATCTGAAACAGTTGGAAATCTGTGAAGTGCACCGAGATTTCTGTCCATAAAATGAGTTTCCAAAGGAGGATATTTACTTTTTGTCAGATTAATGATATGCTCACCTGACGGCAGAGTATCTTCAGTCGTATAACTAATCGTACCAACTGGAGTTTCGGGTACCCAAATATGCCAGCTCCAGTAAACCGGATTATTGATATCACCGTTATGAAGAGATACAACCGCATTACCACTTTCTTCATTCTTAAATTTAATTCTTATTTTGGAATCTCTAAGATCAGACTCATAATCAATTACTATTGATTGAATTAATTCAACATTTGTAGTCCATAACACATTGGCTTTTAAATTATTTGCAGCCAAATTTCCACCATAATTAAGGTGTTGATTATAAACTGAAAATGCTTTATTAACAGGTATTTCCAAAGTTTCAGATGTGTTTTCAACCAAGTAAGAGTTTGGATTTTTTAGTCCTTTAGTATAATTTTCATATTCAGGAGTTGAGATGTAATTCGTACCAAAAACACCTATCAAATCTTCATTTGGATCTTTGATACATCTTACACCTTTGGCTACAGAGGTATGTGAGATATCATTAATCCTTACCATGTATCGTCCGACACCATTATCAACTTGGTCTGCATCTGCTATAAAATGAAAAAATCTGGGATAGGATGAACCATAAGTTGCAGACCATACACCGCCATAAGCAAGTTCATCCTGATAAATCGCATGGGTATAAACTCCATTGTTTTTATACATCACAAAGTCGCCGTTTACGGGAAATAATCCCATATTTCTGTTTGGTATTTCTCTGAAATCTAAACCAAGTTTTGGATATACTTTTATACCATTTAATACCGGGTTTACTGCAAAAGTAAGTATGGTACTATTTGGTTTTCCGCCGTTCACTTCCGGATCCAGAAAAAATTGTCCATCAGCATAATTATTAAATTTATCGTCATCTCCACCACCACCTCTTCCGTAAGGCGACAAATTGTTGTTTGAAGCTTCACGGCCATAATTAGAAGTAATTCTCCACCCGCCGGGACAAGGATCATAAACCGATTTCAGTTCATAGGATTTACTGTCTTTTGATAAATCCGGATTAGAACTGTTTGCATTGGACGGTCCGCCGGCAGTATTATCTGACCATAAATCCCAGGCTATTGTTGGTTCTGTACTTTTGTAAACCTGTTCAGAAAACCAGGTTTCTCCCATTTGCGCTATCAAATAATGCAACGGATTTTGAATTGAGTATTTAATGTTATCTGATTCATTTGAAAACGGTCTGTTAACCATCTGATAATGCAAGTTACCATTGGTTCCAACATCTTCATCTGTTATATGACCGGCTAATCCATTGAGTTCATAATAACTCCTGTCCTTATGAAGCAAGGGAGGAATCGGGTCTTTTCTGCCCCATTGATAAAACAGGCCTGTTGATTTATTCCAGCCATTTCCTAAAAAATGTGCGTTAACAGCCCCCAGGTTTCTGTCCATAAAAATCGGATCAAACCGATCATAGTCAATATCTGTTTCAAATCCTTTTGTATATTCAACACCATTGGTCGGGTCATCTGTCACCCAAATGTGCCAGCTCCAGTAAATCGGATCATTGTGATTCCCTTCAGAGCCAACATGAAATGAAATTACTGCATTTCCCTTTGACTTTCCTTTGTTCACAACAACCTTAATCTGAGCGCTCTCACCTTCTCCCGAAATAGACACCTCTTTAATCAACTCAGGAACATCTTCCCAGTAAACAGCTGCTGATTGAATGCCGGCAGGAATTTGAGAATTGAGAAATCCTTCAGTGTCATCCCAAACTTTGTATGCCTTTTTGACAGGAATGAGTATGCCGCCATAATTATTAACCCGTGCATAATCCACATCAAAAATATACGAATTGGGAGATCGTTTAATGTCCTGTGCATCCAAAATAAAAAAGGGCAACAACAAAACAACTAACAGCATTAGGTTGGGGTTAGAAACACTGATCTTTTTTTCCATTTACCTGAATTTTAATTAACTTACCGCAATCAGAATTTTAATTAAATTCAATTGCAATTTCACATTAAGTAACAATACAGGTTTGGTCGACTGATAAAATTTACCAGTTAAATTCAGGGTGGAAACAAACCGAAATACGGTTCATTAAGTTGGTGGTGTAATAATAAATTTAGGGTTGGATAAAATTGTTGGTTGAGTTTCAGTAACAAAATTAAAATTTCTTCTGAATTAAAAAAATTTTATTTCTTAATTTGGCAATTATTTTAATGAAAAAATAAAGAATCAATCAAAAATCTTCATAAAATCAAATTTCAAATCTTTTATCTCTGAAATCAAATCATCAAAAACCTGCTGAACTGTTTTGACTTCGTCAATTAAAGCTGAAGACTGTCCCGCCTGCAATTCTCCAACAACTAAATCTCCCTCAAACATTCCTTTTTTTGGTCTGGCTCTGCCCAATACTTCTGACAATTCATCTTTAGAGGCGCATTTTTGATATGCAGCCAATAACTCGTTATAAAAATCAGTTTTCAACATTCTTACAGGCGCAAGTTCTTTTAATGTCAAAATAGTATCTCCTTCTTTTGCACTGACAATACTGTCCTTATAAATTTGATGTGAAGACGCCTCCTCAGTTGCAGCAAAACGAGTACCAAGCTGAACTCCGTCAGCTCCAAGCATCATCGCAGCAACAATCTGACTTCCTGTTGCTATACCTCCGGCTGCAATTAACGGTAAATCAATATGTTTTTTCACATTGGGTATCAGACAAAAAGTAGTGGTTTCATCTCTGCCATTATGTCCGCCTGCCTCAAACCCTTCTGCCACAACTGCATCCCCTCCTGCTTCCTGTGACTTCAGTGCAAATTTGACGCTGCTCACGACATGAACAACCGTTATCCCTTCATTCTTAAGTGTTTCAGTCCATGTTTTAGGATTACCGGCTGAGGTAAAAACAACCGGCACTTTATATTTTATAATTGTTTCGATGTGTTTATCAATGTCCGGATACAGCATCGGCAAATTAACACCAAACGGTTTGTCAGTCGCCTTCTGACATTTTTTCACATGATCTTCCAGAACATCAGGATACATGCTTCCTGAGCCAATCAGACCAAGTCCGCCGGCATTGCTGACAGCCGATGCAAGTCTCCAGCCGCTGTTCCAAACCATACCCCCCTGAATTACAGGTAGTTTTATTTTAAATAATTGTGTTATATTATTTGTCATATTTTCGATACATTTGCCCAAAAATAGAAAAAATAAAATCAATGGCTGACAGGATTTTTTTGGCAAATTTTTTGCTTGTAGCCAAGCGACTGTTATTAAGCACAGTCAGAGAGTAATAAATTGAATAACCTAACTTAATAAATAAAGTTTTTAAATATGTATTGGACTTTAGAATTAGCATCTTATTTGAGTGATGCGCCATGGCCTGCAACAAAAGACGAATTGATTGACTATGCAATCCGTACAGGAGCACCACTTGAGGTAGTTGAGAACCTTCAGTCGATTGAAGACGAAGGAGACTCTTATGAAAGTATTGAAGAAATCTGGTCAGATTATCCTACCAATGAGGATTTTCTGTGGAATGAAGATGAGTATTAAAAAAAGCCCTGAGCGGGCTTTTTTATTTCAAATAAATTCACAAACTCAGTTAAAAGAGTGTTTTGTGTAAAAATTGTCAAGGGCTTTAAGCCTGAAAATAAAAATATTATATGAGTATTGTTGAAAAGATATTAAAAGGGTTTTTGGGTGACAAAAACAAAAAAGATGTAAAAGAACTTCAGATTTATGTTGAAAAGGAACATGCTGCTGAAAAAACCATAAATAATTTATCGAATGATGAATTGAGAGCTAAAACACTGGAGTTCAGAACAAAATTAAAAGAAGCTGTACAAGCACAGAAAAAAGAAATTGAAGAGTTAAAAATACAGGCTGATGAAATAGATGATTTTGACCAGAAAGAAGCACTGTACGAACAAATCGATAAAATCAACAAGGAGGCATACGATATTGAAGAAAAAATACTGCTCGAGATTCTTCCCGAGGCTTTTGCAT
>CAYFWH010000070.1:7469-10815 GCA_964346785.1 uncultured Weeksellaceae bacterium | reverse complement strand
TGCCTCACACTGGGTAGGGTTAACTTTTCCGGGCATAATAGATGATCCCGGTTCATTTTCAGGAATTAAAATTTCACCAATACCGGATCTTGGACCCGATGCCAGCATTCTGATATCATTTGCAATTTTGTTCAGAGAAACTGCAATTTGCTTCAATGCTCCATGTGATTCAACTATGGCGTCATGTGCGGCAAGTGCCTCAAATTTATTCTCGGCAGTAACAAAAGGAAGACCGGTAAAATCTGAAATATGTCTCGCAACAACAACATCAGATCCTTTTGGTGTATTCAATCCTGTTCCTACTGCGGTACCACCCAATGCGAGTTCAGACAAATGGGACAGTGTGTTTTTAATTGCTCTGATTCCGTGGTCGAGTTGTGCAGCATAGCCCGAAATCTCTTGTCCGAGTGTCAGAGGTGTAGCATCCATCAGGTGAGTTCTTCCGATTTTAACTACATCTTTAAATTCTTCAGCTTTCTTTTTGAAAGTGTCTCTGAGTTGTTCAAGTCCCGGAATTGTTTTGTCAATCAGCATTTTGTAAGCTGCAATGTGCATCGCTGTAGGGAAAGTATCGTTTGATGATTGAGATTTGTTAACATCGTCATTGGGTGCCAGAACTTTTTCACCTTCACCAATTTTTCCACCGGAAAGAACCTGAGCACGATTTGAGATAACTTCGTTAACATTCATGTTGGATTGTGTCCCGGATCCGGTTTTCCAGATAACCAGCGGGAATTCACTGTTGAGTTTCCCTTCGAGTATTTCATCACACACCTGAGCGATAAGATCTCTTTTTTTTTTTTTTATTACGCCAAGCTCACTGTTGGTATATGCAGCAGCTTTTTTCAGATAAGCAAATGCTTTTATGATTTCTTTTGGCATCGAAGCCGCTGGGCCAATTTTAAAATTCTCGAATGATCTTTCGGTTTGTGCACCCCAGTACTTGTCGGCTGGTACTCTCACTTCTCCCAGGGTGTCTTTTTCTATTCTATATTGCATTTTCTAAATGTTTGAAAATTAAGCCACAAAGTTATGAAAGCTAAGCCGAAAAAACTTTGAAACTGATAATTTTCATTTTCGTTTTTAATTTGAATTAAAATTTATACTTTTGTCAAACTTAAATTATAGATATGGCACAATTTATAGGCTTTGTATTTTTTCTTGTTATGGCAACAGCAGGATTTTGGGGTGCAATATTTTTTGCAGGTGTACTTTTTCCATGGATTTTTGGATGGTTGAGAATGAAATCGCAGGAGAAGAATGGTAAGCTTGTGCTTGATCCGAGAAAATTATTGCCTGAGCAGGAAGGTGTAACGGTTCTTTACAAAAAAGACTGAGAAAGAAATTTTTGAATTAGTAATTATACTGGCAGCACTTACTTAAAGTTTGTGCTGTTTTTTTATGAAATTAATTCAAATTTATTGACAAATGATTAGTGATCAGAAGTGAAGAAATTTAAAATACTAAATTTTCGGTTAATTAATCTACATTAAATTCTTGAACCAAGAGATTTTGTGAAAACTCATTATATCATAAGAATGTTTAGTGATAAAAACCTGAATAATTCAATCGCAAAAGTTCGAAATTTATTAAATTTGTAAGCTAAGGCTGGTTTTTGTGAACTTATTAATCAGCATAACTGTAATATCAATTCTCTGTTTCCTGAGAATTTAATTAAATAAAAATTTTAAATATGGATATATTAAATAAAGAGCCAAAAGAGATTTGGAGAAATTTTTCTTTACTGAATGCAATTCCGAGACCGTCTAAAAAAGAAGGAAAGATAATTGCATTTATGAGAGAATTTGGAGAAAAGCTTGGATTGGCAACTATGGTTGATGATACCGGTAATGTGATTATCAAAAAGCCTGCAACCAAAGGAATGGAAAATAGAAAGCCGGTTGTTCTGCAGTCACATTTGGATATGGTTTGTCAAAAAAACAATGATGTGGATTTCGACTTTGATACACAGGGAATTGAAACCTGGGTAGATGGAGACTGGCTGAAAGCAAAGGGTACAACACTGGGTGCCGATAATGGAATTGGTGTTGCAGCTATTATGAGCATCCTTGAAAGTAATGACATTGAGAATCCTGGACTCGAAGCTTTGTTTACGATAGATGAACAAACCGGTATGACCGGAGCTTTTGGTTTGAAACCCGGTGTATTGCACGGAGATATTCTGTTGAATTTAGATACTGAAGATGATGAGATAGATATAGGATGTGCGGGTGGAGTAGATGTGACCGGTAGCCGGAAATTTAAAACTGAGACTTATGACGGTAAAGGTGTTTCTCTGTCAATTAAAGGGTTGAGGGGAGGTCATTCCGGAATCAATATTCACGAAGGAAGAGGTAATGCAAATGTGTTAATGAGAAGGTTTTTATTTCTGGGAATAGAAAACGGTATTCGTCTGAATAAAATAGATGCAGGAGGATTGAGAAATGCAATTCCAAGAGAGGCAAATGCTTATTTTTCTGTAGATGACATCAAATCATATATTGAGAAAGCTGAATCATTGAAAGCTGATATCATGAATGAATTCAAAAGCATTGAAAAAGATTTATTTATTGAGATTAAAGAAGCAGAAATTTCAGGAAACTCAGTTGGAAAATCAGATTCGGCTATGTTTATCAAAGCAATTAATGCAGCACATAACGGAGTTTACAGAATGAGTCCTGAGGTTGAAGATTTGGTTGAAGCTTCAAATAATATTGCCAGAATTGAGCTAAAAGATGGTGAAGTAAAAGTATTGTGTCTTTCCCGTTCTTCGGTAGATTCAACAAAATTTGAAGTGGCAGACCAGCTCAGGTCTTCTTTTGAACTGGCCGGAATGTCAGTTGAATATACCGGTGCCTATCCCGGTTGGCAGCCAGATCCAAATTCTGAAATTGTTGCTGTGCTTGAAAGGATTTATAAAGAAAGGTTTAATTCAGAACCTTCTGTTGTAGCTTGTCATGCAGGATTAGAATGCGGTATTATCGGTTCTAATTATGCCAATATGGAAATGGTTTCTTTTGGGCCTGATATCAAGGGAGCTCACTCACCTGAAGAGAGAGTGAATATTCCGTCTGTTCAGAAATTCTGGGGCTTTTTGAAACAAATATTAAAAGAAATTCCTCAACAATAAATACTGTATGAGAATCAAAATCACAAAAGCCTGAAGAATTCTTCGGGCTTTTTTTGATGAAAAGCGAGTGTTTTATACAACAAAAAAGGGATGCAATTGCATCCCTTTTTTATGATATTCTTATTTCTTATTCTTTGTATTCCAATCCATCAAAAGGAGATCCGAAAGGTTTGAAAATAACTGGTCTAATTTAAAGGAACTTCCAAGGTAGACAAT
>CAYFWH010000070.1:5025-7459 GCA_964346785.1 uncultured Weeksellaceae bacterium | reverse complement strand
ATATGAAGTCGGATCACATTCAGGGTGTTTAAGGTCAGACTTACCTTTTCCTACAGGTACAAGCTGATTTGCAGGTATTCCCTTATTAACCAAATATCTTACTACTGAAGCTGCTCTTCTTTCAGATAAATCCTGGTTGTAGGAAGCTGAACCTGCAGCATCTGTATGGCCTTCAACATAGAATTTATAATTAGGATGAGCGTCAAGTATATTAAACGCTGCGTCCAGTTTTGGATATGAAACCTGTCTGATAGTTGCTCTATCAAAATCAAATTCAATTCCTTCAATTACATCGTTCAAAGTAGTGATAATAGAATCAATACTTACTTCGATTACTGATTGCGGACAACCGTTATTGTTTGCCGGACCTGGTATTGTAGGACACTCGTCAATAGAATCAGGAACACCATCTTTGTCAGTGTCTAACGGACAACCTGAGCCGTCAACAATCCAACCTTCGGGAGTACCGGGGCATTTGTCATACAAATCACATACACCGTCGTTGTCTTCATCACCACATGGTGCTGGAATAACAGACATAGCAGTTCCAATCATTGGATCGTACCATTGAAGTGATTCTTTGTGTTTACCGAGTTTCCAGTGAAGTCCGAGTGAAAGAGTAATCATGTTGTCATCTCTTCCTTCTTCAATATCTGCAAGCGTAATATAACCGGGGTAAGGATCGCCTGAAGCGTCAAATTCTTCGTCACCGGTCATGACATACATTGCTTTTAGCTCAATGTCAAATCTTTTACTTAGTTTTCTTCTCAAACCTGTTCCAACTTGAGCATAAACAGAGCGGTCATTCAGTTTAACATCGTCAATAACTTGCCATGGAATTGGTGTTTCAGTTGCTCTTCTTTCTGCTTTGTATTTCAAAATCCCAACACCTGCATAAGCATGCCACGCCCAAACAAAATCAGATTTGTTGTCAACTCTTCTGAGTAGGTTGCTAAGGTTCAAATCACCAATTAGACTAATACCCAGATATTTTGTTCTTCCTTCCCACTTGTTCCATTGACCAAAATGAGAAGCTTTTGCGTATTGCTGTGTCTTACCATATTGTGCATTAAGTCCAACTGAAAAAGCGTGAGTAACTTCTTTGGTTACCTGTAGCTGCAGATCATAACCAGGGTTAAATCCATAGCCATAACCCCAACTTACAAGGTCGGTATTCTGAAGAGCATTCGCTCCTGCAAAAACGGAAATATACCAATCATTGAATTCCTTGGCGTCATTGTTAAATTTCTTTGTGCGGTTCTCTTGGCCGTTTTCCTGTGCGAAAATCAGTTGAAAACATAATAAGCCAATAAGAGATAAAAAGCCAGTTCTTATCATAGATTTGTTGTTTAGGTAGGTTATTTAATAATTAATATGTTAACAAATTCTAGGCAAATGTAATGAAATTATTAATTTAAAGCCTAATTCAGTATCTTTTTTATGAAATTTCTGTAATAAATTTGAGGGTGTGGTATGTTGAGTTTTTTGCTTTCGTATTTAATGTTATTAAAAAATAAAATATCTATATCGATTAATCTGTCCTGATATCTTTGTTGATTTTCAGTATATTCTCTGCCTATGATTTGCTCAATCTCTTTAATTTTTTTTAATAATGTAACAGGTGTAAGTTTTGTATTGACTTTTAGTGTAGCATTCAGGAAATTATTGTTGGATTCATAATCTTCAGCAATACTTTCGATAATTTCTGACATTGATGTAATCTCTCCGATATCTGTGTTAATCAACTTTTTAGCATCAGACAAGTTTTTTTTTCTGTCTCCGAGATTACTTCCGAGTAACAAAACGACTTTATTGTGCGACATATATGCAAATTAATAGAATAGTTACAAAATGAAAAAGTTTTTCTCAAATGTTTTGGCTGTAATTGTTGGTAATATATTGACAATTACAATTATAGGGTTTTTTGTGAGCTTGCTGATTTTCTTTTTAACTGCAGGCAGTTTATTTGATAGTAAAAAATTATATGACGGTTCTGTGCTTGAAATAACCCTGAACAGCCCAATCAAAGAAAGTTCGATGGATGATGAATTCAGTCTTTTTGATGATCCGTCTGAATTTAAATTATATTTAAAAGATATAATTCATTCTGTTAATGCAGCAGCTGATGATGATAAAATCAAAGGAATTAGTTTGAGAGTTCAGAATTTTAGTGGTGGCAGTTCTCAATTGTCAGATATTAGAGAAGCTTTGGTTGATTTTAAAAAAAGCGGAAAATTTATTTATGCATACTCACATAACTCAACTCAGGGTTCGTATGTCCTGAATTCTGTTGCTGATTCAATTTTTCAGAATCCTCTGGGGATGGTTCTTTTTCAGGGAATGAGTGCAGAAGTTATGTTTTATAAAAATTTTGGCGATAAATATGGCGTAGATTTTTAGGTAATTAGACACGGAGCATATAAATCTGCTGTGG
>CAYFWH010000070.1:0-5015 GCA_964346785.1 uncultured Weeksellaceae bacterium | reverse complement strand
GCGATATTTGGCAAGATATTTCTTCAAACGTTGCTGATTCGAGAAATATAACTCAAGAGCAACTGAATGTATATGCCGATAGTTTGTTCAGCTTTAATCCTGAAAAAGCACTTAAATATAAGTTAGTTGATAAAATCAGTGCAGAACCGGAGTATGAAATGGCATTGATGAGCAGATTAGGGCTTGATGTAAAAGAAGATGGTAAATATGAAGAAGAGCTAAAAAAATATACGGTTAGTCTGGATGATTATGCAGCTTCACTAAAAACTGAAACTTCAAAAGATCAGATTGCTGTTTTGTATGCATTGGGAGCAATCACAAGCGGTGATGGCTATTCTGGTATTCAATCTGAAGTTTATAAAAAAGCAATTCGGGATTTAAGAGACGATGACAAAGTGAAAGCAGTTGTTCTGAGGATAAATTCTCCGGGAGGAAGTGCAGATGCTGCTGAGGAGATTTTATTTGAGCTCAAACAACTTCATAAAAAGAAACCTATTATTGTTTCATTTGGAGATGTAGCAGCGTCCGGCGGATATTATATTGCAATGGAATCTGACTCTATTTTTGCGAGTCCCAACACAATTACAGGGTCAATCGGTGTACTGGGAATGATACCAAATGTAAAAGGTATGATTAATAATATAGGTATAACAACAGATTATGTGAGAACCAATGAAAATTCAGATTTTTTGAAGTCTCTTTTCCAGCCGATGACACCAAGCGGAATGCAAGCGATGACCGAAATGACCGAAGGAGTTTACAAAGTTTTTGTAAGCCATGTAATGAAAGGTAGAAAAATGACATTTGAAGAGGTAGATAATATTGGAGGCGGTCGTGTTTGGTCGGGAACTCAGGCTTTGAAAATTGGATTGATAGACAGTTTTGGAACACTGGACGATGCAATTGAAGCTGCTGCTGCCAAGGCATCATTAAATAAGTATTCAGTAAAATCATATCCGTTCAAGAAAAATGATTTGAATACTTTTCTTGAAAATTTCGGTAGTGTTAAATCAGAAGTTTTCATTGAGCAGGAACTCGGAAGTGATTACTACAATATCTATATGGATTTGAAAGCGATGAGAGAATACAATGGTATTCAACTGAGAATGCCTTTTATGATAAACATCAAATAAGACTTTTAATGATAAAAAAAGAGTGCCCAAACAGCACTCTTTTTTTTAATTTACATCGGGCCTTCCATTTCAAAATCTCCGTTGTCCTGCTGATTCATTTCTTTTCTTCTCTGATCCCGTTTGGATTGATTGAATCTATAAGTGAAAGATATATTATAAGATCGTACACCCCATCTGAATTCGCTGTCCATATAGAAGTTGTCGCCAAATGAGGTCGATTTGAAACCTCTGGTATTAAACAAGTCGCGAACACTAAAACTCAGCGTAGCATTGTCATCAAATAAATCTTTGCTGACAGACAAATCGACACCATACATTGGTTTTCTTTCACTCTGAGAAGTTTTGGTTCCGGCTCTGTACATGCCCGAAAGTTGTACAGAGAATTTCTCTGGCAAACTAAAGTTGTTGCTCAGACGGCCAAACCAGCTAAAACCACTTCCGTCAAAATTGGTAGTCAGACTGTTGCTGTCACCGGTTACAGGATCTGTGAAAACATCAGTGTGTTCACCTCTTGTTTTATAGCCAAATAAATTGACATTACCCATGATGTTCCAAAATCTCCACGGACGATAGGTAAATGTTAGATCACCACCGTATCGTTCATCTGTTCCAACATTTATAGGTCTTGAAATTATCGCACCGCTCGGGTCAATAAACTGATATCTTTGAATGTTGTCATGAGTTTTTGAGTAATAGATATTTGTGGTAATCATCAATTTACCGAATATTGACACAAAAGATAATTCGTATGAATCGGTGTATTGCGGATCCAACTCGGGATTTCCCATAAATATATTTCGATTGTCTGAATATGAAGTAATCGGAATCAAAAACCACCCTCTTGGCCTTCTTATTCTTCTGCTATAGCTCAATTGCAACTGATCGGTGCTTTCAAATTCATAATTCAGGAATAAGCTTGGAAAGAAATCAGTGTATTTTTTATTTATTTTAGTGTTGTCCAGAATTGAGTTTACACTAATGTCTGAGCTCTCCATTCTCAAGCCTGCAAAATAAGAAAACTTGCCAAATGCCTGACCGTACTGTACATAAGCAGCATAAAAGCTTTGTTTGTAATCAGTCCGGGATGAGAATAAATCTTTTGGTTCCCATCCATTGCTGATAAGGCTGTCAACTCTGAAGTCGGTCAGAATCCCTTGAAAATCACCTCTTGCACCAATTTCAAGTTTGCTTTTTTCACCAAAAGGATGGATGTAATCAGCAGAAAGTGTTGTGTTATTCTGAGTTTCCATGTTGAATGATCTTTCTGATGAATCAACGATATTACCTACTTCTCTCAAATCACTTTCACTGTTGTTCTCACGATAATTAGTCCTTAAATCCACGGTAAATTCATGACCTTTTCCGTCAAATTCATGTTTGTAATTAAAGTTTCCTTCAATGGTATAATCATCAGACGGTTGTTTTTGTGTCCGTGTAGATGATGCGGTCAGATTGTGGTCTGAATCGTAATCATCATAAAAGTAATCTGAATTGTTTTTGTTGTGAGAATCTCTGTAAGTACCTGAAATTCCGAAAGTGTTTTTGTCATCCAGATAATATTCAGTTCCAAGCGTCAGATTATATCCGTTGTTGATTCTTAAGATATCACCAACTTTGGATTCGTATCTGCTGATAACGCCGGAGTTAAAACGGCTTGTGTATGAGAAACTTTCACTTTCTCTTTCTGAATAGCGATAACCCATATTTGAAAACAGATTCCATTTTCCTGTCCTGTAATTAAGGTTTGCCGAAATACCGGCAGTTTCAGGAATTCCACCTGAGACACTCACAGAGCCGTTAAAGCCTTTCAGTTTTCCTTTTTTCAGGATTATGTTAATGATACCCGAGCTCCCTTCTGCTTCATATCGTGCAGATGGATTGGTAACCACTTCAATTCTTTCTACTATATCGGCAGGAAGTCCCTTCAAAGCTTCTGCAGGATCAGAAGAACCTATCAAAGCAGAGGGTTTTCCGTCAATCAAAATTCTTACATTTTCATTTCCTCTCAAGCTAACATTTCCTTCACCGTCAACCTGTACAGATGGTACATTTTCAAGTGCTTCAGAAATTGACCTTCCTTTACTCATCGGATCTTTTGAGACATCATAAACTTTTTTGTCTAAATCCATTCTGTAAAGTTGATTTGCAGAACCGCTCAAATCGGCTCCCTGAAGAGTAACTACCTGTTCTTCTTCTATTTTGTAAACACCAATATCTTCATTTTTACTAACTGAAATTTCCTGTTCCAGTGAATTGCCCAAAAAACTTGTGATATTCAACAAGTATTCTCCGGGTGACACTTCCAAGCTGAAACTTCCCGAAGCATCTGTGAAATCAGTGTCAAGCTCCTCATAAGTGTTTAGGTCCAGAACTGAAACTGTTGCGTATTCTAATGGCTTATTATGTAAATCGGTTACTTTTCCTTTGATGGTTACTGTTTGTGCGTAGCTAAAAAAAACTGCAAATAGCAGCAGTGATGAAAAAATCTTCTTTTTGTTTAACATTGGATAACATAATTAGAAAAACAATGCCTTCAATTTGGAAGGCATTGATAGTAAATGGTATTAGTTTATTTCTTTGATTTTATGAATTCTTTTCCTTTCGAATCTTTCTCTTGCTGAATTTGCATAACTCTCATTTTTTCCTGTTGATCGTTATTAAGAACAGCATTGATTTCTTCTTGTTTTAATTTTTCAAGTGATTCAATGTCTTCCTGAGTTGCTGATGAACGGATGTCAACTTTTTTATCAGTGTATTTTTTATTAATTGACATGATTTCAGCTTTTTGAGCTTCGGTCAGATTCAATTCTTTACTCATTCTTTCGAAATTACTCAAGCTTGCGTCATTAGAAACAAGTGTCTGTTGAGCTTGAGAAAAGCCGAAAAAGGCAATTAGTGTGGTGAGAAATAAAAACTTTTTCATAATTTTTTTGTTTTAAGTGTTATCCAATAGTAAGCCAAATGCATTCACGAATTTAATAATAATTTGTTAAACTTTAACCTGTATAATTTATAAATTTCATATTTTTCTCATAAAAAGCCGGTTTCTGATTATCAGCCAATTTAAAAACAGTCATAAAATGATGAATTATGCGGATTAATATGCTTTCGCATAAAGTACTTTGTATTTAGCGGGTTTACCAGAATAAAAGTCATATTTATTTTCAAGCTCAGGGTTTTCGAAAGGAATACAGCGAATTGTCGCCTTCGTTTCTTCTTTAATTTTTTCTTCTGTTTCATCGCTTCCGTCCCAATATGCTGAAATAAAACCACCTTTACTCTCAAGCACATCTTTAAATTCATCATAAGTACTGACTTCAGTAGTGTTTTCTGATCTGAATTTGAGTGCTCTGTTAAATATACTCTCCTGAATTTCTTTCAATTTGGATTGTATAAGCTCCGGTAGCCCCTCCAGTTTTTCAAAAGATTTTTCAAGAGTATCTCTTCTGGCAAGCTCAACCTGTCCATTTTCTAAATCCCTCGGTCCGATAGCAATTCTCAGCGGAACACCCTTGAGTTCATATTCATTAAATTTCCAGCCCGGTTTTACATTGTCGTCATCATCGAATTTAACAGAAATACCAAGTGATTTTAAATCTGATTCCAGTTTAAGTGCGACTTCAGAGATTGCTGCCCGTTGTTCTTCGTTTCTGTAAATGGGAACGATAACCACCTGAATAGGAGCCAGACTTGGTGGCAGTACCAGTCCGTTGTCATCTGAGTGAGTCATAATTAGTGCACCGATAAGACGGGTAGAAACACCCCAGGAAGTAGCCCATACATAATCTAATGTTCCTTCTTTTGATGCGAATTTAACATCAAAAGCTTTTGCGAAATTTTGACCCAGAAAATGAGAAGTGCCGGCCTGAAGTGCTTTTCCAT
>CAYFWH010000069.1:0-11186 GCA_964346785.1 uncultured Weeksellaceae bacterium | reverse complement strand
AATCGAAGACGTTTCTGCCACTCTTGCCAATTTTTTTGTTGTGCGTTCGTAATGTGTTAAATAAAAATCTCTTCTGTTATCCGATTTATTTCAAGGTCTAGATTTGAATTAAGTTCACTGTGTGGAATTTTGAAATCTCTTAATACATTTCTAAATCGTCTAAAACCTTCATCAGATCGAAGTTCAACCCATTTTACATTTAGAGAATCAAGTTGAGCTTTATTTTGATCTGAAAGTTTATCTGCCACAAAAACACTACTATCTCTTGCAATTACTGCATCAGCACTCTCAGGGTTTCCTTTTCCCATTAGTTTAACTTCACACTTGTACTCATTCTTGTCATTATATAGAAAAAAATCAACTTCACGATTGACAGTTCCTTTTCTTACTCTCTTTGCTCTTGGTTTTATAGCATAATATTTGTCTGGGACATTGTACAATTTACAAAGAGTAAGCATTAAAGGGCCTTCAGTTTGTTTACCCGCAGTACTCCAAAGACCACCACGTAAAGCGGCTCTTTTTACAGCAAGAGTATTTATAACAATTAAACTTTCATTAATATTTAGTTCAACGCTAACTTTATTAAATTTAATAGTAAGACTTAAATCAATATCTTCTATTTTGGTTAATTCATCGATTGCATTATACAAAGTGTCATAATGGTCATATGAAGCATCAATAACAACCTGCCTTGTTCCTGAATTGTACATATTTGTTATTGTCTTTTTATTCAGTCCTGAATGGATAGCAATGTCATCAGGAGACAAGTCTGTATTCAACATTTCTTTTTTATACCAATCCACTGAAATGTTTTCATTTTTTAGCTTTGCAAAAGCAATCTCTTTGAAAAAATCAATTGAAAATTGTAAAAACTCTGCATTTATAAGAGTTACGATTTCAATCCTATAATCATCACCATTAATTAATTTTTTGATTATACTTTTTGTAACTTGATCAGTTAATGTCATTGGCTTTTATTTTAAATTCTTCGAGTTCTAAAAATTTTGTTTCAGGTTCATTAAACAACGTTTTTCCTTTTTTTGTAGATTTCATATAGTTAAAATACTTATCATTAAGTTCTGTTAGAAAAAACCTTCTATTTAGGGCTTTTGCTGCTCGACCTAATGTGCCACTTCCACCGAAAGGATCAAAAACTAAATCACCCACAAAAGAGTAATATTGAATTACTTTTTGACATAATTCTGCGGGGAATACTGCTGTATGATTTTTGCTATATACAGGATCTATTTTCCATACATTTGTAGATTCAAAATTATCGTCAACTTTACTTTCTTTTACAATTTCGTAAGGATATTGGCGAATATTCCAATCTAATAATTTTGTGGTCTTTTTGCGGTAAACCATTATCATTTCAGTAACGGTATTAGGTTTATATCCCAATGGTTTTCTATGCTGTTGAAACCCACCAACTCTATTCTTTACACTAGCTTCTGGTTTTAACCATACAATGTCATCAATATATTCCCAACCCATTTCTACTATATAATGGTGAAGATCATAGGGTATAGGATAACGTTTACTAGAGTGCTGCCTACTAATTCTCGGAATTATTATTGGAGATGTATTTATTAATAAAAAACGTCCTTCTTTTGTAACTCTATGAACTTGTCTAAAAACCCTTTCTAAAAACTCTAAATAATCTTTATAACTTGGATAAATAGAGTAATCTCTTGCATTGTAATAGGGTGGAGAAGTAAAGGTTAAATGAACGCTATTGTCCGGCACGTATTTTAGAATTTCATTTACATCACCGTGCACAACTGTGTTTTTTAAAAAATCATAGGTGTCTATATGAGGGAGCCTATTTTCATTTTTAGTTTCCGAAAAAAACTCTTTCTCTATAACAGACTTAACCATTTCGTTTTTGTGATTAATTAATTTTTTTAAATGTGCTTTAATATTTTCATCATTTTTAAAAACTAATAAGGCTCTAATTGCTTGACATACTACTTTTGGATCTGAGTCAGTTAATGTTGTAAATAGGAATTCCTTTGTTTCTTTGTTTCTTTGCCTACCGATAGACGATATGATTTCTCTTCTGTTTTCGGAATTTTCTTCTTTTTCAAAGAGCTTATATAATTTTTCAACTTTTCCATTAAGGGTAATCTTCCCGAGGTTTTTAATTGATAAAAGTCTTATTTTATGATTTTCGTTTTCGGCTAATCCGAACAGCCAATCACCATCAAAATTATTAGGTATTCTTCCTAAATTATCAAGAAAATAACTGATTTGAGTATTATCATTTTTTATTTTGGATAATAACTCCTCGATTTTATTTTCATCGGATTTAATGGCGTATATATCATTTTTTGTAAGAACCATTTTTTCTATATTTTATTTTGTACAAAGATAATGATTTTCCACGGAAAAACCACTTTGTCTTCAAGTTTATTATGACGCACAACTCACAAATATACGCAACTTCCCAAATAAGTCAAACACAAATATCTGATTGATACTTATATAGATAAGTGTTTTAAATATTTAGAAGATTTTATCAAATAATCAAAACCGTTTGTTTCAACCCCTGTTGAACACAAAGCCAGAAAAAATTAAAAAATGATTTATCCTGTTTCCGGTCAACCTGTTTGATTTTAATTTCAATTAATTGATTTTTAGTGTTTGACTTGAGTGCGAGATTACCAATTGTCGAAAGTGTTTTTCGCGGCTGACCGGTTTTGGGATTGTACAAAGTCGCCCTCAAATTATCGTATTTTATACCAAAATCACCTTTTGCAGATTGATTGTTTCCTGTAAAATTAAAACTGACTTCATTAATCTTTCCTTCTGCTGTCGCATGAAGATAAGGTTTGATAAAAGGAGTCATTTTTTCAGCATCAAAATTATAAATCGAACCCCTGATATTGAATTTCTCACTTCTGTCCATCGGATTAAAAGTCCAGATTACATTGAGTTTTGACTCATTCATAAAATCAGTTTTAATAATTGCTCTTACATCAGGAAGTCTTGCCCTCTGATAACCGCTGTTCAAATTTGAAATTTCAGCATTGAAATTATTGAAAGTCAGTCTGCCGGCTCCTTTACTGTCAGTTGTTTCCTCGTCGTAAACAAGTTTTGAGTTTTGTAAGTTGAGTTTTTTTATCTCCATTCCAAATTTCATTTCTCTCAAAAGCTGACTGTACATTTTCTTTTTTGAAGTGTCGTCGGCCGGAATTTTACTTCTGTAAATGTAAGCGTCCATTCCGTTAATTCTGATTTGTGGTGTTTTGAAAGAAAAATTATTCCCTGAAAAATCAAATTCAGGTGAAATTATGTTGAATTCAGAAGCCTTTAGATCATAATAATCTTTTTCTTTTTTCAGACTTCTTACAAATTGAGATTTGGTCAGTCTCGGTTTCATCTTAAATTGACTGAACTTTAGTGATTGGTTATCAAATGTTAAATTTTCTGCCATCAAATAATAGTTTCCTTCCGGCCGGTAGTTAACTGATGCTGCGGTCAGTTGAATATCTTTGTACTGAAAAGGATTTTTTACGGATGAAGTGATCCGGCCAAGATTCAGATTGATTTGATTGAGTTCCAAAAGTTTCTTTTTACGGTTATTTAGGAATTTGAAATCAGCGTTTGAGATTTTTAACTGTTCTATCTCAACAAAGGATGACAAAGCTTTTTCAGCCGTTTTACTTTTATTTTTAGATTTTGAATAAAAAATAATTTCAGGTTCTTCCAAACCAATAAATTTTAGTTTTGCAGTTCCGCCGACATCGGTTTTTAAATTTTCTGCTTCGAGTTTCAGCGGTTGTATCGAAAATTTATTTCGACTTTCAATTTTATTGATTTGAACAGCTATTTGACCAAATTCAATATTGTTGGGCAACAGATTTTTCTTTGATTTTTTGTTTTTTGAAATACCCAAATCATCGATAAGAATACTGTCTGTTTTGAGTTTTAATTCACGAACTCTGATGATGAAATTGTCATTGTGCAATCGTTTGTTGAAATTGTTTTTTGGAAAAACTTCAATTCCATTCAGTGATAGATATAAATCTTCTGTAACAAGTGTTTCTGTCTTTTCTGAAGGGTCAAATCTGTAAATTTTTGCTTTGTTAAGTTTTAGCTTCTCAATATTTACATGCTCTCTGAACGGACTGATCAGTATCTCTTTGATTTCTTCTATTTGTCTTGGCGGAAAAAGAGAAATCACAGGGCTTTCAAAACTGATGGTATCCATCTCCAGTTTATAATTCTCATCTGTTCTTATATTTCCTATTTTCAGATTAATTTCTTTTAACTTAATGTCATTTTCTACTACCAACCCCGAATTTACAACCTCGACATTTCCAACTTCAATCAAAAAAGGAATCAGGTTTTTGAGCGGTTTCTCTTTTTGTGTTTTGTTCTGATTCTCAGCGATATTCACAAAAGCTGAATCAAAACTAATCTTTGAAGATTTAAAATAGAACTTGTCCTCTTTTGAAAATCCCCAGTCCATACCGTCGATTTTAAATTCTTTTGAATCCACGGCCGGCAACAGTTTATATCCGTTTTCAACCGAATGTTCGACAGCCAAAGTGTCTGTTATTTCAATCCTGAACCCTTTGAGATTGAGTAAATTATCTTTGAATTCAAGCCGAGTGCTTCTGATTTGCTGTGACGGATTCAGCTGATAAAAAAAATCGTCACAACTCAGATTATAGGACGAAAATCCAAAAGGCAGTTTTTTTTCAAGTGTGTTTTTATCAAGTCTGACTCCTTTTATTATAAATCCCAGATTATCCACACTGCCGACAAGGGTTTCACGATCCTCATCTATGTATTGAAACATAGCCTGATCAAATGCCAGAGATTCAATCTGTATTGAATTTTGAAATTCTGATTTTGATGTATTTGTATTCTGAAATTGAGTCCGGTAAAATTTAATAGATGGTTTTTTAACTCTGATTTGATTTGCTTTGAGCTTTTCTTTAAAAATTAATTTATAAAAACTAACACCTGAAATAGTGAATTCTTCAATATCTGCTCTGAAATCTGTTTTTAACTTTCCAATTGAATCTTCTTTTGGATAAATACTCAGATTCTTTAATACCAAACCTCCTCTGATCAAAGAATAATCAAGATCTTCATAAATTATATTGTATGCTGTATCATTTTTTTTGGCGATAAATTTCGGAAAACTGCTTTTTGCCCAAATACAAAAACCTAAATTCACCAAAAACAACACAACAGCCGAAATTACAGCATAGTAAAGATGCTTTCTTTTAGGTTTATATTTTTTCATTCAGATTTTAGGTTCAGAAAAAAATCAATAAGATTTAAATTCTATTTTAATATTTGTCTTTTTTAATTCAGTCAAATTCATATTCATCAAACCGTCTTTTGTGAAACCGGTGTCACGGTCCAGTCTGTAGTTTCCGCTGAACTCACCTATTTCTTCACCACGCACAGACTTGATTGAGCCGGACAGACTGATAACCACATCATCAATCGTAATTTTATCTATTTTTAGATTCATATACATTTTGCCCATTCCCTCCATATCTCTTTCTGCTGTCCAGCTGTCTCCTGTTCCCACTGCTTCTTTTGGCAGCGGAACCGTTACCGAACCAAGGTCTCCGGTTTGTTCGGAAGTGAAATTTCCGGGCAATTTGAACTCAAGTACATTTCCCATTTCATCCATTTTCATAATAACCGGATTTTCGAGCAATCCCTTGATTTGACTGCCAAGCACCGAAGCGCCGTTTCCGGAATCAGTCTCAGAATCATAATTCATCTCCATCACACCAAGCTGCATATTCATTTTGACAGACTTGTAATCCATCTGATAGGTAAATGACTCTCCACCCCGCTCAATTACACTCATATCGAGTTTTGAAATCATGCCCACACTCATTTCATCTTCTTCTTCTGAATTCATATTCATGGTAATCAGCATTTTTTGAGAATCACCGAGTTTTGGTTTGAGCCGAATCAAGACTTTTTCGCCGGTTTCTGTACCCGCAGTCTCAATCGACCTTTCTGTTGATGGCTGATTTTCGGGCAGTTTACTACAGGAAGCAAATACTACTGATAAAATAACCGTAAATAAAAAACTGTGTTTCATGATAAATTAATTTTTCAAATACCAATATACTGCTTTTATAAACACCGCCGATAATGCAGTTAAAAAATTTAATTTTTACCAGACACTAATGTAAATTTGTTCAATACTTTTCGGTGCTGTCTATTTATAAAAAAATGAGTTAAAATTAAAAAAGCTCCGAAATTCGGAGCTTCCTGAATAGTCTAAGTATGAAAACTATTATTAATCATTAAAACCAAAACCATTTGGCAACAAACCTGCAGTAAAGCTGTCAACCACACCGCCGGTCATATTATAGATGTAAACAGTTCCGTCAGATGTATAATCACCGGCGTCACCCACAAAGATTTTTCCGTCTCTTACATCAAAACCATACGCTCCGAAAACACCCTGTGCCGACATCGAAAATAATTCTGTAACATCCAATGAACCCGCATTTGCTTTGAAAACTTTATCATTTTCAGTAAAATACAACACACCTTCATTCATTTTCAGGTTTTCCGGATGGAAATTCGTTGCAAAATCAACTGATGAAATAATGTGATTGGTCAACAAATCGTACACAGCAAGTGAGCCTTCGGTCTCGTCACCGGTCCAGGCTGCTTTACCACTTGAAAGAACAAAAAGTTTTTCGTCCTGAACCACAATTGATTCAGGAACATCTCCGGTCGCAATCTCAGCATCAACAGTTTGTGTTGACGGATTGACAACTGAAACCGAGCTTCCAAAACCCCATCCGCCCATATGAGCAACATAAAGTTTTCCACCGGCTGAAGAATGGATTTGTTCCGGGCCTTCTGATACAGAAATTGTAGAAGTCACACTGAAATTTGATAAATCAACAACCGCCACAAAATCATCATTCGGGTCAGTAGGGTCACCCAAGTTGGTTACGAATCCTTTACCGTTCAATACCGTAATATTTCTTGGATTTGCCAAACCTGAACTTACCGCACCTATTTTCTCAAAAGTATAACGGTTTACTACTTCAACAGTTCCGGATCCATTCAGTACAATATATGCCCTGTAATCTTTCAGATATAGACTTTGTGCCACATCACCAAGGTTTTCACCGTTGATCAGATTAAATATTTGTTGAGTTACCGTGCCATCTTCTGCTAAAAAACTTACTGATGCATTGTTTGAGCCAAATCCACCTTCATTCAGAACAAACACACCATTTGAAAAAGCTTCTACTTCGGGGTCAACCGGCTGAAAATCATCGTCATCACTGTTACATGATGTAAAAATCAGGGCTGTTACAGCAAAGCCCAACATGAATAATTTTTTCATATTTCTAGAATTTAAAATTAACATAAACATTATAATTTCTTCCCGGCATCGGCCGGTTGATTAAGTTTTGATATTCTTTATTGAATAAATTTCTGACCTGAACACCGAGATTCAAATTTCGGTCAGCTCCAAAATTCCATTCAGCACCGATATTTGATAAACCGTAATCCTTAAGTGGTTTTGTGTTTTGTGAATCAGTAAAAATCTTGCCGTTATAAGAAAACTGATAATACGATGTGAATTTCTTTATTGAATAGGCCGCAGCAGCATTTGCGCGGTGTGACGGCACATAAATCAATTGTTTCTTAAGCTTTTGATTTTCTGATGATGTATAGCCGTAAGCCATATTGATTTCAAGCTTATGATTGTTTCGGATGTAATAATAATTCACCAGCGCTTCAATTCCGTTAATTTTTACGGCTGTCACATTTTCAGGTACCGAGTTGCTCCCTACCGGAATCCATTGTATCAAATCTTTGATGTCGTTGTGGTAAGCGTTCAGGTTGAAACTGAAATTTCCGAAATTCAACTGATTGTTGATTTCATATTGTTGTGAACTTTCGGCTTTCAAATCCAAATTTCCACTACCCGGCCAGAATAAATCATTGAAAGTCGGCATTCTGAAGTTCTTGGATGTATTGAAACTCAATCTGTAATAAGGTTTCACCTGCCAACTCAGACCAAATGAATACAAAAAGGGAGCTGTATATGAGTCTGAAAATTCTTTTCTTACGCTGGCTTCATAAAGAAGTTTTTCGAAAATTCTGTGTTTGAGTAAAATTCCGGCAGAAGCCGTATTCCTTTTTGCAAATTCAATGACAGAGCCTTTCAACCGGCTGTATTCATAATCAGCTATCAGATTCAAAGAAAGATTTCTTATACCATAACCGACATCATATTTTGCTATCCAGCTTTCAGAATCACCGTATTCATAATTATTTGAACTTGCATTCGGATAATATTTGTATTCCTCACCAAGTCTGACCAGTTTCAGATTTGATGAAATCCTGTTGAATCCACCGTCCCATTCAATCATACTGCGGGTATTGTAATCATGGTATTTGGTGCGCATCGCCGAAGGTGAAACCAACGGAAAGTGACGGTCGCCGTCAAATATATTACCATAAAATTTCAATTTATTTTTTGAATTAATTTTATAGGCAGCAGTCATACTCAAGTTGTTGTTCCAAAAATGACCGTTCAGGTTTTCCTGCTTTGACTTTGGTGATTTGTAATTATTGTCTGAACCGGTTCTGCCGAGATTTACGCTGAAACTAAAATTGTCATCAGACCAGCTCGATTTCAAATCCGCAGAATAAGTTTTGAACTCACCGTAAGAAGCAAAAAATCTGTTTTTCAATCCCTGACTGAATCTAATTTCATTGTTCAGATGCACGCTTCCGCCGATTGCACCGCTTCCGTAACCGATACTGCCACCACCCGGTCTGACCATCAGATTGTCGTATGCCATGCTGTTGACTGTATTGAAATCGGTTTGTCCGAGCATTTTTGAATTGATATTGATTCCGTTCCAGATTACTGCGGTTTGTGATGCGGTAGTCCCTCTGAAAGCCGGTGATGAAACCATACCGGCACCATTTTCTTTAAAATAAATCAGTGAATTGAAATTCAGTAAATCGGTTAGAGATTTTCCGTTTCTGTGAATAATTGAGTCTGAAAGAATTGTTTTGTGACCGGTTTCTGAATAATTCAGATAACGATCTGCAAGATTGATTGTTTCAAGATTGATGGTGTCCTGCTGTCCAAATAACTTGGCTGCACTGCTTAAAAATACCAATAAAAAAAACAAATTCTTCATGAGCTCACTTGCCTTTCCGCCGAAAGCATTTAATTTATGTTCGTAACTCGGCAGGTTTCCTGGCTTGTTCTGCTTTTTCGCCTTCCCATCCGCATTGGCAGACAGTGACTTTGTAGAAAAGCAACTTTTAAACTTACAGTTGCGGGGACAGCTTCGGACTTTCACCGAAATTCCCTTTTAATCCGCCGCGGCGGACACCGAATCCGTGCAAAGATAAGCTTTGCAACAAACATTTTATTCAAAAATTATAATTTGTTACAAAATAAATGTAGATTTGAGTATCAAAAATCCTTTTGACACAAGGAATTAAAACGATTTATATTTTAAATATCGGTCAAAAACTTAAGCCTTCATCAGGAAGTCATTTACTAAATCCAATTAAAAGAGAAAGACCTTTTTTCAAAGGTCTTTCAGTTTTTCAAAAGTCTATTGATTCGTTTATTTTACAATGAACTTTTTTGTATAAACCTGATTGTCTTTATCCTTAAATAAAGCTATATAATAACCTTTTCCAATTTTATGAAGCGGAATACTTCCTTTGGCATTCAATCCGGTTTTTTGAATTATAATTCTTCCGTTAGCATCATAAATCAATAATGAATTCGAGTCAGATGCTGTTCCAAGTTCATAAATCAAATGATTATTATTCACCGCAATCATTAAATTTCTTTCAGCTATATCGCTGACACCCATCATATCTGTTTTTGCAGTTTCAACAATATATTCCAGTCCGAGTTTAACAAATTTAACCGCATGTACTGCCGTATTTCCCATGTTTGCATAAGTATCGTTGGGCGTGTGAATATAGGGATTGTCTTCGCCCATCGCTGCCTCAAAAGTAAATGATGCCTCGTAACCGTTATCTGTCCAGCTCGCATGATCAGAACAGGCATAACCGCACGCAGAAAAACCATAGGTGATTTTATGCTCACCCGATGAATTGTAATGTTCAAGTAAATCTATCAAATAGAGATTTAAAATACTTGAAGTATAAGCTGCATCAGTCATAATCGCAATGTCAAATACAGAACCGTTGTAATTGGTCATGTCAAACTGTACAACAGATTTTACATCTATGCCGGATCCTGAATAAAGTTGTGCAATATCAGCAGAACCATATAAACCGATTTCTTCAGCTGCATAACCCATGAATTGAACCGTTCTCTGAGGTCTGAAATCATTTTCGAGTAAAATTCTTAGCATCTCAGTCAGTGTGGCAATACCCGAGGCATTGTCATCAGCTCCCGGTGCGTTGTTCTGAATCCAGTAATCACCGCTATCGAGATGTCCGCCAATAATTACATATTCATCCGGATAAGTGCTGCCGGGTATTGTCAAAATTACAGAAATCTGGTCTGTAAAACTGTGGTTGAATGCTTGTACAGTAATATCTGATCTTTCAGCATCATCAACCATCGCCTGCCACCAACTCTTGATATCATGAGAAGCCTGAACGCCTGAAGATTTGGTATGGTATCTTGTACCATAATTCTCAAGCGCAAGGATTGTATTTCCGATATTTTGTTCATTGACCTGACCAAGCAGACTGTTCACATAGTCATCCTGATCTATCGTAAAATCCAACACATCTAAATTGGACTCGTTGACTGTATAAATTGAATTCAGAGCCGACTGCTCGTCTGTTCTGAAAATATAACCGGGACCATGCAGATTGCCGTTGTTCCTAAGTTCTGCAGCTGTTTCGTGTGACATATATACAGCCGAAACAGAATTAGAAGTATCTAGAATTTGTATTCCATCCGGGAAATTTGATTTGAGCATTTGTGCACTTTCAACATCTGTGGTTGCATAAAACCATTCTGAATTTTGTGCATAAACCGCTGTTGCCATTGATGAAATCAACAGCAATAATTTTAATCGTTTCATTTTGTGTTAATCATTTTATGAATAACGAAAGTAAGAATAATTTCTCTTTAATTAATTATTTAATTTGTGAAATAAATAACACGAAAACTCAATCATGCTGATTATCAATGAAATTAACAATTATGA
>CAYFWH010000068.1:0-11265 GCA_964346785.1 uncultured Weeksellaceae bacterium | reverse complement strand
CTTTGGTTGATTTGGTAGTATCTCCTAAACAGAGCTGTGCTAACTTCTTATATTTATGGGTTCAGGTAATAAATCAGAGTCTTGATTTTTTCATTTTTTTTTGTCATGATTTCGGGTCAATTATTTCAAAAGTTTTAAGGGATTGAATTATAATCGACATATTTTTCTTTAAATCTTTGGTTTGAGATGCTCCTGCGTTTAAATGATAAAAAATTCCTTCCGTATCGCTCTCTATTATAAAACTTATCATTTCAGTCTCTCCGTAAGATTTGGTATCGGATTTTGAATGAATAAAATATGCTCTATGTTTTAAAATCTCGGTTTCACCGGATTCAATAAATTTCATGTTATTCGATTTATCTCGTGCCATGTTTAACAGATATTCATATTCGGATTTCAGGTCTTTTGTTCCGCCAAAACTTTTTACCTTTTGTATTGAAATTAAATCAATATACCCTTCATCGTCCGGTTTAGAACCTGCATCAATTCCCAAAAGTATATTTTCATTATCATGCTCCTCAACTACCCAATCCCAACCCATTGGAATATATAATGAAAATTCATTATTCGGATAGCTAACTTTCTGTTTTGCAAATTTGACCGGTTGGTTTGTGTAATCTTCAAGTAGAAGCTGTCCATTCGAACAAGATACAGCTAATAGTATTGCTGAAATTATTCCGATTACTTTCATTTTCTTGCTATTAATATTTTTATTGCATTTAGAAAATATCAATCTTTATTTTGTAGTAATTTTCAAAAAGCCATCTTTCCCTCTGCTTCCATACACTTTAACAGCATCTTCAGATTTCTGAACTTCAATGGTCTGTATGTTCAATGTTTCTAAAAATTCTTTCAATGATTTATATTTTTTACTGTAAGAATTATTTAACTCAAAATTCACACTAACAATGGGGAAACCACCAATTTCTCCCTTATTGGTATAGTAAGAAATAAATTTCTCAATATCATATATTTTTTCTCCATTCTCATTCATAGTATAATAAGAATCGCTTTCTATTTTGAAGTCATATTTATTGATTAAATCCCAATACTTTTTAGACCAATTTCCTCTATCCCAAATTGCTTTTTTATCATTTAATATTTTTTCAATTATTGGATGATTTTTTTCGTTATTAATCACTTCACTAATTAAAAAATCCAAATCGAATGGATATTCAACAACTTGCATTTTGTTTATCAAATCGTTTTCAAATATGTTTAAATCAAAATGCTCTTTAATAACTGAGATGAAATTTAACAAGTCATGACTCGTTAATTGTTCAATGTTTTTCTGAACCGAAAATATGTAATCGTTTTCAGATTCATTTTTAATATAATTTAGAATTTCAAACCACAAATCTTTGTTAACACCTTGATCTAAAGTGAAATCACTGGGATGGTTGTTGGCAAATCTAAAATCTTGTTCCAAATTAAATCCGGTTAATAATTTGGAATAATTCGATTTATTGTTAAGATAATTCTCACTGAAAAAGTTTTCACTTATGACTTTATTTTGCATCCATAAATCTTCAAGTAAATCATTATATTTTTCACAATTTGGATATTGTAAAATTTCAAAATATGACTTTAAAGTAAAATCAAATTGATTGTCCATTTGAACCTTTCGGTATTTATGTAATAAATCTGTGGCTTTTGTTTTTGATTCTACATTACAATTTTCAATAATGTATCTTAAATCAATACTATCTTCATCGAATATTTTCTGAGAAAAACTTAAAATGGGTATAAAAAGTAAAATTATTGATAGTCTCATTCTGTAATAATATTGTGTTTAATATTTTCGGGCTCCGCAATACCGGCGACGAATAGAAGATGAGATTTTCGATTCAGTCGACACAGAGCTAAAGCCAATTCTTATTTGCTAATTTATACAAAAATACCAATTCTATTAGTTTTTGTAGATTACGAAGTACAAACTTCCAATTAACCTTAACCCGCCATTTCGCCAAACTGAAATTATCTTCTGTTGTATTTTTTTTCAGTATGTTTTTTAATTTCATACATTATATCATCTTTGTGTAAGTAATCTTTGTTGATTTTAGTTTTTTTCACAATTTTTCCATTTGAATACATTTCTTCAGTTTTACTTTTAAAGTTTGTGATATAAATTGTGTCAGTTTGTTTTTTCCATCGGTCAGAATTTTCATAACATTCAACTCGAGAAACAATAAATAAAATTGAATCACTTTTAGTATTAAATAAATAATTATTTTCAACATCGCACATTTCTCCGCTTGTTTTCAATTGCAAGACTTTTATTTTAGAATCTACAAAATATGATTTTTGTGGATGAAGAATAAAATCAATATACTCAAATTCTTTCGCATTATTTATCTTAATTGAATCCACTAAATCTTTTTTAAATTTTGAGTAAATTTTGTCATTCGGATTCGAACAACTTTGTAAAGTGAAAATTGTTATTAATAGTATGAGAATTTGTTTTGACACGGTCATTTTACAATAGCAGATAACACACAAATATAAACAAATCCCCCAATTTGTCAAGCCCAAATATCTATTTGATACTTATACAATTAAGTACTTAAAACCAGTAAAATATTGTAGATATATTTATCTAATTAATTCTTTCTCCAGTTCATTCTGAACTCGCAGTCATCATATTCACTGTCAATGGTAATAAAGGTGTCATTGATTTCGCCCTCTACCCATTTCAGCAAAACTTCCTGACTTTTAGAATTAATCGCCATATTCTTTAATCGTGCATAGTCGGTTTCCAAATTAATTTTATGCGCCGGAATAGTTTCATCCAGTTTTACAATTCTTATAACCGTCTGATTGTTGAATTCATCTTCAAATGCAACAGAAGTGTCCCCGTCTTTCAAACCACTGATGGCAGTCATTGTTTTTGGCGGCAAATTACTTTTATCCATTCTGTCCTCTCCGGTTTGATTGTCCATCATTTTACCACCATTGAATTTGGTGTATTTATCAATTGAAAAACGATAAGAGGCTTCTTTGAAAGTCATTTCACCCAAATCAATCTTATTAATTATTGAGTCAAGTTTTTGTTTTGATGCTGCGATTTCTTCGGGCGTTGGTCTGAGTCTGACCAAAATATGACGAACATCCAGCTCCTGTCCTCTTCTCTTTTCAAGCATAGCTATATGGTAACCGAAATCTGTTTTAAAAGGTTCAGAAATTTCTCCTTCTTCCAGGTTAAAAACCACAGCGTCAAACTCGGGAACCATCTGCCCTCTTTTCACATTTTTGATTAAACCTCCACCGGAAGCCGAGCCCGGATCATCTGAATACAAAATTGCCTTGGTCGAAAAACTGGCTCCTTCTTCTACTTCTCTTTTGTACCGTTTGAGGTCATTCACAACTTTTTGTTCATTTTCAGGTTCAATTTCAGGATAAATGATTATGTGTGATAAACTGACTTCTTCCGGCACATCCGGCAAATTATCACTGTATCTGTCATAAAATTCTTTAACCTCTTCGGGCGTAGCATCTATATCTTTGATTACACGCATTCTTTTCTGGTCAACATAAGCCTGATCTCTGATGATACTTCTTAAATCCTGCTTGAGTTCTGTCATGGTATTAAAACCAAAAAATTCAAGTATTTCAGATTCGCTTCCCTGGGTCAGAAATCTATGTATGGTACCATCCACCTGACGGTCTACCTGGTCATTGGTCACTGTAATCAGGGTGTCTTCCTTTGCTTTTGCAACCAGCATTTTCTCAATTAATATATTTTCGAGAAACTCACATTTCCCTTCCACTTTGAGCCCGCGCGCCAGTGCCTGCACATAATCTCTTTCGATATCTGAATTCAAAATTACCTCATCACCTACCACAGCGGCTACTCCGTCAATTTTCTGTTGTTTCAGCGGGTTGTCATTTTTGGGTTGTGCAAACAGGCTATTTGAAAATCCAAAAGCCATAAGTAGTACCAGAATTATTTTATTTTTCATTGATTTTGATTTCGTTCTTATTGATTGCTTCTTTGTATAATTCATTTTGTAAATCACCGAGCAAATTTAACTTTCTTTTGTTAAGTAACAGATTTTTTATAGTAGGTTTAACAAATTCATAAGGTGCTTCACTTCCTTTTGGCTTAAGATTAAGAATTCTAATCAGAATTACTGTAGAATCCGAATTAATTTTCAATCTCCTTTTGCCAAGAAGTTGTGAAAGATTTCCGGGTTCATTCAATTGCGGATATTGTGAAATCAGAGATTCAATCGAATACCAACTACTGTCCTTGTCCTGATACGGAAGTCCTGCGTTAAGTGAAATTTTCAATACTTCATCAAAATCCTCTTCCTTTCTGGAATTAAATAATTTTTCGGATTTCGATTCCTGATCAGCCGGAACTGTTACCAAGCGATAATTAAGTATGTCCTTGCTCAGCGAAAAACTTTCTTTATTTTCATCAAAGTAATTTCTGATGTCTTTTTCAGAAACTGAATCTTTCACATTCTTTTCAATCAGGTAATTATTGTAAGCATTAATCAACAAATCCTGTCGGTATTCAACCATCTTATTGTCGATTTCCTTTAGTGTCAGCTCATCTATATTATCTTCTGCCTTATCAACTATAGCTTTTTTCTTGACCCATTCTTCAATATATGCATTGACAAGTTTTACACTGTCGTCAGCAGAAATATCTTGAGGCAGCATCAATCTGATATCTCGGTCGGTCAAAAAATGTTCTTTGTACTGTACAATTATCTTTTCATCATCTCCTTTCTTCTTTGAAAAAATAAGTTTGTTTTTACAGGCAGTCAGAAACATTATCACCGTCAGACACCATATTATTTTTTTCATCTGTTAATTTTTACCTGTTCACTCTGTTTATTAAACGAATTTTATTGAAAAAATTATCCCATTACCATCATTGCTGAATTATAAGCTGATTCAAAAGCCATTAAATCAAGACCGTGATCTGCTTTTACGCTTTCTGCATAAGTGATTAATTTTTCTGTTGCAGTGTTTCCGACCAAATCATTTTTAGCCATCGGACAACCGCCGAATCCTTTAATTGCTCCGTCAAATTTTCTGCAACCGTTTTGATAGGCAGCATCAATTTTTGCAAACCATTCATTGTATTCTGCATGAAAATGTGCTCCGAATTCAATTTCAGAATATTTAGGTATCAGTGTTTTGAATAAATCTTCAATATCTTCCGGATGAGCCATTGCAGTTGTGTCTGACAAATTAATTTTTGTAACACCAATGTCAGCAAATCTGGCAGTCCATTCCTTAACCAAATCAACACTCCATTCATCCTGATAAGGATTCCCGAATGCCATAGAGAAATAAATCAGTAATTCCTTGTCTGAGTTTTCAATAATTTTTTGAATATTTTTTATGGTTTCAAAAGCCTGATCTCTGGTTTTATGAGTATTATCCATTTGAAACTGTTCCGAAATTGAAAAAGGAAAACCGAGTATATCTACGCTGTCATGTTTCATAGCTCTTTCAGCGCCTCCCTCGCTGGCCACAATAACCGAAAGTTTTGAACTGTGTGGCACATCCTTTATCGCATCCATTAATTCTGCGGTATCTGCCATTTGAGGAATAATTTTGGGTGAAACAAAACTACCACTGTCAATGGTATCAAAACCAACCCTCAGCAGTTTGATCAAATGTTCTATTTTTTGGTCAGTCGGAATAAAATCGTGTATGCCCTGCATCGCGTCTCTGGGGCATTCGATTATTTTGATTTTTTCCATCATTAATTTTTCTTCACTTTTTGCAAGCCGAAAGATATAGAATTTCCTACTTTTACAAAAAAAAATTAGAGAAATGGATAAAATTTGGAGCAAAAAGCTAAAAGAAAGATTTTTGAAATATGTTAGTTTCTATTCTGAAAGCATACCTTTTGTAGATGAATTCCCAAGCTCAGAAAGACAATGGGATATCGCCAGATATCTCTTTGAAGAACTTAAATCACTGGGCCTTGAAGATGTTTCAATCGATGACAACGCATATGTTATGGGATTTCTGCCTTCAAATATCGAACATGAAGTTCCAACCATCGGTTTTGTATCTCATTTTGATACTTCACCTGATTTTTCGGGTGAAAATGTAAAAGCTCAAATCATTGAAAATTATGATGGCGGTGATATCAGACTGAATGATAAAATGACGCTGAGTCCTGATGAGTTTGAAGATTTGAAACAATACAAAGGTCAAACAATCATTTGCACAGACGGCACCACACTTCTCGGTGCAGACGACAAAGCAGGTGTTGCAGAAATCGTAACTGCAATGGAATACCTGATTGCAAACCCACAAATCAAACACGGCAGAATTGCAGTTGGCTTTACTCCTGACGAAGAAGTCGGAAGAGGTGCCGATTTCTTTCCGGTTGATAAATTTGGTGCTGAATGGGCTTACACAATGGACGGAAGTGAAATCGGAGAATTGGAATATGAGAATTTCAATGCAGCTTACGCACATATAAAATTTCATGGCAAGAGCGTTCACCCCGGTTACGCAAAAGGTTTGCTGGTCAATGCATCGACCATGGCAAGAGAATTTGCAGACTTCCTTCCCGGTGATGAAGTTCCTGAAACCACCGAAGGCAGAGAAGGTTTTTTCCATCTGACTCAAATGAGCGGTAATGTCTCTGAAGCAGAACTTCAGTACATCATTCGTGATCATGACCTTGAGCAATTTAAAGCCAGAAAAAAACTAATAGAAGATTCTGTTGAAGAATTGAAAGAAAAATATGGTGAAGACAGAATTGAACTGGAAATGGGTGACCAGTATTTCAATATGATTGAGAAAGTCAAAGAAAAATTCCAATCTGTTGAAATTGCTGAACAAGCATTAAAAGATGTAGGCATCACGCCAAACATCAAACCAATTCGTGGCGGAACAGACGGTGCAAGACTGAGTTTTATGGGATTGCCATGTCCGAATATTTTTGCTGGCGGACACAATTTCCACGGACCTTATGAGTATGTTCCTTTGGAATCAATGGCCAAAGCAACAGAAGTTATTGTGAGAATAGGTGAGATTGTTGCCGGAGAATAATTGACAAGGTTTAATAAAATTAACTCTTCAGGGTTTTTTATTAACCTTGAAGAGTTTTAAATAAAAACAATGAAAAAATTAATTTTTATTTTAGTCCTGATTCCTTTTTTGGGAAAAGCTCAAAATGACACCATCAAAGTTGATCGTCAAACCCGGACAGAAGTTACCGAAGAAATAAAAGAAGAGGCTCAGCCGCTTTATATTTTTGATGGAAAGGAGGTTACTATCGATCAAATAAATAAGATAGATCCGGAAGATATTGAACGAATCGAAATTCTGAAGAACGAGAAAGCTATCGAGAAATATGGTGAAAAAGGCAAAAACGGGGTAATTGAAATATACTCTAAATTCAGATAATCAAGAGTTTGGAAAATGAATTGAATCATTTTGCTACAATTAATGGAATCAACGGTGCGTCCGGTTTGATCTATGAAAACGGTAGGTTGTTGTTGATTTCTGATGATTCTTTTGTCCTGTATATCTATTCGTTAGAAAATAAAAATCTAAAAAAAATCAACCTGAGTGAAAATCAAAATCAGGAAGAGGGAATTATAAAATCTTTTAAACCTGACTTTGAATCTATTGCAATAAAGAACAATGAGATTCATATTTTCGGTTCCGGCTCAGCAAAAAATCGCTGTCAGCATTTAATCATTGACTCTGATACACTGAAAGTCAAAAAAAGAAAATCGCTAAAGAAATTATATCATCAAATGATGGATTCTTCGGGTATAACTGAAGATGACTTCAATATAGAAGGTGTAATTTTGGGTGAAAATAAAACTTTATTTTTCAACCGCGGAAATGGTCCCGAAAAGAAAAACGGCATATTCAAAATCGGTCAAAAAACAGAATTTATTCCCGTTGAATTACCTGTGACAAACAATGTTCGGTTTGGTTTCACAGATGCATGTTGTTTTGAAAATCAAATTTATTTTACAGCAAGTGCAGAAGCCGGCGATTCAACCTATGATGACGGAGAAGTCCTCGGCAGTGCAATCGGGATTATAAATACAGAAGATTTAAGCCTGAAAGAATTCAAAATTATTACCAATAAACACAAGATTGAAGGAATTTCTGTAATTAAAAAAACTGAAGATTTCATTGAATTTATTTTATGCGAGGATGCAGATGATGATAAAAACGAAACAAATATTTTTAAATACACACTAAAAAATTAAAGAATGTCCGAATTATTCAAATTTTCAATGCCGCTCAACATCAGATGGAATGATATGGATGCATTGGGGCATGTCAACAATGTCTATTATATTGATTATTTTCAGAATACCCGTGCAGCATATATGCCCGCTGTTTCCAAAAATTGGGATTGGACAAAACACATGTTTGTAATTGCACATATTGAATGCGATTATTACAAAGAACTCAGTTTGATTTCCAAAAAACCGATGATTAAAGCGAGAACTTCCAAGCTTGGAAATAAAAGTTTTGAAATCGAGTATCTCATTATCAGTGAAGCTTCTGACGGAAGTGAAATCATTCATGCGAAAGGGAAAAGCGTTCAGGTATTGATAGATATTCAACAAAAAAAGTCGATTGAAATTCCGGATTGGTTAAAAATGGATTTGAATGAATTTGAGAGAAATTTATAAATAAATAATTTTTAATAACTTTGCAATTAACTATTAAAACAACACAATTATGAAGAAATTTTTATCATTTGCTGTCTGTCTGGCAGTTTTTTCTTTTGCAAATGCTCAACAGGTTACAATTTTCGAAGAAGATTTTGAATCTTATGATGATTTCATTATCGAAGACATCGGTGACTGGTTGAATATCAATGCTGACGGGAGCAGCGACAACACCGGTTTTGCAGATGTGAATTTCCCAAATCAGGAGATTGCAAATGCATGGATTGTATTCAATCCGTTCAACACAACACCGCCAATTGACGATGTTACAACTTATAACTGGGATTTTTCGCCTATTCCAAATTCAGGTGAAAAATATATGCTTGCCAAGTTTTCATACCAGGGCCAAAACAGTGACTGGCTGATTTCACCACAAATTGAGTTACCTGAAGAGTCCGCAATCTTTTGGAATTTTGAAGCAAAAGCACCCAGTGGATTCTTTCCGGAAGAGTCTTTCAGCGTTTGGGTTTCAACAACAGATACTGACCTTGGCAGCTTTACTCAGATTGACGCTGTGACGATGGATGACGGAAAAGTATGGATCAATTACAGTTACGATATAAGTGAATTTCATGGCCAATCCGTATATCTTGCAATTGAATATACCTCAAACAATTTATTTGCTTTATTAATCGATAATTTCTGGGTTTATTACGAAGAAACAGCAGGAGTTACAGATTTGAATCATAGAAATTTATTGGTTTATCCAAATCCTGTTGATACAGAATTTAAACTAAAATACCCGGAATCAGATTTTGATCTGAACAATCTGAAAGTAACACTTACTGATTTGAATGGAAAAACAATCAAAACCTTTCACCGTGAAACAAGTTTTGATATTTCAGAACTTGGAAAAGGAATTTATATCGTTGAAGTCAATGACGGAAAAACAAGTTTGAAAACTAAAATTATAAAGAAATAAAATTAAAATTCTTAAAAACATAAAAAGTGGGGTTTACTCCACTTTTTATGTTTTTAAAAGAAAAAAGAACATTCAAAAAATCTATTCTATCTTTGGCTTAGTCTTTGACATAATTCATCAAAATATTATTTTATGAAAACCTTTTTTTCAATCTTTTTAAGTTTGTTTCTTATTAATTCCTTTTCACAAAAGACACAAAATGTAGGTGATTTTAATTCGATTGAAGTTTATGATCAAATCAATGCAGAATTAATTCCGTCTGATAGAAATTTCGTTGAAATTTCGGGTAAGAACTCCGAAAGCGTTCAGGTTATAAATAAAAACAATACGCTCAAAATCAGAATGAAACTCGATCAGTTTCTAAAAGGCGAACAAACAACCGTAAAAATTTATTACAATACAATTTACAAAATTGCAGTGAAAGAAGGTGCGACAATTTATTCGGCACAAACAGTCAGTACTCCGTCTCTATCTTTGAATGCCAACAAAGGCGGTCTAATTAATTTAAATGTAAACACAAACTCAATCGATGCCCGGCTTGATTCGGGAGGTGTAATTGAAATTAGTGGTAATGCAGGTTCACAGGATATTGTTTGCAATTCGGGTGGTTATTATGACGGAAAACAACTCAAAACCAAAACTACAAATGTAACTGTAAACGCAGGCGGAAATTCTGAAATTTATGCGACTGATTATGTAAATGCCAAAACAAGAGCAGGCGGAAATATAGAAATTTACGGAAACCCGGAAGTCGATCAGAAAACAGTTGCAGGCGGAAACATCAAAATAAGGTAAACAGATGAAAAGAAGAGATTTTATAAAAAAAACATCACTGATGGGTGGTTTGATTATCTTAAATCCAAAGTTTTCTATTGACAATATCAATGAATTTTCCGAAGATGAATTAATAGGCAAAGGAAATCCTTCACTTTTTGGTGACGGTTTCAAATTGAGAAAAGAAGTTCAGACACAGTTTGATTTAATGAAAAAAGCCGCAAAAGAAAAGGGCTTCAATATCTATGTAGTTTCGAGTTACAGAAGTTATTCTCATCAAAATGGAATCTGGGAAAGAAAATACAAGAACTATCGAAAACAGGGATTCTCACATCAAAAAACAATCGAAAAAATTATTCAGTACAGCACTATCCCGGGGACTTCAAGACATCACTGGGGAACCGACCTGGACATTATTGACTCGACCAAAGGAATTCCTTCCAATCCGTTGAGCGAAGTACACTTTAACGAAGGCGGCAGAATGAGAAAGTTTAAACTTTGGCTGGATGAAAACTCAAAAAAATATGGTTTTTATCTTGTTTATACCAACAAACCCGGCAGAAAGGGTTTTGCTTACGAGCCTTGGCATTATTTATAGATAAATATAAATCTGAAAACATTCTCGATATAAATCCAGTGCTTCTAAAATAAAATTAGATTTCTAAAAAATCATATTTCTTTTACTTATTTAGAATTATTCTAAATGTTAAAGTATTTTTCATTAATTTCACTATAAGATTTAGTGACACATTACAATAAAAGACATTTTTATCCGATTTTTGAACCCTTTGAACAGCAAAGAGTAACTAATACGATAAATGACCTGAGTCATGTTTTATTATAACATTTCTTTCTTTTATTGTTGACTCCAAACCTTATATTAAG
>CAYFWH010000067.1:11125-11476 GCA_964346785.1 uncultured Weeksellaceae bacterium | reverse complement strand
TGTTTTCGTCATACATCAGACTCAGATTATAATTGTAAGAAGCAAGGTTGTAGAATACAGAGCCAAGGATGATAAATAAAATGATGTATAAAAAGGTTTTCATATTTAAAAGCTTTGAACGAATAAGGCACCGAAATTTGAGACAAAAAGTTTAACTGCAATTGCCAGTAGAATTACACCAAAAACTTTGTTGAGGACAGACATAACGCCTTGTCCAAGAACTTTTTCGAGTTTTCCGGCATTTTTCAGAATTGCATAAACAATAACCATATTTAGGATAATGGCAATGATAATGTTGATATCCGAAAATTCTGCCCTTAGTGTAAGTACGGTTGTCAGAGAACCTGCACC
>CAYFWH010000067.1:8330-11115 GCA_964346785.1 uncultured Weeksellaceae bacterium | reverse complement strand
AAAAAAAGTAAAAAGCACTTACGACGATATTCAATATTTTATTTGCAAAAAAAAGAAAGGAAATCATAATCAATCCGGCGACAACTGACGCTTCTTCTGATTGAATCTTACCAACTTTTTTTCGAATATCGACAACTATTGGAATACTACCCAATGCGTCGATTACAGCAAAAAGTACTGCAAAACAAGCTCCGATTTCCTTAAATGAAAAATCAAGAAAAAATTCCTTCATTTTATTTTTTTTGCAAAGTTATAGCCGGTGTATGAGATAACACAATCTTAGCGGGTGTATTTCTTAAAAGATTTCCAAAGTTCTGCAGTTTGCTCATATTTTTCAATAAAACCACTTGTGTAGTTATCCAGTCTGTACTTGGATTGTTTACATTCGAGTAACAGGCTTTTCCACTTATCCGAAAGCTCTCCGTATTTGGGTTTGAGTTTGTCGGCAACTTCGTTTTCAGTGAAGTCTGACAATGAAGTATGACTGTAAAACATACCAATCTGAGTCAGAATTTTTTCCTGTAAATCTAAAAATTCATTTTTGTCAGAACCGCCGCTCAATTTTTTCAAATCTTTGAGCATATCATCAGTTTTGGAACTAAATTCTCCAAAAACATTTTCTGATTTTCCTTTTTTTCTGACAAAAACAAGAGCGAGCAGAGCAAGTCCGGCAACAGAAATTATCCAAATCCAGCCGTTTTTGTTCTCAACAGTTCTGGTTACTCTTTCGCCGACTTCATTGATTTTCTCGGGGATTATGGAAGTGTTTCGGGTGTCGGCATTAGCTTTATCCTGCTGAATGATGTCGGTTACTTCTTCTTCATCTTTTTTCTTTTCAGGCAGAGGACCGTCAACTTTTAGTTTAAATTCCTCTGAATGAATACTTACATATTTATTCTTTTCGGGGTCGAAATAATTGAATTTTACCGGGCCGATAGTGTAATCTCCTCCGTATTGAGGAACCAATAAATGGGTTTCCACAATTTTTCCCTTGATTCCACCGGGTCTTGCCTCGTAAGCATCTCTCTTTTTGGGATTAAAAGTTTCGATGTTTTCAGAAACTTCAACTTTTGGCATTTTCAGCGTATTCAAATTTCCGGAGCCAATTATTTCTACCTCAAGGCTTACGGTTTCATTTGCCTTTACTGAGTTTTTAGACAGGTTTGTGTTGATATCAAAATTACCAATTGCACCACTGAAGTCCGAAGGTCTGTTTGCAGTAGGAAGGTTTTTGACATTCATTACTATCGGTTCGGTACTCAGCGGAATATTTTCGGAGCCATAAAAACTTGAAACAAGTATGCTGACAGAGAATGGGTCTATTTCTATTTCGCCGGTTTTCTGCGGAAACAACACATATCTGGCGAGTTCTTTTGAAAAATACGTCTGACCATTAATCAACACCTGCTTTTCATCATTTTCCGGTTTTTCGCTGATATATTTTGCAATCATATCATTGAAATCGGGCTCTTTGTAATTTCTTAGTCTTTGCAGGATAGCATAATTTCGGGTATATATTTTCACAACCAGAATTACTTCCTGATTGATAAACGGATTTTCGTCGGTAATTTCTGCACTGATAAAAGCCTCCTGTATTCTCTGACCTGCCGGCTCTTTAGGCTTCAGTCCTTTCTTTACAGTAATTTTGATTGGCTTTGTTTTGTATTCTTTTCCGTTTAACTTAATTACGGCACTGCCTATGGTATATGTTCCTTCACGGTCTGCAATTAGTATAGCCTCAAAGCCGGATTGGTTGATTGCGACACCGTTAGAAAATTGGAAACTGTTGATGTTAGATTCTCCAAGTTGATGTAGACCACCAAAATCAGGCAGACTCATTGCCTTATCAACCGTTATGATTTCTTGAGAATAAGTCAAAATAAACTGTACAGCAAATCGTTCATTGACCGATACTTCGGTCTTGTCCGCTTGCGCTTTGAAGGTGATTTCCTGACTTTTTAAAACAGAGAAAACGCCTAAAAATAATAAAACAAAAAGTAAATGTTTTTGCATTACCAGTCTTTTTCAGTTGTTTTTCTTTTTCCCTTGGTCTTTTGATTCATTATTTTCCTCATCGTTGATTGCTCCTGCTGTCCCAGTGCTTCAAGCATTGCGTCTTGTCTTTGTTCGCTCATACTTTGCTGAGGTTCATTTCTGCTGTCATCCCCTTTTTCAATGTTTTGCTCAGGATTTTGACTTTTGTCAGAATTATCTTTTTGATTGTCTTTATCATCTTGATCTTGATTTCCGTCATCATTTTGCTCCTGTTTATCACTGCCATCTTCGTTTTCGTCTTTTTTCTGATTTTTGTCTTTATTGTTGCCATCAGAATCGGATTCATTTTTTTCATCTTGACTTTTTTCCTCTTCGGACTTTTTTCTGGCGAGTGCATAATTATATCTGGTTTCATCGTCCTTAGGATTTAGTTTCAGAGATTCTTTGAAATTCTCTGCTGCTTTCTCATAATTTTCCTCATCCATCAGACTTTTACCTATGTTGTGATAGGCACTTGCTTTATCAGCTTGAGAAGCACTTTCACTATCAATAATTTTATTGTAATGAGCTCTTGCCTCATCATATCTTTTTTGTTTGTACAGTGAATTGCCGAGATTATAATTTGCTTTGACAGAATTTTCATCTTCAATCAAAGCTGTTTTATATTGAGTTTCAGCTTTCATATAATCTTCCTGTTCATAGCTTTTGTTGCCTTTTATGACAGGCTCTTTTACGCTCAGATTTTGTGCTGTTGCAGTTGTTGTTGCAATAAAAAGAACAAGAATTGTTA
>CAYFWH010000067.1:3203-8320 GCA_964346785.1 uncultured Weeksellaceae bacterium | reverse complement strand
AATATGTATTTTAAGGTGGTCATTTCAGTTGTCAAAATTATTACTTTTTGTTGTTAAAAAGTTTAGTCTCAGATGTTAAAGTATCTATAAAAATAAAGATAAAAGCCAACCCCAAAAACCAATGAAAAACATGTTTTTTGTCCATCGAAGCAGAAGAATCGTGTTCTTGTTTCTGCATTTGATTAATAAATGAATGTGTTTTATCTACAGCTGAATTAGTTTGTTCAGCACGGATATATATTCCGGAAGATGACTGAGCCAGAGATTTGAGCGTTCTTTCATCAAATTTAGTAATCACAATATCACCGTAGCGATCCATTTTATATTCTTCAAAACCATTGTAGTCCATTGGAATTGGTCCGCCGGAAGCTGTACCCACTCCAACCGATACAATTTTAATTTTATTGCTTTTTGCAAGAGTTATCGCCTTCGACAGACTTTGTTCATTGTCTTCACCGTCTGAAATTACAATCAAAAGTTTTGATGCGACAGGAACTTTTTTGAACATTTCATCAGCAGTTTCTATCACTGACAAGAAATTTGTACCCTGATTTGAAATCATATCAGGAGAAGCATTTTCAACAAATGAAGCTATTGAATTATAGTCTGTTGTGAGTGGAGAAATCATATAGGCGTCCTGAGCAAATACAATTAATCCTACTCTGTCACCTCCCAGTCGGGACAATGATTCAGTGATTATTTTTTTTGATTTTTCAAGTCTGCTGGGCGCCACATCTTCTGCATACATACTGTTTGAAAGGTCAAGTGCGTATATAATATCGGTTCCTTCTCTTTTGGCCAAAACTTCTTCTTCACCATAGAGCGGATCCATCAACGCCAATATTCCTAAAGTCAAACCGACCGCCATCAAAATCGTTTTGAACCAAAAACGACCGGAATTATGACCCGGAAATAATTTCTGAATCAGGTCAGGATCTGCAAATTTCTTCCTTGCTCTGTTTCTCCATCTGTAAACATAGATTGACAAACCGATAAAAACCGGAACTGCAAAAAGCCAGATAATATTTTCAGGATGACCCCAATCCATTAATTCAGTTCTTTATAAATTGTTTTTCGAAGCAGGAGTTCAATTATCAGCAAAATCAATGCCCATGTCAAAAATTTACCGAACAGTTCAGTGTAATTGTAATACTTAACTTCATTAATATCAGTTTTCTCAAGTTGATCTATATGCTTATAAATTTCTTTTAATGTTTCATTGTCGGTAGCTCTGAAGTATTGCCCGCCTGTTATCTGAGCAATGTATTTCATAGAAATCTCATCAATTTCTACCGGTTGCATACTGAACATAATTTCACCGGTGAACATATTTCTTCCACTCGGGAAAGGAGCATTTCCATTGGTTCCAATTCCGATTGTATAAACTTTAATTCCTTTTGCAGCTGCAATTTTTCCGGCTTCTTTGGGAGAAATATAAAGCAAGTCATTTTCATAATCTATTGATTCAACACCATCGGTCAGAAGTATGATAATTTTACTTTTAGCATCGCTGTCTTTCAGTCTGTTAACAGTTGTTGCAAGACCAACACCAATAGCTGTACCGTCAGCAAGATTTCCGGATTTCAAGTTTTTAATTTCCTCAATAAGCAGTTTATGATCGCTTGTCAAAGGAACTCTCATAACCGCTTCACCCGAATAATCAACAAGTCCGATTCTGTCTGTTGGCCGTGCTTTGACAAATTCTATTGCAACTTTTTTCAGTGCTTCCAATCTGTCGGGTTCAAGATCTCTTGCAAGCATACTCAACGAGGTGTCTACAGTCAGCATGATATCAATTCCTTTATCTGATTTTATGCTGGTTGCCGTTTCAGTCAGTCTGGGTCTTGCCAGTGCAATGATGATTAGTGAGAGGGCAATTAATCTGAGAAAAAAGAGAAGAGGCCTCATTTCAGCAATCAGGCTGTATGAGTCACCAAATGGCTTCAGACTGGAAATTTTTACTGAAGCCGGACTTTTTTTTCTGCTAAATTTCAAAAAAATCAAGAACGGAATCAGCAACAGTAAAAACAGAATCCACGGATATTGAAAATTAAAACCATCCATCACCAATCAATTTTTATGTTTAGCATCATTTTCATCCTCTTTTTCAACTGGTTTTAATTTTTCGATTAAATCTCCCACCCAGTTTCTGTACATCTCGTGTTTATGCTCTTCAGGAACCGATTTTGCATATTTTGCAAGGTCAGAATCAAATAAAAATTCTTTGAGTTTGGCCAGTTCTTTGTCATCAAATTGCCCGGTATTTTTGAAGTGATTTACCAAATCATCAGACAAAAGTTCAAGAGAAGAAAACTCAAAAACTCTTCCAAGATATTTTCTTAGTACAAATGACAAATCTGAATAATACGATTTGAACTGTCTTTTTGAAATATATTTTTTATCATCAAGTATTTTCAAAGCATCGATTGCTTCCTGATACGGCGTTTTTTGAATATACTTTTTGTTTTGTTTTTTATTTTTAAAACTTTTGAATACCAGCCAGATAGCTATAAGCGCAATTAGTGTTAAAACAATAAACGCAATCGTCATCCGGTATTTTTTCAGGTACTCAAGCCAGGTATAAGACTCTTCCATAATTGGTTTAATCGGAAAACCCTGAAGATTTGCAGAATCTATGACCACATCGTCAACTCTGATTTCATAAGCATGTGAAAGCAAAGTGTCTTTTCCAATTACAACAGCTTGTGAACGAATTAGATAATCTCCGGGATCAAAAGCTGTAAGAGTTAATTTCCGGACTAATTTTTTCTGTCCGTTTTCGGTTACCGTATCTGTTTTTTGATCGAGTATTTCTATATGTTTGCTTAGCGTGTCCTTTAATTCGGGCAGAATAATTTCTGAATCATTTTTTATATCAACACTTAGTTTGTATTCAATTGGTTCTCCGATTTTGATGTGGGCTGTGTCAATTTTTGTATCGATTTGCGCCAAAACATTAATTGAGCAAAACATCAATAAGAAAGAAATACTTTTTGCAAAAAAAGTTGAATACCAATTCAATTTCAAAAAACAGTTCATCATTTTGCAGCATGTATTTTGAAATAGTTCAACAAAGGTTTCACAAAGTCTTCCCCATTTTGAATTTGAAGTGTTCCGGCGCCCGATTGTCTGAAATTTTGTTCAAAATTTTTGTTCATATTCAGAAAATACTCACGGTATTCCATTCTGGTTTTGGGCGAAGAAGTATTGATAAGTTTAATCTTTCCGGTTTCGTTGTCTCTGAGTCTGACCATACCCACATCAGGCAAAATATATTCTCTTTCGTCATTGATTCTGATTCCGGCAAGGTCATGTTTCTTTGAAGCAACTCTCAGATTTTTGAGATAATTGCTGTCGTCAATAAAATCCGAAAGAATAAAAACATTTGCTCTTCTTTTGAATGAATCAATCAGAAATCTAAGTGCATTTGAAAGATTATTAGATTTATTTTTAGGCTCGAAATTAATCAGTTCACGGATAATTCTCAACACATGTTTCCTTCCTTTTTTGGGTGGAATATACAACTCAACCTCATCTGTATAAAGAATCAATCCTACCAGATCGTTAAATTTGACAGCAGAAAGAGCGAGAGTCGCACAAATTTCTGCAATTGTTTCTGACTTAAATTGTTTTCGTGTTCCAAATTGATTGGATGCACTTACATCTACCATCAGCAGCATTGTCATTTCCCTTTCTTCCTCAAAAATCTTCACATAGGGTTCGTTGTATTTGGCAGTAGTGTTCCAGTCTATATTTCTGACATCATCGCCGTACTGATACGGACGAATTTCAGAAAAAATCATACCTCTGCCCTTGAATGAACTCTGGTATTCGCCCATGAAGATATTGTCTGCATTGCGGCGACTTTTCAGTTCAATCAGCCTGACTTTTTTAATGATTTCTTTGGTATCCAAAATAAAGAATGGGTTTAAAAGTTGTAAGAGGTTTGTGACCGATTAAATTTAAGGAACAGGAACCGAATTCAGTATGTCTTCGATTATTTGGTCTGAACTTATATTTTCTGCTTCAGCCTCGTAGCTCAGCCCAATTCTGTGTCTCAAAACATCTTTACTCACCGCTCTCACATCTTCAGGAATTACATAAGCTCTTCTTCTGAGAAATGCAAAAACTCTTGCAGCCAAAGCAAGATTGATAGAACCTCTTGGCGAGGAACCATACGAAATTAATGAGCTGAGTTTAGGTAATCTATATTGATTCGGATTTCTGGTTGCATCGACAATATCGAGTATATATTTCTCAATTTTCTCATCCATATATACTTTTTTCACCAGTTCTCTCTGTCTCAGAATTTCATCAAGTCCGATTACTTTCTCAATTTTCGGAAAACTGTCATTGATACTGTTTCTGATAACAGTTCTTTCTGATTCTCTGTCAGGATATGATATTACGGTTTTGAGCATAAAGCGGTCAACCTGAGCTTCGGGTAACGGATAAGTTCCCTCCTGTTCAATCGGATTTTGAGTTGCGAGTACCAAAAACGGATTTTCGAGTTTATGCGTTGAGTCGCCAATTGTTACCTGTCTTTCCTGCATGGCTTCAAGCAGAGCAGACTGCACTTTTGCAGGAGACCGGTTGATTTCATCAGCCAAAACAAAATTCGCAAAAATTGGTCCTTTCTTGATGATGAATTCACTGTCTTTGATGTTATAAATCAAAGTTCCTGATACATCTGCAGGCAATAAATCGGGCGTAAACTGTATTCTTGAATAAGAACCGTTTACCGCTTCAGAAGGTGTCTTAATGGCAAGTGTTTTGGCAAGACCGGGAACACCTTCGAGCAATATATGCCCGTTTGCGAGTAACCCAATCAGTAAACTTTCAATCATTTTGTTCTGACCGACGATTACTTTATTGATTTCATCTGAAAGTCTGTATATAGTGTGACTCTCCCGCTCAATCTCTTCGCTGATTTGTCTGATATCGGTTGAAGTTAGTTCATTCTGCATATATCATATTATTTTTATGCTAAAATGTGTATTTTAATACAAAGAATACGCCAATTAATTGATAGAGTAATGTTAAATTTTGTTAATTGAAGAAAACAGGAACAAGATTAACCAAAACAATAGCGTGTAATAAATTTATAATCAATTAAT
>CAYFWH010000067.1:256-3193 GCA_964346785.1 uncultured Weeksellaceae bacterium | reverse complement strand
TTTTTTTTTAATGAAATTTATAAATTAAACAGAAGTGAATTCAGAAAAATATGTTGGTACAGAAGTTGGAATATCTGTAAAAAAAGTAGTTTACTTTTTTAAAAATTGTAATTTGGCTTTTTCAACTTTAAAACAAACTGCTATGAGAAATAAATTTACTTTTGGATTAATTTTTATTTTGTCTGTCGGATTTCTTATGAATTGTTCTTCGGGCAAAAGATCACTCGAAAAAGGGAGATACCACAAAGCAACTTTGGAAGCGGTGAAACAACTACGGTCGAATCCGAATAATAAAAAAGCTGCTAATGTGCTTGTACAATCCTATCCGCTTGCAAAACAGGTTGCTTTACAGAAAATTCAGAATGTGATGAGCATCAATGTTGCCGATAAAAACAGTCAGGCAGCAGATGAGTATATTGGTCTGAATAAGCTGGCTGATGAAATTCAGAGAAGCCCGAAAGCAATTCAATTGGTAGGTGCTCCTACTTATTACAATAATGAACTGAATCAGGTGTTGCCTCTTGCTGCTGAAGAGCAATATACGATTGCGGAAAATTTATTGAGAACCAATAATATCATGGATGCAAGACAGGCTTATTATGCTTATTTGAAAGCCGATGGTTACATAAAAGGATATAAAGATACTTCTCAAAAAATTCAGCAGGCATTGTGGGTTGCAACCTTAAAAGTTGTGGTTGAGAAGCCGGTAACACCAGGTCGTTATCAACTGACATCAGATTTCTTTTACGACAATTTGATGAGTGAAATGAATAAATTTTCAAAAAACCGTTTTGTGAAATTCTATAATTATAATGAAGCAAACAGTCAGGGAGTAGAACCGGATCAGTTTCTGGTATTTGATTTTGAGGATTTTGTAGTGGGAAGAATGTTTGAAAGTAAAGAGACTTATGAAGCCAAACAAAAAAATGTTATAGTCGGCCGAACTCAGGTGAATGGTGAAACTAAAAATGTGTACGGCACAGCCAAAGCAAATGTGACCAGATACAAAAGAGAGGTTTTGTCAGAAGGCTTGCTGAGTGTGCGGATTTTTAATTCAGACGGCAACAGAATTCTGGACAACAACAGATTTCCGGGTCAATTTGTGTGGGGTAATGAATGGCTGACTTTTACCGGAGATGAAAAAGCATTGAACGAAGAAGAACTCGCATTGTCAAAGGCCAGGCCACTGATGCCGCCACACGATCAGGATTTATTTATAGAGTTTACAAAACCAATTTTTGGCCAAACAATGGATTACATCAAAAGATATTACAGTAATTATTAATCAGCATAATTCATGAATTAGCCGGAATAAAAAAAGCAATTTTTATTAAAAAAACCTGACTGAAATTTCAAAACTTGTATCTTTGTTTTTAATTGAAAAACAGAAATGCGCCTGAAACACTCTATTTTGGTAATTTACCTTGTAGCCGCCAACCTTTGCTATTCTCAAGTCTTAGAAATTGAAAAGCTGCTGGTTCAGGCGGAAACACTCGTTTTTTCAAACCCTGAAGAAGCAAAGACAATTGCTGAACACACTTTTAATATAGCAAATAATGAACCCAACAGAATTAAATCATTGTATTTAATTGGTTTGTCTCATTATGTAACGGGTAATACTGATTTGTCGCTCAAATATTTGTTTGATGCAAAAAGGCACTCAGAATCTGTGGGAAACTATGATTACAACGAAAAGATTAATCAGTTAATTATTCGAATTTTAAGTTTTCTAAATTTAGATGTTGAAAATATACGAATTACTCAAAGCTCAGAAACGGCAGAGGCAGCTTTAATCATGCAAGACAAAGTTGCAGATGCAGAACTCAGTTTGATGAATAATCAGATTGATTCTGCAAAAATGATATTAAAATCTTTTGACAGCTTAGAGTTTGATAAATTAAATGGCTTTAAAGCAGCGCTTTACAATAAATTGTCCGGCGATATTCTGTTTAAGCAAAAGGACTTTATTTCTTCACTGAATAGTTACAAAAAATCAATTCAGTCTGCTGAAATTTTGGGAAATGCTTTTTTAGACTTAAACCTGTATGAAAGATTAGGCGCAAATTATCTTGTTTTAGACAGCCTTCATCAGTTAAAGCAAACAAGTGAAAAAATAAAAGAGTTGGGTTTACTGACTCAAAAAATTGAATTGAGAGCAGCAAATGAAGCTCACAAACAAATTGTGGACGGCTTGAATATCCATTTGGAGCATAAAAAAAACAGTTTCAAAAAGATAATTTGGTTTTTATTGATTCTGACACTTTCAGCAATAATTTTAAAAATCGTTTTTTATATCAGAAACAGGAATAAAATCAGGATGTATAGCCGAATGCTGAAGTTCCTGGAAAAACAAAAACCTGTAGAAATCATAGAAGATAAGATAGAAAACACAGAAAAAATAATTAAAAAGACAGTAGAGTCTGAACCGGTCAGTGAAGAAAATGAGAAACCACAAACGGAACTTAAGGAAAGTGAGAAACAGCTGCTTACAGCTCTTGAGAAATTTGAGTCATCGAATAAGTTCACAAATAAGGATATGTCGCTCAGCAAGCTTGCGTCTCAACTTAACACCAACAACAAATATCTTTCAGAAGTTATTAACCGCTACAAGGGAAAAAACTTCAACACATATATTAATGAGTTAAGAATTAATTATATAACCGATAAAATGAGAAATGAACACAGCTACCTTAATTATAAAGTTAGTTACTTGGCAGAAGAATGCGGTTATTCATCACACAGCACTTTTACAACGGTTTTTAAATCGATTGTCGGCGTTTCGCCCATTGTTTTTGTAGATTTCATCAAAAAAGGTATAAGTGAAGAGTCAGTAAAAGAACAGTAGATGAAAAATATATATAAAATATTTTTATTGTTAATATTAATTGTTTGTAAATCAACTTTATATGGTCAGTCTGATTTTGACAGCCTTTACAA
>CAYFWH010000067.1:0-246 GCA_964346785.1 uncultured Weeksellaceae bacterium | reverse complement strand
TTTATGTATATGACGACCCGGATAAGGCACTGGAAATCGTAAAAGACCTTTATGAAAAAAACTTGGATGAACCCGAACGGCTGATCAATATATTGATGCTGACATCCAATGCTCATTTCAGCAAAAGAGATTATGAGAAATCACTTGAAGACGCATTAAAGGCAAATGAACTGGCATCTAAAATCAATGATCCGGCTATGCACTTAATGGTTCTTATCAGAACGGCAGACCGGTATCATCAGCTGG
>CAYFWH010000066.1:10647-11638 GCA_964346785.1 uncultured Weeksellaceae bacterium | reverse complement strand
AACCAAATTCCTTCTGAATTTTCATAAAAGCCTGTGCGTTATTTACAGTTGCTCTTATTTTCAGTTGATTCCGTATGATTCCTTCATCTTTTAATAACGACTGAATTTTGTCTTCATTGTATAGCGCAATCTTTTTGTAATCAAAATTATCAAAAGCTTTTCTGAAATTTTCTCTTTTTTTCAGAATAGTAATCCAGCTCAGTCCCGCCTGAAAGGCTTCCAGACTCAGAAATTCAAATTGTTTTTGATCATCTCTGACCGGTACACCCCATTCTTCATCATGGTATTTGATGTAAATTTCGTCTTTACCCGCCCAGCTGCATCTGATTTTTTCCATTTCAAAGCCGAAATTTAGTGAAAATGTATTGGCTGCCAAAAGTTTTTTAGAAACAAAAAAACCGCTGCATTTGCAACGGTTTGTAATATTCTGAAAATCTAATATTAATAATTATAAAATTCTCTTCCCGAAAAGTGGAAATCTGCTTCGATTTGTGCGTTTTCGTCGCTGTCAGAACCGTGGATTGCATTTGCATCAATCGATACAGCATATTTTTGACGAATTGTTCCTTCTGCTGCTTCCTGTGGATTGGTTGCGCCAATCAGTTTTCTGAAATCTTCGATTGCATTTTCTTTCTCAAGAACTGCTGCAACAATAGGACCGGAAGTCATGAACTCAACCAAATCATTGAAGAAAGGTCTTTCTTTGTGTACTGAATAAAAATTCTGAGCATCTTGTACAGAAAGCTGAGTCAGTTTCATTGCAATAATTTTGAAGCCTGCATTGCTGATATCGGCCAGAATGTTTCCGATGTGTCCGTTCTTTACGGCATCCGGCTTAATCATAGTAAGTGTAATCTTTCCTGACATTTTTTAATTTTTTAGAACTGCAAAATTAATCAGAAAATCGGATTCAGAAAAATCCGTATGACTGATTTTTGTAATGAAAACGAATAAGTTTTCGAATTTATTATCTTTAAATTCCAACTTATTA
>CAYFWH010000066.1:681-10637 GCA_964346785.1 uncultured Weeksellaceae bacterium | reverse complement strand
TTCTGAAAACGCATAAGTTTTGGGTTTTATTCTCTGTAAATCGGAGGTGCATATTTTGAATTGTTGAAATCGCCTTCTCTTTCAAAATTTTGTATTGTTTGCCTTCCCTCGTCATTTTTTCTGACAATCTCAACAAAAATAGGTTTGCTTTTTTTGTCTTTCTGAAAAAGATTGTGAATATACATCTCATAATCACCATCATCCAGACTGCCTTCTGCCATAAGTGTCTTTTCCTTTTTTCTTTCGTTTTCAATCAAACTTTTATAAGGCTCAGATGATTCAACCTCACTCATACTCAGAAATTTTCCGAGAAATGTAGTTACACCGTCTTTGATTTCATAAACTTTAATCAGTCTGTTTTTGAAAAATCTGACTTCGTAATTAAGTTCATCCGAAACGAGTGTAAACAGAACTATTTCATCAACCGGATATTCATGAGCTGATGAAGTTGCTTCTTCAGAATCAATTTGATAAGTGATTGGTAATTGATAAAAGATATTGACAGGCTTACCATTTTTTAATTTTGCTGGTTTTATCGGCGGAATTTCAATTGCAATTTGATTCAATGCATTGATTGAAGCCTGTGCCAAAACAGAATTACTGTCTTTTACTTCGGTTACATTCAGAATTACACCTTCTTTACTGATAACAAATTGCACTCTGGCAGAGGCATAACTAATGCCGTGTTGTTGCATCACGAAATCAAAACCTTCTAATTTGTCGGTCAAAAGTTCGGTCAGTTTTTGAGCCATACATTGGTTCAATTCGTTTTTCTTTGATTTTTTGATGTGTTCACAACCCGGGAAAATTGCCATTTCCTTTACTTCTCTGTCAACATACAATTGTTGTTGCTGTGAAAAACCAAAATGGGTTGTTATCAAAAAGAAGGAAAACAGTAAAAAATGTTTCATAATGGCGTTAAAGATAAGGTTTTCTTAAAAATTGATTTGAAAATAACTGAAAATTATCTCAAGAGCCAGGTCATTTGACTCATCCATGAAAAGATGGGTGCATCATAGCTTCCCAAGAGCTTTTCAGTTTTTCCGGTAACCGTGTAAATATAAATTCTACCCGGGTTGTCGTCATGAAGATATACTCTTTGAAGACTACCTTCATGTTTTTTTTCTGTTACCAAATGTTTTTTACCGTCGTTCAGATAAATTGATTTATAAGGCTCGGTGTTGATTAACTCTGTGAGATCTTCGAATTCACTAATAAATTTTGATTTTTTGGATACTTCATAAACCTTGTAAGTTCCGCTTTTCTCGACCGATCTTACTTCATAAATTTCGTTATCTGATTTCAATGTGAGTAAAACGGTTTCTGAATAATTAAATTTTTTGTTGGGTGTTAATTTTTTATCACTTTCAACTTTATATTTAACGGGAAGTACCATTAAGATTTTAACCGGCTCACCATTCTCAACTTTTGCAGGCTCAATCAAAGGAATTTCATTTTTTATTTGGTTAAAAGCTTCAAGACTTGCGTTGCCAAGTAATTTATTGATATAATTAGGAGTTTCAATTTCTGGAATTTCAATGTCTTCTATTTTCCCTTTGTTGTTAATGACAAATTGTATTCTACATGTTGCAAAATCTGTATTAAAATCATCAATTACATTTAAGAAAAATGATAACTTCTTATCAAGCATTTCTTTTAATTTACTTTGCGTACATTGATTGTGTGCTGTAATCATCGATGCAGGACCGACATTTTCACAACCCGGAAAAACTGCAGTTTCTAAGATTTGTCTTTTGACAGGACTATCAGGGGTCGTGGACTGGGCATTTATCATCAATGGAAAAAATGCGATAAATAAAAAGATATACCGGTTCATTTATTTGTTTTTCACACTTGATCTTTTTGCTTTAATTGTTTCAAATACACTTGGCATAACAGACAATATCACAATTCCAATAATGAACTTTTCAAGATGTTTTTCCACAAACGGAACTTGTCCGAGTAGATAACCAATGGTCGTAACACCACCTACCCAAAGTATTCCTCCGAAAATGTCATAAGGAAGAAACACTTTGTAATTCATTCTTCCGACACCCGAAACAAAAGGTGTAATTGTTCTGACAATCGGTACAAAACGGGCAATGATAATGGTTTTTGTTCCGTTTTTTTCAAAGAATTTATGGGTTTGATCCAACCATTCCTGTTTCACTAATTGTTTTCCCCTAAACTTCCATGACAAAACTTTCTCGTGAAAAAATCTGCCGACAAAATAATTGGTGTTATCGCCGAGCACAGCTGCTAAAATCAACAGTGGAATCAAAATCCAGATATTCAATCCGCCTTCTGCCGCACACAACATACCTGCTGTAAACAAAAGTGAATCGCCCGGCAAAAACGGCATGATAACCAAGCCGGTTTCGACAAAAATAATCATAAAAAGGATGGCGTAAATCAGTGTGCCGTATTCCGCAAACAACCACATCAGGGTGTCTTTGGTATTGGTCAGTAATTCGATCAGAAATTGAATAAATTCCATTTTTTAGAAAATTTTTAAAAAAACTAATCAATTAATGGTTGAACCATTTTCTGTTTTTACTTCAGGAACGACAAAGGTCAATTTTCCATCTTCTTTTTCGGTCAGCAACAACATGCCCTGACTTTCCACACCTCTGATTTTTCTTGGTGCGAGATTTACCAAAACAGTCACTTGTTTGCCGATTAGTTCTTCCGGAGAAAAGCTTTCAGCAATTCCCGAAACAATAGTTCTCACATCAATTCCTGTATCGACTTTCATTTTGAGTAATTTGTCTGCTTTTTCAACTTTTTCGGCTTCTAAAATTGTTCCGGTTCTCATATCTATTTTTTTTTAATCGTCAAATTAAATTTCATCTTTCTGAGGCTCTGCATTCGGATTGGTCATATTGTTTTTAGCTTTTGTATTTAATAATTTTTGAATTTGTGCTTCGATTACTTCATCTTCAATTTTAGAAAAAATCAGTTCAGTTTTTCTAAGCTGATGTCCGGCAGGAAGAATTTCCTGAATTGCTTCCAGGTCATTCCAGTTTTTCAGTTCCATATCAAACATTTTACAAAGTTTTTCGGCAGTAAACGGCAAAAATGGTTCACCGAGTTGTGCCAGCATGGCAGCAATCTGAATCGCTGTGTACATGATTCCTTTGACTTCTTCAGGCTTATCTTGTTTTTTCCAGGGCTCCTGAACCTGTAAAAATTGATTTCCCAGTCGCGCAAGATTCAGATATTCCTGTAACGCATTTCTGAATTCATATTTTTCAAGGTATTCAGAAATGTTTTTCGCAAATTCTTTGAGTTGATTAATTTCATCAAAATCAACAGTCTTTTCTGGAACAATTCCGTCGTAATATTTATGACTCAGAACCATGACTCGGTTGATGAAATTCCCCAGAATACCAACCAGCTCTGAATTATTTTTGGTTTGAAAATCTTTCCAGGTAAAATTATTGTCTTTATGTTCCGGAAGATTTGATGTCAGAACAAATCTCAAAACATCTTGCTGTCCGGGAAATTCTTCAAGGTATTCATGTGCCCAAACTGCCCAGTTTCTGGAAGTCGAAATTTTATCATTCTCAAGATTCATAAATTCATTGGCTGGAACATTGTCCGGCAAAATATAATCGCCCTGAGCCTTGAGCATACACGGAAAAATAATGCAATGAAAAACAATGTTGTCCTTTCCAATAAAGTGAATCAGCTTGGTGTCTTTGTCCTGCCAGTAGGGTTTCCAGTCGATTCCTTTTTCGTCTGCCCATTCCCGGGTCGAAGAAATATACCCAATCGGTGCATCAAACCATACATAAAGCACTTTGCCTTCTGCATCCGGCAAAGGAACTTTCACACCCCAATTGAGGTCACGGGTCATCGCTCTCGGCTTCAAACCGTCGTCAATCCATGATTTCACCTGACCATAAACATTGGTTTTCCAGTCGTTTTTGTGACCTTCTAAAATCCATTCTTTCAGAAAATCTTCATATTCATTCAAAGGGAGATACCAGTTTTTAGTTTCTTTCAGAATTGGTTTACTTCCACTCAAGGCAGAATGAGGATTGATTAATTCTCTCGGACTCAGCGTGCTTCCGCAGTTTTCGCACTGGTCTCCGTATGCGCCCTGATGGTGGCAAACCGGGCATTCACCGATGATGTAACGGTCTGCTAAAAATTCTTTTGCTTCCGGATCATAATATTGTTCTGAAACTTCTTCTGTGAATTTTCCGTTGTTGTACAAATCCAAAAAGAAATCTGCTGAAATTTCATGATGAACCGGATTTGAAGTCCTTGAATAATGGTCGTAAGAAATTCCGAGTTCAAACATTGTTTTTTTTATCAGTTCATGGTACCTGTCAACAATCGCCTGAGGAGTAGTGCCTTCTTTTTTTGCGCGAATTGTAATCGGAATACCATGTTCGTCCGAGCCACCGATAAAAGCAACATCCATTCCTTTTCTTCTCAGGTATCTCACAAAAATATCTGCGGGTACATATACACCGGCCAGATGACCGATATGAATCGGACCATTGGCATAAGGAAGAGCTGTGGTGACCGTATATCTTTTTGGGTTATTCATCTCAATCTGAGTTTTGGAGTGCAAAGATAAGCAGAGTGTAATGAATTTTAGGGATTTTGATAATGAGAATTTACAGAGGTCGGATAATTTAGAAGCGTCTGTAAATTATTGAATGGTTTAAATCAGAATTTCTTTTAATTTTACAATTGAAAAAGTAAATTGAATATCAAGTGCCATTCATTTACAAAAAATGTAACCTCAGTTAAATCAGAAATGAAACAAGGTTATTTATATATTATCAATTAAACCTCAAAAAAAGGTATAAAAATTGATAAATATGATAGGGCTTAAATTAATAAATGTAATTACAAATTAAGGTATGAGATTGATTCTTAGAATATTAAAATTCGGTTTTTACACTTTTGTGGGTGTTGTAATTTTGGGATTACTAACTGTTTATGTTGGTCATAAATTTATTTATCCGGTTCCCTACAGTGAAGTTACAACAATTGATGATATACAGGAAGATGGTTTTTGTTTTGGTGTGAATTGTCAGAATGCACCCGGAACAGCTGAAGATTTCATTCCGGTTTTTGCAAAACAAATTAAAAATTACAACAAAATTGCACCTGAATTGTGGCCTGATAATCATCTAGTCAATATGAGTGCTGTGGTTCAAAGTATTGAAAACAATAAAATTTGGTTTGTTTCGGCTGATGGTGAAGTTAGATCGCTTACAAAAAGAGAGTTGAAAGAAATCTGCCCTGTCAGGCCAAGATATAATATAGGTTTTGCGCCATTTGAGAACGATACTGTCAAAGGAGTCTATCTTGCTTTGTCAGAAGACGGTTTGAAAAATGTATTGGAATATCAGAAATATCAGTATTTGGGTACTTATGATTTGCTGCTGACTTTTAACCATGAAATGTTTCATATGACAGAGCAGGACAAGAACTGGGCTTATCCTGAAAAAATAGAAAACCGCTCAAGAAATTCCAGAATTGAAGATACTGACTCAAGAATAGAGCGGATGCTTATTTTCAGACAGATTTTGGAAGCATATACTGCAGAAACCACTGAGGAAAGAGATTCAATGATTTTGCAATTATTGTCTAATTATCAATATTATAAAGAGAATCACAACGATGATTACAAAGCAGCAAAGTATTTTGACAGAATAGAAGGAACTGCTCATTATTATGAAATAGCATCGAGTTTATACAGTGCTTACCCCGAACAGGTATATTCTGAAGAAACTTTGACAAAGGCGCTGAAAGTCCTCGCAAAGAGTAAACATAAAAAACCTTATGAGGCGCCGGGACTGGATAGTGAGAGCTATTTTATAGGCGCCTGGACCGGATTTTTATTGGATGAAATTCAGGTGAATAACAAACAATGGAAAATTGAAATTATTCAAAACCCTGATTTAACTCCGTTAGAAATTTTAGCTCAGATTTATGACGGAAAAAGCCTTCCGCCACCTGTTAAACCGTCAAAAGAACTTGAAGATGAAGTGAAAAAATCAATAGAAGAAAAAAATAACCAAAAAGTAGCCCCGGGCATTTTCAGAATGCTCTATCAGCTTATTTTCTAATGAATAGATTTCGTGTAATTTATTTTTCTGTTTTCGTAACTTTGAACAAATAAAGTTTTTTTCTGTCCACATTATTTTTAATTCCTTCTTTGACTTCATTGTCATCCAATTCGTCAATCAATGTGATATCAAAACCTGTTGATTTCATTTCTTCAGAAATTTCATCGATTGTCATATCACGGATTGAAATCATGAAAAATTCATTTTCAACCGGAATAGTTTCTGGTTTTTCAATGTGTATTTCAGGAATTATTTTTCCGTATTTAAACCAAACTTCGGGCGAATAGGCATTGTTTCCATAAAGTTTTAAACCCGATTTTTCTATCATTTCCTTTTGACTGACAAGAGAATGATAACCGGGGTTGTTGTTAAAGGAATTGTCGATAACCGGAAGACCAAAAATCATTGTCGCTGCAACAAAAGCCATATTCAAACCGATAGATTTTTTGTAATTTGTCATTCCAAAGACATTTCTGAGTAATAAAAACCCGATGATAAAAAGACTGACTGACAACATTAAAGGATAAAATCCGAATTCGGTTTTTAACAATGCGAAAATCAGAATCGGACTGAGAACTCCGCTTAATCCGATAAGACCGAAAGAGATTTTTGAAATAATTTTTTCCCACTGACTGATGTTTTTACTTTTAATCAAAGTGTACAAATAAAAACCTGTCGTGACTGCCAGAGGAATCATCAGTGGAAAAAGATACCTCTCCTTTTTGGATGGAACCAAACTTAGTAAAATCAGACAAATCACAGTCCACCAGAAAAAGAATTGATAAGGTTTCTGATTTTTTACTTTCTTTTTTACAATCGGATAAATAAGAGAAAGTACAGAGAATATAGCCCAAACGCCTGTTTGAACCGGGAAACTCAAATATCTGCTTATTGGTTTTACCTCACGGTTTCCTCTCGCCTCAGATTCAATTTTTAGAATTTCAAGTAAATTGTCTTTGTCAAAAGCATAAATAACACCATACCAGGACAATCCTATAATTGCAGCCAGTGCCGCCATCCAAATCCATCCTGCCAATTTGACTTTTGGAAAACCGTATGCAATCCAGTATGCTAAAAAGAAAGGTGCACAGATAACATAAATCCCGGTAGGGCCTTTGCTCAAAAACGATAGCCCGATAAATAATCCTGCAAGACTAAAGTTTAGAAAAGATTTTTGGTTACTTCTCAGAGTCAGATAAAAATAATAAGTGCCCGCCAGTGCAAAAGCATAGCTGTAAATATCCCATTCTGCCCTTTTTCCAATCATTAAAACCAAAAAAGAAGTTGAAAAAATCAGCGTGCTCAGTGCAGATAATCTTTTGCTTCCGGTTTCCCTTTTAATGAATTGATAAAGAAAATAAATCAGAAAAACACTCGAAAGTGCTGCAGGAACTCTCAAAGCCCAAAGTGTATTGCTTCCGAAAATCAATCCCATAATTGCACTTAACCAGGTAGGCAACGGTGGTTTCTGATAACGGACCTCGCCATTTAGAGTTGTAAAGATCCAATTACCGTCATCGGTCATTTCTCTTGCAGTGACAAAATTTCTGGCTTCCATTATATCCGGAAAAAGATAATTTAAATGAATCAGAAATAAGAGTAAACAAAAGAGTATGAGTAGTCTGAGAGAAATTTTCATAATTATTTTTCTGATCCAAAAGTACGAAAGATTTGTTTCAGTTAATTTTTAAAATTACTTTTAAAGCATGAATGAAGAAGCTCAAAAAATAATTGACAACAATTTGATGAACTATCAGCTGTTATTGCTTATACTTGCTGCGGTTCTGATTTTCTACTGGCTAATAAAAATGTTTATGAAAAGAAAATAGAAAGCTTCCTTATATTTTTGAATTCTAAAAACTTTTAAAAGTTTATCTTTGCGCCATGTCAAATATTGTAGCCATAGTCGGCAGGCCAAATGTCGGCAAATCAACACTTTTCAATCGTTTACTTCAGAAAAGACAGGCGATTGTGGATGATGTTTCGGGTGTAACCAGAGATCGTCATTACGGAAAAAGCGACTGGAACGGTAAGGAATTTACTGTGATTGATACCGGTGGATATATCGTTGGTTCTGACGATACTTTTGAAGTTGAAATCAGAAGACAGGTGGAACTTGCTGTAGGAGAGGCGAATGTGATTTTGCTGATGGTTGACAACCAGGTTGGATTGACCGATATGGACAAAGAAGTTGCACAACTGCTCAGAAGAAGTGAAAAACCGGTTTTACTTGTTGTTAATAAGGTGGATTCAAACAAAAATCTAGATGATTCCTATGAGTTTTATAACCTTGGTTTCGAGAAATTTTATACGATTTCATCAATGACCGGAAGCGGTACCGGGGAATTGCTTGATGAAGTAGTTTTACATTTTGATGACACCGAATTTCAGGATCCTTTTGAAGGATTACCGAGAGTGACAATCGTAGGCAGACCAAATGCCGGGAAATCAACGCTGACCAATGCATTGCTTGGCGAGGAAAGAAATATAGTAACCGATATTGCCGGTACGACCAGAGACACAATCGAAACTCATTACAATAAATTCGGTCATGAATTCGTATTGATTGATACTGCCGGAATCAGGAAAAAAGGAAAAGTCAGCGAAGATCTTGAATTTTATTCAGTGATGCGTGCAATCCGTTCTGTTGAAGAATCAGATGTATGTGTGCTGATGATCGATGCTACAAGAGGAGTTGAATCTCAGGATTTAAATTTATTGTTTTTGGCAGAAAGAAACCGAAAAGGAGTTGTAATTCTTATCAATAAATGGGATTTGGTTGACAAGGAAACCAATACGATGAAAGAATATGAAGCTGAAATCAAAAGAAAAATTGCACCTTTCACCGATATTCCGATCTTATTTATTTCAGCACTGACCAAACAAAGAGTTCATAAAACGGTTGAAACAATTGTAAGTGTAAATGAAAACCGAAGCAGAAGAATCAAGACCAGTAAGCTAAATGAGTTACTTTTGCCAATTATAGAGGCAACTCCGCCACCGGCAATCAAAGGCAAGTACATCAAAATCAAATATGTGACTCAGCTTCCGACACGGACGCCACAATTTGCGTTTTTTGCAAATTTACCTCAGTATGTCAAAGAACCGTACCGCCGATTTATTGAAAATCAGTTGAGAAAGAATTTTGATTTTACCGGAGTTCCAATTGATATTTATTTCAGACAGAAATAATTGAATTCATTTTTATTAAATGTCTTAACTTTGCAAAGTTTTGGAAATTAAGACCATTCAAGATGTATTAAAAAGATACGAATCATCCGATTTCGTACATAAATCTATTGATTTAATTCAAAAAAATCAACTTTCAAAGATTCATGCTTCCGGGAGAGTCGGTTCATCACTGACTTTCATGAGTGCACAATTGCTGCAACATTCCGGTAATCCTGTATTGTTGATTTTGGATGACAAAGAAGAAGCAGCCTACATTCTGAATGAGTTTGAAAAAATTTTCAGCAGAGATGAAGTCCTGTTTCTGCCAGAATCCTACAGAAGACCTTACGAAATTGAACACACCGACAATGCGAATGTAGTGTTGAGGACAGAAGTGCTCAATACACTGAATGGTGCAAGAAAACCAAGAATTGTAATCACATACTCGCAAGGATTGTTTGAAAAGGTTGTTACCCGAAAATCACTTTCAAAAAACACTTTGAAAATTTCTGAAAATGATTCCTTCGATATTGATTTTCTAAACGAACTTCTTTTTTCTTACGATTTCAAAAGAGTTGACTTTGTCAATGAACCTGGAGAATTCTCGATTCGCGGAGGAATTGTAGATGTTTTTTCCTTTTCGGAAGAACAGCCTTACAGAATGTCACTTTTTGGATTTGAAGTAGAATC
>CAYFWH010000066.1:0-671 GCA_964346785.1 uncultured Weeksellaceae bacterium | reverse complement strand
TGCTTTTTTGTTGATTTCTTCTTTTTCGATTGTTCCGAATTTAGAAAACAAATTTGCAGCAGACAAAAGAGAGAGTTTCTTTGAATATATTTCTGATAAAACCATTGTGGTTGCAACCAATCTGAGTGTAATTCAAACTGCAATTCACAAAAACTTTAGCCTGGCTGAAGAAGCTTTTGAGAAACTTTCGGGCGAGATCAGTCATGTTTCTCCCAATGAATTATTTCTGGATGAAAATGAGTTTAAATCTTCTATTGAGAAATTCCCGGTCATAGAATTTTCATCTGTCAGATATTTTAAGGAAAGCATTGAATTTGAACTCAATCAAAGACCACAACCTGCATTCAATAAGCAGTTTGATATGCTTGCAGATGAATTTAGTCAACTCAAAAATGATGGATTTGTGAATTATCTTTTTTGTTCATCCGAAAAACAAATTCAAAGATTCAAAGATATTTTTGAAGACATTGGAAAAGAGGTGAATTATGTGCCTGTGCTGGGTTCTTTGTACAAAGGATTTATTGATGATGATTTGAAAATCAGTTGTTTTACAGATCACCAGATTTTTGAAAGATACCATAAATATAATCTCAGAAATTCATTTGCAAAAAAAGAATCGATTACACTCAAAGAATTGACTTCATTGCAGCTTGGAGATTTCGTGACCCACA
>CAYFWH010000065.1:7260-11828 GCA_964346785.1 uncultured Weeksellaceae bacterium | reverse complement strand
AAGACCTATACCTTCATAATTGTCCTTTAATTCAAATCCTACTCCATTATCCATACATTCTATCAGCAAATTATCTTTTTCATACTCAAAAACGAGATCCAGGTTTGTGGCTCTGGAGTGTTTTATTGTGTTTGAGAAAAACTCCTGTAGAATTCTAAATATAATAATCTCATCTTTATTTGGGATTTGAAACACCTCTCCTCTGACTTCAAAACAAGCTTCAATAAATTTCATTCTTTCAAAACGCTCAATTTCGTTTTTAACTGAATCTATCAATCCTCGTTTTTTAAAACTCTCCGGATTAATCGACCTGGACAATGCTCTGACTTCATTCAATGCCTTACCGATTATATCTACTGATTCTTCTATTTTCTCAGGATTTCCGGCAGAATTTTGTAAATAAATTTTTGCCAGAGTTATCAGCTGACCAATATTGTCATGAAGCTCCCAACTGATATTTCTTAAAGTTTCCTCACGGATTTCTACTTGTGATTCTGCCAGTTCTTTTTCAAAACTTTGTTTTGCTTGTATTTGTTGAGCGATTAACTTATTCTTTCTGTTATTAAAAACTATAAAAAGTACAATCATCAGTGAAAGCACCAACAGCATTACACTAAAAATAATCAGCAGTATTGTGTCATTTTGATGTAACATAGAATCCTATAATATAGCAACCATATAAAATATAATTCAACACATTTATAGCAATATAGTAAGCCGTTATGATTTCCAATCCGATGCCGGTAACCAGTGAAAGCGGCACAAATGCAATATAAAAAACAAAGTTTCCTAATATAATCCAGAATTCAGGTATTTTCTGATAATTAATTACCTTATCCATTTTCAACAATCTCGAAAAATAAATAAACGACAATACAAGAACTGTAATTGCCTGAACAACCAATCCCAGCTTAAAGAACTGACCTCCCAGTCCATATTTATAGAAATCCAAAGAAACAGCCAAAACAAAAATTAATATTGGAATAAATTTCAGTTTTTTCAGATTCAATAATTTATCAAACCAGTACATCAACACTCCAAAAGTTACTAAGATATAGATGTTATACAAAAATCTCGGGCTAATTTTAAATTGATATGCCATTAAATAAACTGTAATTTCATTTAAAAATGTATAAATTAAATAAGGCATAAAAATCCACAAAGAAGTTTTCCTGTAATTCTTCCAAAAATAGATTGAGACAACAGCTGCAATGAATTGTATTGGAAAAAATAATTTTGATAAAACATCAATCAATCCCATAAAATATCATAAATTAAGGCATTCCATCACTTGAATTCACTGAATCCGGAATTCCCCCGGTACCGAAATCAAGTCTTTGAAGACCGGTTAAATTATTATTTGTATTGTCAAAACCACTGCCTGAACTTGCTGTTGGAACAAAGAAAACAGTTTGTCTGGGATATATCTGACCATCTTGTCCGAGTTTATCCTCGGCTCCAAAATATACTCTTAGTCCAAGATTTGAATGACCATTTTCTTTTGCATAATTTTCAATGTAAACAATATATTTCTTTAGCTCATCCAAATCAAACCAAACATCCCGCATCGCACCGTCATATCCCGGATAAGCTCCTTTGATTTCATTAAAATAACTATAAAATTCCTGTTTATAATAGTCTTCCATTTCCTGAGCCTTCTGAACTGAAATCAGCCCGTTTGGTTCACCGCAAGGCACCTCAATCACACATGCATTTGGGTCTGATGTGTATTTGTCATCATCATCTTTGCAAGAAATTGTTGCAACAATCAAAGCGAATAATAAAATTATTTTTTTCATAATTATATATTTAATTGGTTCTAAACTGTTTAAATTTTCACAGTATTCCTGAGTCAGAATCCACACTATCCGGAATTCCACCGGTCCCAAAATTCAATCTGTCCACACCAAGCATATTTGATTTATTGACAATACCGCTTGGAGTATCTGAGCAGGTTGGTACAAAAAACACTGTCTGTCTCGGATATAACATTCCATCCTGACCCATTTTTTCTTCTGCGCCAAAATAAATTCTCATTCCTAAATCAGAGTAACCTTTATCTTTAGCATAAGACTCAACTTGTTCTATATAAGCTTTGAGCTCTGACAGACTAAACCAAACATCTCTTACTGCTCCATCATAAGAAGGATATTTTTGAGCCATAATTTCATTTATGTCTTCATAAAATTCAGTTTTATACAAATTCTCAAGTTGTTTTGCTTCATTAACTGAAATTGTTCCTTTGGGTAGTTTTTGTGAATTCATCTTTTATTTTCTTTTATATTTATTTGTAAAATTAGTTTAGTTTCAACTACTATACACGGGGATTTTCCCCCTTTTTTATACATCATTTAATTTTAATCTTTGAAATCAAATTTTGTAACGCTTTTTAACTCATTGATTACAAATATACTATATGTACTTCCAATACTCGGAATTGTTGTCAATTTAGATACTATAAATTCCCGGTAATCATCCATATCCGCAAAAATCATCTTCAAAATATAATCTGAATCTCCACTGACATGATAACATTCGAGAACTTCATCAAACACAGTTATCTGACTTTCAAAATCTATAATATTCTGCCCGGAATGTCTTTCGAGTTTGACATGTGTAAAAACCATCAGTTCATATCCAAGCATTTTCCGATCCAGTATGGCAGTATAATTTTTAATCAAACCGGATTTTTCCATTTTTTTCACTCTCTCAAAAACAGCTGTAGTTGACAGATTTAATTGATAGGATAATTGTTTGTTGGTCATTTTAGAATCTGACTGAAGCAAATTCAGAATTTTATAATCATTTTGGTCTAATTTCATGAATGAATACTTTTAACTAATTTTAAACATCAGCAAAAACAAACTTAATATTTTATTGTTTTTATTCATTTTACTGAATTATTTTCTAAATATAACACATATTATTGACATCTATTAATTTAATTCATTAATTAGCAAAATAAATAACAATTATGAAAAAGCACAAACCAGCAGATAAAATACAAGATTTGCAGTATTTCGGAGAATTTGGCGGAGTAAACCCATCTATTTCTGATTCATCAACTTACACCTTCCTGTCGGCAAAAACCATGTTTGACACTTTCGAAGGTAACACCGATGGCTGTTATCTATACTCAAGACACAGTTCACCAAGCAATCTTTACCTTGGTCAAGCTTTGGCTGCATTAGAAAACACAGAAGCCGCCAATGTTACCGGTTCCGGTATGGGTGCAATAACTTCTGTTTTGTTACAACTTTGCGGAAGTGGCGATGAAATCGTCTCCAGCAGAACTATTTACGGAGGAACTTATGCTTTTATGAAAAATTTTCTGCCCAAACTACAAATTAAGACTCATTTTGTAGATGCAACCAATTTGTCAGAAGTTGAAAATGCAATTAATGAAAACACAAAAGTAATTTACTGTGAATCATTGAGTAATCCACTTTTAGAAGTCAGCGATATTGAAAAGCTTTCAGCACTTGCAAAAAAACATGGAATTAAACTGGTTATTGACAATACATTCTCACCAATGATTATTTCGCCGTCAAATCTTGGTGCTGATATTACAATCCACAGCTTGACAAAATTCATCAACGGAGCCAGCGATACTGTTGGTGGTGTAATTTGCGGAAGTCAGGAGTTTATTGATGAACTGAGAAGTGTAAACGATGGTGCATGTATGCTTCTTGGTCCAACTTTGGACAGTATGAGAGCTGCGAGCATCTTAAAGAACATCAGAACACTTCACATCAGAATGAAGCAACACAGCCGAAACGCAATTTACCTCGCCGAAGCATTTGAAAATGATGGATTAAGAGTGGTTTATCCCGGATTGAAAAGTCACCCGAACCATGAATTGATGAAGAAAATTCATAATCCTGAATATGGTTTCGGAGGAATGTTGACTATTGATGCCGGTTCACTTGACAAAGCTAATCAACTGATGGAAATGATGCAAAACGAAAACTTGGGATACCTGGCAGTTAGTCTGGGCTTCTACAAAACTCTTTTCAGTGCGCCGGGCACATCAACTTCAAGTGAAATACCTGAAGATGAACAAAAGGAAATGGGTTTAAGCGAAGGGCTAATCCGTGTTTCAATTGGTTTAGACGATGATATTGAAAGAACTTTTTCAAAAATGAGGGACTGTATGCTCAAACTTGGAATTTTGTAAACCAAAATAAAATTTAGACAAATCTTTTCTTTTTTGTTTTTAAACTGCATACATTTGCAACCACAAACCCGGGAGGAAGGATTTGTCTGATTGCAGCCTCATTAAAAAATTGCTAAACCAGGATACTTCATTCGATTTTTTCCTCTCAATAAAATTAAATTTATGCCTTATTTATTTACTTCAGAATCAGTTTCTGAAGGACATCCAGATAAAGTTGCAGATCAAATTTCAGATGCATTAGTAGATTATTTTCTGGCAAAAGATCCGGAATCAAAAGTTGCCTGCGAAACACTGGTAACTACCGGTCAGGTTGTACTGGCCGGAGAAGTAAACACAAATGCCTATATAGATGTTCACCATATTGCGAGAGAAGTAATCAATAAAATTGGTT
>CAYFWH010000065.1:0-7250 GCA_964346785.1 uncultured Weeksellaceae bacterium | reverse complement strand
CTATCCACGAACAGTCTCCTGATATCAATCAAGGTGTGGACAGAATCAAAGATGATGTTGATTTTGAAACAAAAGCAAATTCTCAGGGAGCCGGTGATCAGGGAATGATGTTTGGATATGCTACCAATGAGACTGAGAACTATATGCCTCTTGCACTGGATTTAGCACATTCAATTTTGAAAGAACTCTCTGACATCAGAAGAGAAAATTATAACATAAAATATCTGAGACCCGATGCTAAATCACAAGTTACAATTGAATATTCTGATGACCATAAACCAATCAGAATTGACAGCATCGTAATTTCAACACAGCATGATGAATTTGGGAGCGATGAAGCAATGCTGGCAAAAATCGAAAAGGACATCAAAGCAATTTTGATACCCAGAGTTATTGCAAAACAAAAACCCGAAATCAGAGAGTTATTTAATAACCAGATTAAATTTCACATCAACCCTACCGGGAAGTTTGTGATTGGTGGACCTCATGGTGATACAGGACTGACCGGAAGAAAAATCATTGTAGATACTTATGGCGGAAAGGGCGCTCACGGTGGCGGAGCTTTCAGTGGAAAAGATCCGTCAAAAGTGGACAGAAGTGCAGCCTATGCGGCAAGACACATTGCCAAAAATATGGTAGCTGCAGGTGTGGCTGATGAAATTTTGGTTCAACTTTCTTATGCAATCGGCAAATCTGAGCCATGTGGAATCTTTGTGGACACACACGGGACTTCTAAGATTAATTTATCAGATGGTGAAATTGCAAAAAAAATTGAGAAAATATTTGACCTCAGACCCTATGCAATTGAACAAAGACTTAAACTCAGAAACCCGATTTATCAGGAAACTGCATCTTACGGACACATGGGACGGGACAGCTATATTGCTGACAAAGTTTTTTACAAAGGAATTAAATCAAAAGAATTTACTGTAAAAAATCTTGAATTCTTCACCTGGGAAAAACTGGATGCGGTAGAACAGATTAAAGATGAGTTTAAAATTTAAATCATAGACTTTGTTAAAAGTATCAAAAAGCCGTTTGTTTTCAAACGGTTTTTCTGTTTTAAAAGCATTAATCCAAAATGATTTTCCGAAAAAAAAAAAAAAAAAATAGAAGTTTTGAAAAATTACCTGTCCATACTTTTTATTTTCACTTCGATTCAGTTTTCCTTGAGTCAGATTGTCACACCTGTAAAAGAAATTCAGGTTTGTGATTACGACGGAGACGGGTATGTCCAAATTCCTTTTAGTCAACTTCAAAACTATGCACTCGATATTCTGTCTGACTTTAATGAATCACCCGAAATATATGTGACCAAAGCTCATCGCGGAATAGAGAAAATTATTAATTTATATGACAATCCACAAATAGTCAATGTTTGTGGAGATGTGGATGGTGCCGGCGGTTATTATGATATTGCACTGAACAGTCAAAAAGAAATATATATCACAAGAAAAAATGGAGTGCTTCAGAAAGTAAACCCTGACAACTGTAATTATCAGACTTTGGGTCAAATTCATCCAAACGGTCAAACCGTACTGGCTCTATCTTTTGACCATCTTGATTACCTGTACGAAGGCGGCTGGACATCAAAAGTATATCGCTCACATCCTCAAAACATCACTGAATTCCATCTGTGGCATGACTTCGGAGTTGGAAATGCAAGTGGTGATTTTGTTCAAATTGGTGATTTTATGTATGTCGCATGGACAATGCCGGACGGAAAAGATCATTTACTGAAAGTCACATTGGGCAACAACAATGATTATGTAAGCCACCAGGATATGGGTAAAATCGAAACCGGAACTTTTGGTCTGGCAGCAGAATACGGACGACTTTATGGAAATACAGTTGACGGACTTTATGAAATCAACCTCAACACCATGGAAAGAACGCTTATCAAAGAGAGGCCACAAAACGGAAGTGCCGGAAACTGGTGGGGTGCAGCAGGTTATCATGAAGCAATGAATTTCCAAATCAGCTATCATGACTCACAGATTAATGCAACAACCGGTGAAAATCCGCTGAATGATCCGTTCACCAATCAAGTTCCTTATGAAGATTCATTTGTTTATATCAGAGTTCATGAATCCACTCAAAACATCACTTACATTATACCCGTCCGAATTGTTATCGACATACCGCCTGCTGCCGAAAACAGCAGCCTGACAAGTTGTGCTAATCCGGACACCGGAATGGCCGATTTTGACTTAACAGAAGCAATTACTGATATTAATCCAAATCAAAATCTGAATTTCAAATTTTATAATAATCTTCAGGATTTACATGCCGGTCAAAATCCTCTTCCGGGAAATATAACAACATCTCAGGACAAAACTATTTTTGTGAAAGTTGATGACAACAATCAGGATTGTTATGGTATAGCTGAGCTGAAGCTAATTATTCCAAAACCGGAAGTTAATTATGAGAGCGAACTCGCTTTTTGTAAAGGTACTGAAGTTGTTTTAAGCGTACCCGACATTTTTACTTCTTATGAATGGATAGGAATTCATGAAGCGGACATGAATCAGCCTTTGAATGAAAATAAAGTCATAGTCAGCCAGCCCGGAGACTATTCAGTGATAGTTACAGATTTGAACGGATGTACTCACAGACTGCCATTTACAGTTTCTTTCGGCTCGTCTCCCCAAGTCAGCAATGTTATTATAAATTCTGACAATTCAATAACAGTTCAGGTTACTCCTTCAGGAATTTACGAATATTCTTTAGATGGTATTTTCTGGCAAAAATCACCAACTTTTTACGGAATCCAACCTGAGGATTATGATATCCATGTCAGAGATTTAGTTGGCTGTTACAGTGATATTTATAAGTTTACTTATTTTTTAATTCCTAATTTCATCAGCCCTAACGGTGACGGATTCAATGATGAATGGAAAATCAGGGGAATGGCTCAATATCCGTCTGCAACTATACAGATATTTGACCGGTATGGAAAACTTTTTGTCAACCGAAAAATTAATTCAGCAGAAATAATCTGGAATGGAAAATATATGGGCAACACGGTTGCTTCCGGCACATACTGGTATATTTTGAAACTCGATGAAAATCAAATCATCAAAGGTCATATCAATGTTCGAAATTAATTTTATACATTTAAAAAAAATAAACTATGAAAAAGTTATTTATTCTAATAGGAATTTCAGGATTACTGTTTAGCAGTTGTGAAGAAATGCAACAGATTGCTTCTCAATTCCCAATGGAAACAGGCGAAGGAATCGGTGGTGTTTCAAGTCTTAAAATTTCTCAGGGACTGAAAGAAGCTTTGGAAATTGGCGTCCAGGATGGTGTACTCAATCTGGGCAAAAAAGATGGATTTTTCAAAAACAGTCTGACTAAAATTTTATTGCCGCAGGAACTCCAAAAAGTTGACAGAACTTTGAGGGATATAGGTCTTGGAAGTTTGGCCGATGAAGGACTGAAATTATTAAACAGAGCTGCAGAAGATGCTGTTACAGAAGCTGCTCCAATTTTTAAAAATGCTATTATGGGAATGACTTTCAATGATGCAAAAGGAATTTTGCTCGGAGGTGATTATGCTGCAACCAATTATCTTGAAAATAAAACTACAAACCAACTCGTTACAGCATTTCGTCCCAAAGTAGAAAATTCACTTGGTAAAGTGGGTGCCGACAAAATATGGGAGCAAATCATTGGCAAATACAATACTTTCACCGGTCAAACCGTAGAAACAAATCTGAATACCTATGTTACTCAACAAACTATTAACGGCCTTTTTAAAATGGTCGCACAAAAAGAACAGGGAATCAGAAACAATGTCGGGATGAGAACTACACCGCTCCTGAAAGAAGTGTTTGGTTTACAGGATAATAACAGAAAATAATTATATTTCGCAATTGAATTAATGGCATAATTATTGTTAATGAAGTGTTAAATTTAATTCCCGATTTATAAATTCAATTTATGATAAAACTTACTTACATTATTTGTGGGATTACCTCTCTCCTGCTTATATTTAACGCATGTGAACACAACTCATTAAGAGCACAGAAATCTGAAATTAAACAGAAAAAAGATTCGATTTACGAACCAACAATTAAACCTCAGGATATAGAAACACCTGATACAATTAACCTTTCTGAAAACAATCTGGAACCGGTTGACTCAACAGATATAATCAAAAAAGACAGTATAGTGTCAAACACGGTTGAAACCGAAATCAACGACAAAAAAAAATATATCTATCTTACTTTTGATGACGGACCCAATGCAGGAACCGGAAATTTAATTACTGTTTTGAAAAAACATAAAATACCTTCCACTTTCTTCCTGATTGGGCGAAATGTCAGTAGTTTTCCAAATGCAAAAAGAGATTTAGCAGAACTCAATAACAGTTTATACTTTCAGGTGGCAAATCACAGTTACAGCCATGCCAACAACAAATACAGAAACTTTTACAGCAATCCTGAAAATGTACTGAAAGACTTTAACAGAGCCAGAGACTCAATCAGAGAATACACACTGATTTCGAGACTTCCGGGTAGAAATACATGGAGAACACCGGGTGTAAACACAACCGATTTGGACAGCCGATCGGCAGCAGATTTACTTGAAGAAAACGGTTATAAACTACTTGGATGGGACATAGAATGGGGACACAAAAACATGAAGCTCAATAAAAGCGGTCGTCAGTTAATGAATGAAATTGATTATATATTCAAGAATAATAATACGAGAATTAAAAATCATATGATTTTACTGACACATGATCAGTATTTCAACGACCAGGTCAGTCCTCAAAAACTTGACAGTCTGATAGTTTTGCTCAAACAAAGAGATGACATAGAAATCAGATTAATCAAAGATTATCCCGGACTTCACAATAAAGTTAATGACTAAGAGAAAACCGTTGACTCATTGAGTACAACGGTTTTTTTATAGGATAAAAATTCAATCACATCAAAATCAATATATTCTTCATACCCTATATCTACAGATTTTATAAATTTCCCATTCTTAATTTGTATCAGAATATAATTTTCATAAAGCGATTCGTATCCCATATGAATATAACTGACCATATTTCCATACGGAATTGTGAGCATACCACTGAACCAATTAATTGTCCGGTCAGCTAAATCAGGAAAAACATCATCTATCACACTCTTCATAGCAGCTTCTTTTGCTTCTTCGTTCCAAACTTCTATTTCAATATCGGTAACGAAAAGCTGTCCGTCAATTAATTCAAAACTGGCAATATAACCCCGCCATAACGCGGTTGACATCAAATCAGATTCAGGCCGTTTGTCCGGATGCATACTAAAATATACTTCAAGCGGATTTGTAAACAAAGCATACTCTTTACCTTCATAGATTATTTTGTCGGGAATTTGTGCCGTAGCACTCAATTTCGAAAAACAAAAAAGTACAATTAAAAATGTGGTCAGAGTTTTCATCAGCTTCAAATTAAAGTTTACAGATTCTGTGTTTATTTATTTCCTTTATGATAATCTGTAAGAAACTTTTCAAGACCTATATCGGTCAGAGGATGTTTCAGTAAACTCATAATCGACGACAACGGCGAAGTAATCACATCTGCACCAATTTTCGCACAATCAACTATATGCATCGGATGACGAATAGATGCAGCCAGAATTTCAGTTTCAAACAAGTAATTATCATAGATAATTCTTATTTCTTCAATCAGATTCAAACCATCTGTTGAAATGTCGTCGAGTCTGCCCAAAAACGGAGAAACATACTTCGCTCCTGCTTTTGCGGCAAGCAACGCCTGTCCTGCTGAAAAAACAAGGGTTACATTGGTTTTGATTCCGTTTGATGAAAAATATTTACAAGCCTTTATACCATCACGGGTCATTGGGATTTTCACAGTGATTTTATCATCGAGTTTTGCAAGTTTTTCACCTTCTTTAACCATACCGTCAAAATCGGTAGAAATCACTTCTGCACTCACATCGCCATCTACGATTTTGCAGATTTCAATATAATGGTTCAATATATTATCAGCACCGGTGATACCTTCTTTTGCCATCAATGAAGGATTGGTTGTAACACCGTCTAAAACTCCTAAATCCTGTGCTTCCCGAATTTCATTCAAATTCGCTGTGTCAATAAAAAATTTCATTATTTCAGTTTTTTAATTTTTGTAAAATTACATTGAAAAAAGATGATATAATAATTTAATGCTTTTCGTTTAACATAAAATGCTTTCAAAATATTTCTAAATAACAGAAACAGTTAAAAAAAACTAAAAACAGCTCTGCTTTTTATATCTTTGGATTTTAAATCAAATTTATGAAAAAGCTATTGCTTCTTACTTTTATAATTTCAGCATTCGGCGTTTCTGCTCAAAGTGTAAATAATTACAAATACATTCTGGTTCCTGATAAGTTTTCCGATTTTAAAGAAAATCAGTATCAACTCAATTATTATCTTAAAAAATTGTTGAGACAAGGCAATTTCACAGTACTAAATGAACATGTGAAAACCTGGCCTGAAGAAGTAAGACAAAATCCATGTATGGTTTTGAAAGCAGATTTAAATAAAAAGAAAAAACTTATAAAAAATGGAGTTGAACTGACTTTCAAAGATTGTTATGGTGTAGTTAACGGAAGTTTTCGGGGTATTTCTGAAATAAAAGATTTCGATAAAGGTTATCAGGACGCATTAAATCAAGCAATGCAGCAAGCAGGCAAATATGATTCTGTCAAAAGCAATACAACCTCAATTCCTTTCAATACCAATGATGAAATTTCAGAAAATAATTCAGGTTTAGATTCTGTATTTGAATCAAGTACAGTATTTAAAAATGAAAATCAACTTGTTATTTTAACTCCTGTCAAAACCGGATCTTATTTGCTATACGATAAAAAAGACCTGACTTTGATAGCTCAGCTTCAACCTACATCGAGAGATGGAATTTTTCAGGTAACCGTACTCAATTCAGAGCAAAAATACACAACAGTTGGTTTTCTCGACGATGAAAATTTGAGTATTGACTTTATGAACAAAGGAAAAAAAGAAACCACAGATTTTAAAATAGTTAAATAATCATGAAATTAATCAGCACTGTTTCAGTTTTGGTTTTAACTAACTTTGTGCTGACTTATGCACAAAATATGACACCACCCAAAGCAAAGAAAATTGAGCACAAACTGGAGAAATTCGGTGATGTAAGAATCGATAATTACTACTGGCTCAACGATCGGGAAAATCAGCAAGTAATCGATTATCTGAATTCAGAAAAC
>CAYFWH010000064.1:0-12026 GCA_964346785.1 uncultured Weeksellaceae bacterium | reverse complement strand
TCGGATTACATCACCGGACAAGTGTTGAGCGTGGATGGCGGGATGTACACTTGATAAGATTAGTAGTCTTATTATAATTGCTCAGCCCAGTTGTTGTTTTCGAAAATTTTATGAATGATGGGAATATCTTCTTCTTTCAAGATAAATTGAAATTGATTTATGGAATCTTTGAAAATTATATGAGGACTTTTAAATAATACGAAAAAATGCTTCCCACCAGGTACAACTTTGACTATTTCGAGGGAAACAAAAGCAAAACGAGAGATGTTTGGGTCTATTAAATTAGGATAGAAATGAGTAATTTGACTTCTTATTTTTAGTTTTCCCCAAAAATAAGTTAATGTATCAAGCATAAATATTTGATCTTTATAAAAGATAAGGTCGCAAATAATAAAATCTGTTTTCCGTCCTTCTTTGGGAATATATTTTAAATTTTCCAACATAATATATTCCTTTCCGTTAAGAAAGTTCATCAGAGCTTTTCTTTTATCTTTAGCATATTTGTTCCACAGAAGAAGGACGCCGGGTATCCATAATATACCTATGATTAAAAAGCAGTAATGAAGATAATTATTTATAAAATTGGGTATCATAAAAACTCAACCAAATATACTCGTTTATTAAAAAATAAAAAATACTGAATAAAATCCAATTTTATCTGTTTTTCAAAACTTCCCTTATCTTTGAGCTGTTTGTGTTACTAAAGATTATGACAAAAAAATACCCTGCCAAAGTTTCTTATGGTTTACTGATTTTTATTTTTCTGATTTTCTTCGGACCGTTGATTTATGATTTAGTCAATGGTCGAAGCGTTCAGGGGTTTTTGATTCCTGCTTTGATAATGTTGTTGGTCTTCCTATTTGTACTTCATCTTTTCTTCGGAACGGTCTATACCATAGAAGATAATATGTTGAAAATAAAAAGTGGATTTTTTAAATTTAAACCAATTCCGGTTGATGAAATAAAAGAAGTTTCAAAAACCAATATTATCCTTTCATCTCCGGCACCTTCTTTTGACCGGATTTTGATTAAATACGGTAAGTTTGACGAAATCATTTTGTCGCCCAAAGACAAATATAGTTTTGCAAAAGATTTAACCCAAATCAATCCGAAAATTATTGATAAAATCAATTATTAGGAAAGCAAAGTTCAATAACCTAATATTCAAAATATTTGAATACCACATTTTATACTTTCATTCTTTGTTTTTTCAGTCGCTATAACTATTTGGTTCAAGGGTTAATTCTGTGGTAAACCAATTCTAAAAGTAAAAATTATTCATAAAAGGCTATTTCATTTTAATCCAAAAGAGAATTTTATCACATTAACAAAAGGTTATTCAATAAGCAATAAATATTAATTTCAACATACTAATTATACGCATAACTTAACCATGTAATTCCCTCAAAAATTGGAGGTTAACTTATGTTTTGAAATTTCAAGAAAAAGGATTAGTTTCGTATATTATATAGTTAGCTGTAAGACTTCCATAAAGTATCGCTTAAATGAAAATATTAAATTTTTTTTTCTTGTTATTTATATTACAAAGTGCTGTTGGACAAACAGTAAATAGACAAGAATTATTGGAAAAACTAAACATAACTGATAATTCTATCTTTATAATCAACGGAAAAGTTTTCAATGTTGGTGACACATTGAGTTTAGACAAAAAACTTTCAAATATTGACACCAAAAAAATTATTCAAATAACAAAACTTACAGACGAATCAAAAATAGAATTACGAACAACTAATGATGTAGTGATAATAACTTACGCAACACAAAAAGAGCTAAAAATAAATAAGCAACAGCTTAAAAAAGCAAAAAAAATACTAAAGGATAACAAAGAACAAACAATATTCTTATTTATAGACAATCAAAAAATATCAAATGATGAAATTTTTGAAAAAATATCTGTATTAAAAGCAGAAGAAATTTTAGAAATTTTAATCAAAAAAAAGACTAAGAATATAATTGTTCCCAAAGATATTGATGATAATGAGTTCGTAAAAATATGGTTAAAATAATAAGTCCTACAGCTAGTATTGAGGACTTAAACGAATTATAGCGTAGCGGAATTTCGGTATAAGTCTTTGTTGACATAATCCTTGCGGTGGGTTGTTCAATAGTTTATCCTTAGAGATTCAATAAAGGGATTCCTTTTTAATTGCTAGAGAATCTAAATCGATTTTAAGAAGTTGGTAAATTGGATTATAAATATAAACAAGTTAACGTACATTTATAATGAAATTATTCCCGATAACCCCTGATTTATTTCAAGCTATCGGGTTTCGTTTTTTTAGGAAACAGTTAAATTTATTTAAATAACACTTTAGAAAATTGAAATTCAACAATGTGATAATCAAAACATTAAAATGTTATATTTTCTTATGGTTTGTCAATACAATAATTAACATTACCTTTGCGCCATCAAAAATTTTGATAGGCTTCTGCTTCTGCTCATTTTGACTTTGTTTAGAATTTACATTTTTTCACTTTCAGTTTTTGCTTTTTCAGTTGCCCCGACACTTTGGTTCGGAAGAATCATTCTTTTGTAACCAATTTTAAAAAGTAAAAATTATTTATAAAAAGCTGTTTTATTATCATTCAAAAGAGAATCATTTAATTGAATACCGGATTCGGTGAGTCTGTTCGTATGCCCGATTCTCAGAATTAAAAATCAGCAAAAAATGTAAAAAATTCATGAAAGAAAATTTGAAGAAAGAATTTAAAAAAAACTCAAAAACTCAAACTGAAACAAAAGATTTTAGCCAATTAAACTTAATCAAACCCATCCAGAAATCGTTAAGAGATGCGGGTTATACTCATCCCACAGAAATTCAAAGCAAGGCGATTCCGTTGATTTTAAAAGACAGAGATGTCCTGGGCTGCGCTCAGACCGGAACCGGAAAAACAGCTGCATTTGCTATTCCGATTCTTCAGAAATTAGAACAAAACAACAAGATAAGAGGTGTTCGTGCTTTGGTGTTAACACCAACGAGAGAACTTGCGCTGCAAATCGAAGAGAATTGTATTGCTTATTCAAAATATCTGAATATCCGTTCACTCGCAATTTTTGGAGGTGTTCCTCAGACCAAACAGGTTTCGGCTCTGAAAAGAGGTGTTGAAATTCTGATTGCTACGCCCGGAAGATTGTTGGATTTGATGCAACAGGGAATTGTCGATATTTCAAAAATCGAAGTTTTGGTATTGGATGAAGCCGACCACATGCTGGACATCGGGTTTATTCACGACATTAAAAAGGTGTTGCAAAAAGTTCCCGAGAAAAGACAAACTTTGTTTTTCTCGGCTACCATGCCCAAAGAAATCAGAAAGTTTGCAAATTCAATTTTGAAAAATCCTGCTGAAATTTCTGTGAAACCCGAAGCTAAAACGGCTGATACCGTCAGACAATCGGTTTATTTTGTTGAGAAAAAAGAAAAACCGGAATTGCTGGTTCATCTGTTGAAAGACAAATCCATTCAGCGTTCACTGGTGTTTACAAGAACCAAACACGGTGCCGACAATTTGGTGAGGAAATTAAATAAGAAAGGGATTCAGGCAGCCGCGATTCACGGCAATAAATCACAAAATGCAAGACAAAGAGTTTTGGGTGAATTCAAAGACAGCAAAATCAGGGTATTAGTTGCGACCGACATAGCGGCGCGAGGGATTGACATCGAAGAATTACCGTTCGTGGTGAATTACGAACTGCCGAATGTGGCGGAAACTTATGTACACCGAATCGGGCGGACGGGAAGAGCCGGGAATGGCGGAGTTGCGATTTCGTTTTGTGACAACGATCAAAAATCAGATTTAATCAATATTCAGAAACTGATTGGTTTTAAAGTTCCGGTAAAAGCAGTAAACAATTAAAAAATATTTATAAAAAAAATGGCAGACAGTTACAACAAGAAAGCAGTTAGACAGAAAAAAGCAGAAAAAAAGAAAAACAAACAGCAAAGACGGGAAGAGCGAAAACTCGACAACGACAAAGGAAAAAGCTGGAAAGAAATGATTGTGTATTTGGATGAATTCGGACAACCGACAGACATTCCACCCGCAGAACAGGAAAGAAGTGAAATTGAACTCGATGATATTCAGCTTGGTGCGGCACCTGTGGAAATAGTTGAAAAAGAGTCACCTACCGGAGTAGTGCAATCATTTTTTAATGACAAAGGATATGGTTTTATCAAAGAAGACAATACCGGAGATTCAATTTTTGTTCATATCAATAGTCTGACGGAGTCTATCGGTGAAAATGATAAGGTGACTTACGAAAAAGAAAAAACTGCCAAAGGCTTTGCGGCCATCAATGTTCAGAAAATAAAATAATTATTCATATTAAAAACCAAAAAAATGCAAGAAGGAACAGTAAAATTCTTTAATGAATCAAAAGGTTACGGTTTTATCAAACCGGACAACGGAACAGAAGATATCTTCGTTCATATCAATGGACTGAAAGAAGAAATCAGAGAAAACGACAAAGTTGTTTATGAAGTTCAACAAGGAAGAAAAGGACTGAATGCAGTAAATGTAAGCGTTATATAAACTGCAATGAAGCACAAGTAAAAGAAGCCCGTTTTCGGGCTTTTTTTGTTTTTATAAGGGTAATTCTTGGATGGGGATTGAAGTTTGAGTTTTTAAGAAAAAGAATTAGTTTCGTGTATTATGTAGTTAACTGCAAGCAGAAAAAAGACTATGAGAAAATTACTAATTGGACTTCTAACAATTTTGACAATTAGCTGTCAAGGTCAAAGTCAAGAACTTGAATACAGGAGTGTCGAATTTTACTTCGACCAAATAGCCGAACTTGAATTTAAAGAGCTCATTGAACAGAATATTTTAATCGACTCAACTACTATTGCGGATAATTACTTAGACGAAAAAACTAAGGGCTTGAATGAAGAGGGATTTATGAAATATTTAGAGATTAAGATGGGCATTTATAGGTCTTTCTTTAAAGACTACTTGTATCAACAACACCTTGAATATGATGACCAAATATATGTTCTATACTTCACGATTGCGGGATTTGATGATGTTGAATGGGATATTGTAAAATGGAACAAAAGTGATTGGAAAAATGATGATAAACTTAGTCATGACAGGCTGAAATCCGATTCTTCATTAACTAAAATATTTTGGAACTATGACGAGGGACCAAAAAATATGGAAAATATCAGATTGTTTATCAAAAATGACTATTTAGTTTTTGAACGCGGAAATTTATATCATTCACTTTATGACTTGAAATCTGATTCTCTTTTATTCAATGAAGAAAGCCCTTGGCACGCTTCGAACGGAGAAGATAAAGACAAAATGAATGATTGGATTAAGACAAATCTTCACGATAAGATTGAAGAGAAATTAAATGAAAAAAGGAAATAAGCGAGTAGGTAACACTCGGTTTACCAAAAACGGCAATAACTACTTCGATTTTCACCTTGAGCTATACCCAAAACATTAACTGCAATAAGGTCGATAATTTTAAATAAATTGTATTTTAAATTTTTTGTACGCATATTTGTACAACATTAAATACAAAATTATGTTAATTGCAAGTGTTTCAGATTTTAGAAAAGACCTAAAATCTTATTTAGACAGAGTTTCAAAAAATTTTGAGACGCTAATTATCAATCGCGGAAAAGATTCCGGAATTGTTGTCATGTCTTTGGATGAGTACAATTCTTTGATGGCAACTAACTATGAATTATCATCAAGAAAAAATGAAATGCGTTTGGATTCAGCAATTGAAAAATTAAAAAACGGAACATCTTTTTCGAAGGATTTAATTGAAGAATAAGATGAAATATATTTTTGTTGATGAATCCTGGGAAGATTATTTGTATTGGCAGAAAACAGATAAAAAGAAATTAAAGCGAATCAATGATTTACTAAAAGATATTTCAAGAAATCCATTTGAAGGAATTGGTAAACCCGAACCTTTAAAACATAAATATTCCGGATTTTGGTCTCACCGAATTGATGATGAACACAGATTAATTTATAAATACCAAGAAAATGAAATTTTGATTGCAAAATGTAGATTTCATTACGATTAAAGGAAATCTTATTTCAATTAACATTATGTCGAATAGAAAAAAAACCAAAATAAATGTTTGGCTTTTTTAACATATCAAAACTATTCAAATAAATAAAAATCAATTCGGCATCCCGAATTTCAATTCCTCATTTACATCAGCCGGAAGTTTACCTCTGAATTCGGTTTCTTCAAAAATCGCCTTTGTAGCAATTTCATGTGTCGTTTTCAAATTCTGATACATCAGCAATACCGATTGAGTTTTTGTTAAATCAAGGTCTGATAACGCATACGGACTGCCAAACACCGTCAACACTGTTGGATATTCAGCCGAAACAGCTTTCAATATTTCTTTTGAATTATCTGAGATTTTATAGCTTTTGTAAACCGTTTCATTTGATTTGTGAAAACCTATAATCACAAGATCGTAATTCTTGAGTTTTTTGATATCTGCCGCAGTTTTCATTTTCACCAAATCAACTTTTGTATAATGATTCATACATTCATAAAAATGCCGATAATCAGATTCTTCAAGTGGAACATAAGCTATATTGAGCTCTTTGTAATTTTTCAAATAAATCAAATCTTCTTCATTTTTGATCAACGACATCGCTTCCCGGTACAACCTAAATGTCGTACTGGCATATTCAGGTTTATTCAATTCTTCAGGCAAACCTTTTGTATTCAATGGTTTAAAATCATTCAAGCCAACTTTATATTTTGCCATCAGAATCTTTTTAACGCTTTCTTCCAGTCTTTGCTCAGAAATTTCTCCGGAATTAATTTTTTCAATAATTTTTTGTTTTGCGGTTTTTACATCCTGAGAAAAAAGCAAAATATCATTTCCGGCTTCAAATGCCATCAAATCAACAACTCCGGGCGGATACGCTTTGGTAACACCGTCCATATTTAACGCATCGGTTATCACCAAACCATTGAAACCCATTTCGTTTTTCAGTAAATCAATAATAATCTTTTTTGAAAGCGTAGCCGGAATTCCGCTGTCATCCAAAGCCGGTACATTCAAATGCGAAATCATGACCGCCGGAACACCTGCGTCAATTAACCTTTGAAAAGTCGCCAGCTCAACCGATTTTAACCGATCCAAATCATGAGCGACAAGAGGCGTTGTATGGTGTGAATCCTGACTGGTATCGCCATGTCCCGGGAAATGTTTAGCAGAAGAAAGTACGCCCACTTCCAACATTCCCTGCATATATGCAATTCCTTTTTCAGACACATTGTCAACATCAGAACCAAAAGAACGGTTGCCGATAATCGGGTTCAGTGGATTGGTATTTACATCCACATCCGGTGCAAAATTAAAACTCACACCCATCCGTGCCGCTTGATCACCTATATTTCTACCCATTTCCTTAACCAGTTCATTGTCCTGAACCGCGCCAACAGTCATTGCCCACGGGAATCTGTCCACTCCTTTCAGACGCATTGCCAGTCCCCATTCTGCATCCATACCGATCAGCAATGGTATTTTAGTGAATTGATTGTAACGATTGTTCAATTCTGCCTGTCTCGTTGCGATGTCCTGCATAAAAATCAAACCACCGATATGCTCATTCTTAACCAGATTTTCGATTTCATTTTCATGCTCCGCGCCCCTGTTTGAATAAGCTGCAACTACAAACAACTGCCCTACTCTTTCATCCAGTGACATAGATTCGTATTGTGAATTTACCCATTCAAACTGCAATGAATCAACAAAAAGCGGAGATTCTGTCTGTCCAAAACAAAACGAAGACAAAATCAATAATCCAATTAATTTTTTCATCAATAATTTATTTAAAAATCAAAAAACGCAATTATTTTTCAGAAATGAAAGTTAATACAGTTAAGATTTTGTAAATCAGATTTTATTCAGATAATCCTACCCGAAAAATAGTTTTATAAAGGCAAATCTTTGACTCCTTCGGTTGCTGTTTTTTGAATAATCGTTAAATTTCTAATACCCGAAACTGTCATTTCAGCCGGATCAATCAGATAAATTGGTTTTCCTTCTCCCAGATAGTGAACCAGCGAAGCGGCCGGATAAACCTGAAGCGAAGTCCCGATAACCAAAAGAATATCTGCTGCTCCAACAATTTCGACAGCCTTTGAAAGCATCGGAACCATTTCGCCAAACCAAACGATATGTGGTCTTAACTGAGCACCGTCTTCTGCTCTATCACCCATTTTTATTTCATCGGCACAATCATAAATCAGGTCCTCATTTTTTTCTGATCTGACTTTCAAAAGTTCACCATGCAAATGAAGTACACTTGATGAACCGGCTCTTTCATGCAAGTCATCCACATTTTGAGTAATGATATGAACGCTGTATTTATCTTCGAGTTTTTTCAGGTAATAATGTGCTTCATTGGGTTTAACGGTATTGAGTTGTTTCCTTCTTTGGTTATAAAATTCAAGCACCAAATCCGGATTTTTTCTCCATCCTTCCGGCGATGCAACTTCCATTATATCATAATTCTCCCACAATCCACCCGAATCTCTGAAAGTAGAAATTCCACTTTCTGCACTGATTCCTGCTCCGGTCAAAACTGCAATTTTTTTCATCTTTCAACATTTAATTTACAGAAATACAAAAATTTTATGATTTCAGGAAATTAAAAGTTCAGCTTTATTATTTTTGCAACGATGAATAAACTACCCGAAGAGTTTCTGAACAGAATGAAAACCCGTTTGAATTCGGATTTTGATGATTTCGTTTCTGCCTATGAACAGCCGTCTGTACAAAGTATTCGGTTGAATCCAAAGAAAAAAACCAACTTTTTCGATGAGTTAAACCGGGTTCAATGGTATGAAGAAGGAAGATTTCTAAACCAAAAAAAACAATTCATCACAGATCCTTTGTGGCATGCCGGAGTTTATTATGTTCAGGAATCTTCTTCAATGATTCTTGCAGCTGTTTTCAGACAAATTTACGGAGAGAATTCACCAAAATCCGTATTGGATTTATGTGCCGCTCCGGGTGGGAAATCAACACTGTTACAATCGCTAATCGGTGATGAGTCAGTGATGACAGCTAACGAAGTCATTAAATCAAGAGCTCAGATTTTAAAAGAAAATCATATCCGGCTCGGAATTTCTGACAAGCTCATCATCACTCAAAACGACCCGAGAGATTTTGGTAAACTGAATGAGGTTTTTGATTATGTCCAAATCGATGCACCTTGTAGCGGCGAAGGAATGTTCAGAAAAGAGGAAGCTGCACTGAGAGAATGGTCAGAAGCAAATTGTAAACTGTGTACCGAAAGACAAAACAGGATTATTGCAAATGTTTTTCCGGCTGTTTCAAAAGACGGATATATTGTTTACAGCACCTGCACTTTTAACCCGGATGAAAATGAAAAACTGATTTACAAAATCTGTAATGAATTTGAAGCCGAAAGTATTCAACTCAATTTCGATCCTGACTGGAAAATCACAGAAGTCAATTACAATGGCGTTTACGGTTACTATTTCTATCCTCACAAAGTTCAGGGCGAAGGTCTTTTTGTAAGTGTTATGAAAAAGAAATCAGGCTACGGTTTGAATTTACAATCTTCACTAAGAAAGGAAAAAAGTTCGAAAATCAATTTTTTGATTGATGATGAAAATATTATTCAAAGAAATGGTCATTTTCATTATGAAAGTTCTGAACTAAATAACTTTAAAGCATTAATTTCAAATAAATTAAACATTATTTACTCAGGAATAGAATTGGGAGAATTAAAAGGAAAAGATTTCATACCGGCACAGTCAATGGCAAATTTTCACAAAACGCTACATCTTTTTCCCAAAATAGAAGTCACCGAAACTCAGGCACTCGAATTTTTAAGAGGAAACGATCCGAAGTTATTTCCGGAAGAAAAAGGAATTTATTTATTGACTTATAAAAATTTCGGGCTCGGTTGGATAAAATTTATAGGAAATCGTTCCAACAACTACTATCCAAAACCCTGGCGTATCAGGAATTATTAATTTTTCATATTTAACATAAAAGCTGATTGTCAAATAATTTAGAGACATCTAAAAGGAAAAATGAATTATGCAGATTATATCCAATAAGTCATTAACTTTGTAACTATAAAAATCACAAAATGGAAAGACTGACAGGAACCGGAATCGCTCTGATCACACCTTTTAACGAAGATGGCAGCATTGATTTTCAATCGCTCGAAAAACTTGTTGACTCTGCTGTTTCGGGCGGAATAAATTATTTGGTTTGTCTCGGTACGACCGGAGAATCTGTTACTTTGTCAAAATCAGAAAAATCTGAGGTTGTAGCCGCTATTTCATCAGCCAATTCGGGCAGATTACCGATGGTATTAGGAATTGGCGGAAACAACACCGCTGAATTAAAAAAAGAATTCAATGAAACAGATTTAAATCCTTTTACAGCTATTCTTTCGTCGTCTCCAAATTACAACAAACCCAATCAGGAAGGGATTTATCAGCATTATAAAGCACTCGCAGAAAATACAGATGCTTCAATTATTTTGTACAATGTCCCCGGTCGGACGGGTTCAAACATTGAATCTGCCACGACTTTGAGACTTGCCCGTGATTTCAAAAACATAATTGCTATCAAGGAAGCTTCGCCCAATTTTGTTCAGAGCACAGAAATTCTGAAAGAAAAACCATCTGATTTCAAAGTAATCTCAGGTGATGATGAATTTGGTTTACCAATGACACTTGCCGGCGGGAGCGGAACAATTTCGGTCATTGCACAGGCACTGCCTGAATTGTATTCAAAAATGATTCAGTTGGGTCTGGAGAGAAAAGTTGATGAAGCTTATGAAATTCATTACAAATTAATGGATATCACCCGGTCAATTTATGTAGAAGGGAATCCAACCGGCATCAAATCTTTGCTCAGTCATAAAGGGATTTGTAAACCATTTACACGACTGCCATTGGTTTCGGCAAGTAAGAGTTTATCTGAAAAAATCAAAACTTTGTATGAGAATCTTTAATGGTTAATTTGTATTACACTGATTTACTGTTTGTTGGACAAATAATTCGAAAATTATTTTTCACTAAATCTTAACATTTACACAACCATATTTGTATTAGGTTTGTGGTGTTTTTTTCTTAAATTTGCAAAATGATTAAAAAAGCCGTCTTAATAGTTTTCGCTGCACTGTTATTTACAGCCTGCAACAAAAGAATGGAGAGCGCAATGAAAAGTTCTGACAAGGATTATATTCTACAGATTGCCAATGAGTTTTATGATGAGGGAAAATGGTCAAATGCAGTTGATTTATATTCAAAAATCGCAACTGCTTTTTCAGGTACCGAACAGGGAGCAGACATTGCCTACAAACAGGCAGACGCCAATTACAATGACAGAAATTACAGATTGGCTGCACATCAGTTCAAAACATTTTATTTGACCAACCCATCGGATCCGAGAGCAGAAGAAGCAGCTTTCAGATCGGCTTATTCTTTTTATACCGATTCTCCTGCTTACAATCTGGATCAGAGAAGTACTTACAGTGCAATTAACGAGCTGCAGGCTTTTATCAACGCTTACCCAAATTCAGATAAAGTAGCCGAAGCCAACGGTTATATCAATGAATTGCATCAAAAGCTTGAGAAAAAAGCTTTTGAAATTGCGAAAATTTATTACAAAACAATGAAATACAAGGCAGCCGGACTTGCCTTTGACAATATGCTGGACGAATATCCTGATACCGGATTGAGAGAAGAGGCAATGATTTATTCGTCGCGTTCAGAATACGAACTGGCGGTGAATTGCAGCCGTTTTCGAGACAAAGATCTCAGACTTCAAAATGCTTTCACACAACACAGAATGTTTACCAAAGCTTATCCCGATTCCAAATTTTCTGATGAAGCCAACAAAATTTACAAAAAATTGGAGGCCGATTTGAACAAGCACAACGAAGCAAAACAGAAAATCGAGGAAAGAGAACATAAAACTGCTTCTATCAATTAATAAATAAGCAGTACCATTTCAAAAAAT
>CAYFWH010000063.1:11875-12278 GCA_964346785.1 uncultured Weeksellaceae bacterium | reverse complement strand
AAATCTCTTTATTCGGCACAGAAACCAAATGTCCCTGATGAGTTCTGATAAGTGTATCTCTCAACCTCATTTCTACGACAAATCCTTCAAAATCTTTAACTTTAATTAGTTCACCAACATAAAACGGACGACTGAATGCAATAAAAATACCTGAAATAAAATTTGCAGCAATATCCTGAAAAGCAAATGCCAATCCCAAACCAACAATTCCTGCTCCTGCAAGTGCTGTTGTGATTGTACTGTCTAAATTCAATATTTTTAATGCCATAAAAACCACAGAACCAAGACAAAATATGTAAATTAGATTTACGGTCAGATTAGCAAGTGTAACCGTCGGTAATATTTTGGGCAGTTTTTTCTCTGCAAATGATTTAATTTTCTTTGAAAAATAAAAACCGAAAAC
>CAYFWH010000063.1:0-11865 GCA_964346785.1 uncultured Weeksellaceae bacterium | reverse complement strand
AAATCAGTGATGCAATCAGTAAATTGGGCAACATTGATATCAAATCGGTTATCCAGTGATTGAATTTTTCTAAAATCAGGTTAAAAGCTTTATCTAAATCTAAATCATTCATATTGATTACAAAATTAGTAAATATTCATTCATTTTATTCTTATAAAAAAAGAGGCACAAAGCCCCTTAATTTTTATTAAGTGAAATTTTATTTAGACGGTCTCAGCTTCTTTAACTCTGATTTGCCTCATCGATTCTGTCCATTTTTTTAATTCTTCCAGCATTACATCAGCAGAACGAATTGCTGAATCATTTGGAATAAACTTGCCATCCGGAATATTTTTTGAGAAAAACGGGAGATTTACCTGTTCTGTTAATGGCATCATACTCAATGTTGTCAAAACTTGTTTGAGCATTTGAACCGCTCTCAATCCGGCTGAAACTCCACCATAGCTCACAAATCCAACCGGTTTGTATTTCCATTCATCATGCAAATAATCTATTGCGTTTTTTATTGGAGCCGGAAAACCATAATTGTATTCTGCTAAAACAATGATAAATGCATCGGCATCTTCAATGGTTTTACTCCATTTTTTGGTATGTTCGAATTTGTATTGCTTTAATTTCGGATGATTTGGTTCATCCATAAACGGCAAATTAATTTCTGCCAAATCAAGTAATTCAACTTCAAAATCGCTGTTTCCTTTTGCATATTCATAAATCCAGTCAGCAACAATTCTTCCTTGGGCACCGCTTCTGTTTGTTGAGGTTATTATTTTTAGTTTCATAAAATGCCAATTTAGTTGTTTGCAAAAATAAAGCAGTACAATCAATTGAAAATTAATTTTTGATAGTTTTTTCTTATCTGTATATTTCAAGTTCGTTGATTTGGTGTAAAACTGAATATTTTATAAATTCGAAAGTTATTAATCAAAAATATATTATGAAAAAAATTATCATGAGTGCACTGATTGCAGGAAGTCTTTTGTCCTGTGATAAAGGTGAAAAAAGCACTGACATTTCAGAAAAAGAAATTGCATCAGCAGACAATTTTGATTATGAGGCTGATCGTTTTGCAGATATAAAAGTTTTGAGATACAAAATTGACGGCTTTGAAAAACTGACACTTGACCAGAAAAAATTAGCTTATTATCTGACTCAGGCAGGTCTTGCGGGCAGGGATATTGTTTATGACCAAAATTACAAACACAACCTGGAAATCAGGCAGGCTATTCACAGTATTGTTGCAAATTATAAAGGTGAGAAAAACGATGAATGGGAAAAATTTATGACCTATGCCAAACAAATGTGGTTTGCAAATGGAATTCATCACCATTATTCAATGGATAAATTCACGCCTCAGTTTTCAAAAGATTTTTTTCAAAAATTATTGAGTGATTCAGGTTCAGAATTAAGTAATGATGCACTTGAAGCAATTTTCAATCCTGCCAAAGATTCAAAAAGAGTAAACCTCGACCCGAACAAAGGACTGGTAACCGGCAGTGCCAACAATTTCTACGGCGAAGGGGTTACTGATCAAATGGTGGTAGATTATTACAGTAAAATAATCGATCCGGCTGACAGTCGTCCGGTTTCATATGGTCTAAATTCACAAATGGTCTTAGATGAAAATGGCCAAATTGCAGAAATTCCGTGGAAAGTTGGTGGAATGTACGGCCCTGCAATAGAGAAAGTGGTTTTTTGGTTGGAAAAAGCAGTAGAGGTCGCTGAAAATGAACCTCAGAAAAAAGCTCTTGAACTTTTGATAAAATATTACAAAAGCGGTGATTTGAAAGATTGGGATGAATACTGTATTGCTTGGACTCAGGCAACAGACGGTGACATCGACTACATCAACGGATTTATAGAAGTTTATGGTGATGCAAAAGGATACCGTGCAAATTTTGAATCAGTGGTTCAAATGAATGATTTTGAAGCAACCAAAAGAATGAAAGTTCTTTCAGAAAATGCTCAGTGGTTTGAGAATAATTCATCTATTATGAATGAAAATAAAAAGAAAAAAGTAACCGGAGTCAGCTACAAAGTTGTCAATGTAATCGGCGAATCAGGCGATGCCTCACCCGCAACTCCGATAGGAATTAATCTTCCGAATGCTGACTGGATAAGAGCTGAATACGGATCAAAATCTGTGAGTCTCGGCAACATCATAAATGCATATCAGGCAGCGTCCGGTGGCTCTGTCATCGATGAATTTGCATTCGACGAAGAAGAGAAAGAAAGAGATAAAAAATATGCTGAAATCGCTGACAATCTTCATACTGCACTGCACGAAGTAATCGGTCATGCCAGCGGTCAACTCAACCTGGGCGTACCCACACCAAATGTTACGCTGAAAAGTTATGCCAGCACACTCGAAGAAGCCCGTGCAGATTTGGTTGGTTTGTATTTTCTGATGGATCAAAAACTGGTTGATTTGGGATTAATGGAATCGATCGAAGTTGGTAAAGCAGCCTATGACAACTATATCAGAAACGGGATGATGACTCAGTTGAGAAGAATTGAACCTGGAAATGACATCGAGGAATCACACATGAGAAACCGTCAGCTTGTTGCTGCCTGGGCTTTCGAAAAAGGAAAAAGTAAAAATGTAGTAGAAAAAGTAATGAAAGACGGAAAAACCTATTTCAAAATCAATGATTATGATGCTTTAAGAGGATTATTTGGAGATTTATTAAAAGAAATTCAGAGAATTAAATCAGAAGGAGATTATGAAGCCGGAAAAAATCTTGTTGAAAATTATGGTGTAAAAGTTGACCGGGAATTACACAAAGAAGTTTTGGAAAGATTCAAACCGCTTAACCTTGCTGCATACAGTGGATTCATCAATCCGGTACTCGTTCCGGTTACTGACAAAAACGGAAACATTACAGAAATTAAAATTGAATATCCGACAAACTTTGTTGAACAAATGCTTTATTATGATTCTAACTACAATTATCTGAAACCCTAACTATAGATAATTTATCAAAAAAAATACGCCTTTGAATTGAGGCGTATTTTTTTGATTGGAATTATCTCATAACCTTATATTCAGGTTTTAATTTTTCATAAAAAACTTTATAAAATTTATCGATTTTGGGTTTGATAACCAATGTGCAATACGGGTTTTCATCACCTACCGTTTCGTAATAATTCTGATGATATTCTTCTGCTATATAGAATTTCTCGAGTGGAACAATCTGAGTTTTAAAATCACCCTCATACATATCAGAAACTTCGTATTCTCTGAGTGACCTTTCTGCCATCAATTTTTGTTCTTCATTTTCATACAAAATAATTGAACGGTATTGTTCGCCCAAATCATTTCCTTGACGGTTTAGCTGAGTAGGATCATGCACCGTCCAAAAAACCTGAAGAAGCTCGTCAAATGATATTAATTCAGGATTAAATTCAATCTGAATCACTTCAGCATGACCCGTATTTCCGGCACAAACTTGTTTGTATGTAGGATTTTGAACATGACCGCCGGCATAACCCGAATTCACATGCTCAACTCCGATAAGTTGTTCAAAAACTGCTTCAACACACCAAAAACAACCACCGCCAAAAGTTACTCTTTCTAAATTGTTATGATTATACATTGTTAGATTTTGTTTGTTAATATTCATTCTGTTTTCTGTGCTTTTGCACGACAGCAAAAACATCAAAATCAGAACCGAACTACCGTAAATTTTCATTAATTTTAATAACTGATACAAATTTAGTTTAAAATCCTTAAATTTGTTTGAATGTACTGATATGTTTTAAGCAATGAATTTGTTTTCAAATTTTGAATCACCTTTTGAACCTCTAATTTCTTTTGAAGCTGTCATCAAAGATTGGGAAGCCAGGCTTAAGGATAATCCTGACGACTGTCAGGCAAGTGATTTGATAAAAAGAGTCAATCAGGTTCCTGAATTGAGAACCGGATTCAAAGGCACTGAAATCGTTTTGAAAAACAAAGATTTGATTTCAGAAATCCTGAGTTGTGTATTTCCGGCATTACTTTCAGAAACAGAAATTTCTGCTGTGACTTTTCCGTGGTGTAATACAGTAATTAATCCAAGTAAAAAATTTAAAAATTTAATTGAAGAATCCGGAAGAGATTTTTGCATCAATAACGGAAAATTCAACCAGGATAATTATTATCTGGCAAGTTGCAGTTTCATACTCAACCGATATTACGGTATTGAATTATCAGAATTTTTTCCTCTGTTCTATCAGTTTAAAAATAAGGAAGGGATTACAAAACATTATAAAATTCAATATCTGACCAATTTTCTGGATGTAACTCCAACCGATAAATCAGTGGAAATTTCTGAAGACACCATTGAATTATTACTCGATAATCTTACTGACATAAATCTGTGGAAGGAGAAATTCCCGGCTAAATCATGGACTATCAAAGGATTTGGAATAATGAATATGTTTGACAATACTGTAGAAACAGCTTTTGGAAACCTGAAACAGGTATTGTCAAGCCGTATGCTGCCAACTGCGATGGAAGATGATACTGAAAATGAATACCTGAAATCTATTTTCAATATACCGTCGCTCGAAGTCGGTATGTCTGATTATAATGAAAATACGCAAATGGTCAGCTTTGGATTTTACAATATGTTTACTGACAGTTTGCTTCTAAAAAATCATTTTTCAAAAAGCAAAGGTTATAAAATCACCAATTCACAGCTCAAACAGCATATTGAGGAGAACAAACCATTGATTATTTCAAATATTCAAAAATACCTCGAAAGAAATCCAAAAGATAATGCAATTCTAAATTTAAAAAATCTTGGATTTAACAGTTGTGCATTGATTCCGCTCAGAAAAGGAAATGAATTTTTGGGAATAGCAGAACTCGCATCTGTTCATAAAATGGCATTCAGTTCAATGGCTTTTTACAGAATCAATATGCTTTATTCATTCTTGGTAGACAGGCTTGAGCGGGGCATGACTGATTTTTCAAATCTAAAGAGTTCAATCATTCAAAAAGAATATACCCGTTTGCATACAAGTGTTGCATGGAAATTCGAAAAGGAGGCTGAGAATTATCTGAAAAGTTCAAATCAGGAATATATTTTCAAAGAAATTAGTTTTCAGGATGTTGTTGCACTTTTTGGTCAGGTAGATATCAGAAATTCTTCCGAAACAAGAAATGAAAGTACAAAGGCAGATTTTGAAAATCAGATTAACTTGTTGCTTAAAGCAATTAATGAATTAAAAGATAAAACCGGAATTGAACTGCTCAACCAGAAGGAATTTGAATTAAAACAAAAGTTCAAAAAATTGAATTACAACTTTGAAGCCGGAACCGAAGCTGAGATTCAGAAATATATCAATCTCGAGATACATCCGATTATTTCTAATCCGGCAATTTATGGCGGAGAAGAAGGTGCAGTGTCTGATTATCTAAAATCACTGGATCCGTTTACAGGAAAGTTTTACAAGGCAAGAAAAAAGTTTGATGATTCTGTAAGTATTATCAATAAAAGGCTTACGAATATTCTGGACGAAAGGCAAAAGGAAATTCAGAAGATTTATCCACATTATTTCGAGCGTTTCAAAACAGATGGAGTTGAACATACCATGTATATTGGTGCTGCAATTTCTCCTGATCGAAAATATGATTCTATTTTTCTTCAAAATCTAAGATTATGGCAGCTTCAGGTGATTTGTGAAATGTTGAATGAACACAAAATAATTAAACGAAACTTACCTGTTCCTCTTGAAGTGGCATCTCTGATTCTTGTATTTAATCAACCTTTTTCAATTCGTTTCAGAATGGATGAAAAAAGGTTTGATGTTGACGGAGCTTACAATGCGCAATATGAAGTTGTGAAAAAAAGAATTGATAAATCATATATCAAAGGATCTTCTGAAAGAGTGACTCAGCCAGGAAAAATTGCTGTTTTTTATACGAATTCAGAAGAGGAAAAAGAATATTTGAGATATATTAAATTTCTTCAAAACAAAAAATTAATAAGTAAAGAAATCGAAATTTTGGAAATCGAAGATTTTCAGGGTGTGACCGGACTTAAAGCCATCAGAATTTCACTGGCAGAAGAAAATATCAACAGTGAACAACCTTATTTTGATTATAAAGATTTTATGAAATCAGTTAATTAATCCGGCAGCAGCCAATCATAGTCAGTGTTTTCTGAAAATGCCCACACAAATGCAAGAACCGTGAGTATTGTTCCAATCAAAAACATAATATAGGTCAGTCTGAGCAATTTGTATTTTCTTTCCAAAACTTTTCCAAGATAATATAAATCTCTGCTAAGTGAATTGTAGAGATATTTTCGGTCGTTCATCAAATCATCCATTGCTTCCTCAAATTCTTCTAAAGAAACCTTGTTAAAATTCCCAAAGAACAGCATATTTACTTTTCTTTGTTTGATATCATCTTTATTGAAACTCAGTTTTGTAACATTTGGTTTTGTTGCCATTATTGCGAAAATAATACAGATTACACTGAACGCAAGCATGGTCATGGTTGGTATAATCAAGTATTCATTTTTAGCTGATGCCAGCTTGGGTAAAAGTGTTGAAAGTGCTATCGAAATAATTATCGCATTTACCGATAATAATATATTCGCCTTGCTGTCAGCAATTTCACTCAATCGGGTATGGTTATTAATCGTAACTCTAAACATCGTGTCAATACCCCGGTCCGGTTTGGTCAACTTGTCAAGTTTGCTCTTTTTAAGTTTTTCTTTGTTCTTGATTTCCTGAATATTGTCAATGTTTTCACGAATTTTAAAAACATTTTTCAGTTTAGTGGGTTGCCATTTTTCCTGGGCATAATCAGTATAGAATCTATGAACATTCATCAGAAAATCATAATTCTGTTGATTCCATTCAAAATCAGAAATTTCCTTACCGAATTTGAGTTCATTTTCTTTTCTCATCAGTTCGGTCATGGTTTCAAAAACAACATCACCAACATGACTGCAATCTGCATCACGAATTATCATTTCATTTTTTGTTGCCGGAACAGTTCCTAAATTCGTTGCCAATATATATTGTTTAACTTTCTGTATTTGCTCGGACTCCACTCCTTCTCTTTTCAAAAATTCTTCTGCCAGTTCAGCACTTTTTTCTTCATGATTCTCATCACCGTAAGCATAACCACTGTCGTGAAACCATGCAGCAATTTCTAGTAATTCCGCATCCTCCTCAGAAACTTTTTCAGCTGCAGATAATTCTTTTATTTTGGAAACCACGAATTGTGTATGCAGAAAATTATGATAAGTATAATTTGAATTTAGTCTATCTTTGAAGAGTTCAAAAATAAATTGTTCTGCTTTCTGTTTCAAATCTTTCATGATGAAATTAATGTTGAGTAAAATTAAGAAATTAAGTCTTTCCAAAAAACTTTTTCAGCTTTCTGTTGTTTTCTCAGCATTTCTGATTAGCTCCTGCTCTACCATAAAACCGCAATATGGAAAGAATGTAATCCAAAATGCTAATCAGGTTTCTGAAGACGAAAATCAAAATTCAGCTTTTCAATTTTTTCTGATTGGTGATGCCGGAAATTCTAATGAAATCGAATCTGAACAAACACTTAACTTATTAAAAAACAGATTAAGTAAATCCGAGAGCAATTCAATGTTAGTTTTTCTGGGCGACAATATCTATCCGAAAGGTATGCCCGGAAAAAATTCAAAAAATCGAAAAACTGCCGAAGAAAAACTTCAAAATCAAATTGAACTCAGTAAAGATTTTAAAGGTCAGACCTTGTTTATTCCGGGGAATCATGACTGGTATTCCGGGCTGAAAGGACTGAATGAACAAGAAGATTTTGTTGCACAACAATTGGGCAAAAAATCTTTTCTTCCGAGAAAAGGCTGTGCAATAGAAAGTCTCAAAATCAATGATGACATTACGCTATTAGCAATTGACAGCCAATGGTATCTGGAGAATTGGGACAACCACAAAAAAATCAATGCAGACTGCAGTATTAAAACAAGAGACGATTTCTTTGATGAATTTGAAAGTCAACTCAATAAAAATCAAAACAGCCTTATTCTTGTAGCGATACACCATCCTGTGATGGATAACGGCACACATGGCGGTCAGTATTCAATTGAAAAACAATTATTTCCACTTGAACAAAAAATCCCGCTGCCCGTTATCGGGAGTTTGATTAATTTAATCAGAAAAACTTCAGGTGTCAGTTTTCAGGATAACCAAAATCAAGTTTATCAGGAAATGAACAACCGGTTGAAAACACTGATTGCAGATCGCAGTAATGTGATTTTCGTTTCAGGTCATGATCACAATCTTCAATATCTGGAAAATAAAAACATCAAGCAAATCATCAGTGGCTCAGGTTCAAAATCAGAAGCGGCAAGAGCTATTAATGAAAATGATTTTTCTGCCGGATTACAAGGTTATGCAGTATTGACGGTATTTGAAGACGGAAGTTCAAAAGTCGAATTTTATGGAAATAAAAATGGAAATGAACAACTTTTATTTGAAAAACAAACAACAGAAAAAAGTCCTGTTTTTTTTAATCAAGTTTATGAAAACAAAAACAAAACTTCTGAGATTTCACAGATTTATCCTTATGAATTAACTCAAAAATCAGGCTTGTACAATTTCCTTTGGGGAAAACATTACAGAAAGTATTATGGCATGCCCGTTGAAGTTCCTGTGCTTGATTTATCAGAAAAATTTGATGGCTTGGTTGCGATTCGTGCCGGTGGCGGACATCAGTCAAATTCAATCAGATTACAAGACAGCTTTTCAGGCAAAGAATATGTAATCAGAGCATTAAAGAAAAGTGCTACCCGTTTTATTCAATCATTGGCATTCAAAGATCAATATATAGAAAATGATTTTGACAATACTTTCTCAGAAGATTTTTTACTCGATTTTTATACGACTACTCATCCTTATTATCCCTTTGTAATCGGAGAACTTGCTGAACCTTTAGGAATTTATCATACAAAACCTGAGCTATATTTTGTTGGCAAACAGAATAATTTGGGTATTTACAACAAGAATTTTGATGAAGGTTTGTATATGTTTGAAGAGCGGCCAATGTCAGAATTCAAAGACGCTGAAAACTTTGGAAAACCTGAAAAAATTGTAAGTACTGACAAGTTATTTGAAAATTTGAGAAGCGATGAAAAATATAAAATAGACGAAAAAAGCTACATCCGTGCAAGGTTATTTGATATGCTACTCGGCGATTGGGACAGACACAGCGATCAATGGCGCTGGTCGCAATTCAGTGAGGACGAGAAAATTATGTACAAACCTATTCCGAGAGATCGTGATCAGGTTTTCCCCAAATATGACGGTTTGTTAATTTCATTGATTATGAGAATTCCTGCACTCAGACACATGCAGAATTTTGGAGATAATATCAGAAATGTCAAATGGTTCAATATGGAACCCTACCCGATGGATTTAGCATTAATCAGAGAATCAAATTTAGATGCCTGGCTGGCTGAAGCAAATTTTATTCAGGAAAATCTGACCGATGAAATCATCGAAAATTCATTCAGAAATCTTCCTGAAAACATGAAAGACGAAACCGTTGCCGAAATCAAGGAGAAATTAATAAACCGAAAAAGCAGACTTACAGAATTTGCTGAAACATACTATAAAGTTCTAAGAAAAACTGTGGTTTTAAACGGAACCGACAAGGATGATAAATTTTTAATTGAAAGACTTTCTGACGGAAATACCAAAATCAGTATGTTCCGGTTGAAGAAATCAGGCGAAGAATTATTTTTTGAAAACACTTACAACCATAAGGAAACCAAAAATATTTGGATTTATGGATTGAATGATAATGATGAGTTTGTAGTCACCGGAGAAGGAAAATCGAAAATCAGAATCAGACTGATTGGCGGCGAGGGAAAAGATATTTACACGATTGAAAACGACAATAAAGTTTGTATATATGATAACCCGAATGACAAGAATGAAACCCAAAATATTAAGAATTCAAAACTGCATTTGTCTGAAGATTATTCGCTGAATCGTTACGATATGTATAAGCCTGCTTACAATAGCTACAGTGGTTTGCCGTCAATAGGTTTCAATCCGGATGATGGTGTAAAAGCAGGTATGTCATTCAGCTACCATGTCAATGGATTTAAACGGGATAAATATACCTCAAAGCATAATTTAACTGTAAACTATTATTTTGCAACCGAAGGATTTGAAGTAATATACAATGCTGATTTTGTGAAATTTATAAAAAAATGGCGCCTTTCACTTGATACCCGTTTTACTTCACCGGCTTATACCCATAATTTCTTCGGATATGGCAACGAAACTGAAAACTTAGAAGATGAATTGGGCACAGATTTTCACCGGATAAAAATCCAATCGTTGAGTTTTAAACCAAGTTTATATAAAATTGGCAGAAATAATGGAAAAATCGAATTTGGTCTTGGAATTTCTGACATAAAAGTTTCAAAAACAAAAAACAGGATTACCCAAATCACAACTGAAATTCCGGAGGAAGTTTTCGATCACAATTATCTCGGTGAAGCAATGTTTAAATATAGTTTCAGTAACTATGACAACCGTTCGATACCAACATTGGGAATGAATTTTGACGCCGAAATACATATCGAAAAGAACTTCAGCCATTCTTCAAAAACACTTCCATGGATTGGTGGAAGTCTCGGATTTGTTCATCCAATCACCAAAAACGGGATACTCAATCTCTCAACAACGATAAACGGAAAAATCCTATTAGACAACGAATTTGAATTTTACCAAGCTGCATCAATCGGTCAGCTCAATGGCCTGAGAGCCTATCGTTTTGACCGGTTTATGGGCAAAAAATCATTTGTTCAAACCTCGGACCTGAACCTCAGACTTGGCAAAATAAAAACTCCACTGGTACCGGCTTATATTGGAATATTTGGTGGGTATGACTACGGAAGAGTTTGGATGCCCAATGAAAAATCAAATAAATGGCATCAGTCTTATGGCGGTGGCATTTGGGTAAATGCGGTCAAAACACTGACCGGAAAATTCAATTTATTCACAGGTGATGATGGTGCAAGGTTTTCTTTTAATTTGATTTTTGGTTTTTAAATTTTCTAATTGTTACTATTTTTTTGGAAAGGATTTCATAGCAACTTCATAATTAAGAAAATATTTCCAATCTTTGACTAAAATCAGTCAATATGAAAATCAGAATTTTATTTGTCTTAATTTTTGTAGCCGGAAGTTTGTTTGGACAGCAGAATATAAGTTTTAAAACCGAGCTTGAAAAACACTGCGGCAAGTCTTATGAAGGTGTCATTACTGAAGGCGGAAAAGAAGGTGATGGTTTTGTGGGGAAACGGTTGGTTATGCAGGTTTTATCTTGTGAAGACGACCAAATTAAAATTCCGTTTTATGTTGGCGATGACAAATCCAGAACCTGGGTTTTGACTTTTAAAAATAACAGGGTTCAACTCAAACATGACCACAGAAACAGTGACGGTTCGAACGAAGAAATCACCATGTATGGCGGAACATCCGCAAATGTGGGACATGGAAATATGCAGATGTTTCCGGCGGATCAGGAAACTTGTCAAATGATTGACTACGCTTGTCAAAATGTGTGGTGGATGACTTTGGATGAAAATTCTTTTTCATATAATTTAAAAAGAATCGGTACAGACCGGCAGTTTACCGTCGTTTTTGATTTGACCCGACCGATTGAATTCAACGAGAAACCCTGGGGGTGGGAGTAGTTTCAAAAACCTGACCTTTTTATAAAATACTATCCAATAAATAGAAAAACTTATCAAATCACATCAAACTCAAAAAAAGCAACATGCGATTAGTTTAGCGACATTATAAAAACAAAAATCCTTATATTAATAACTTCAATTTTCGCACTTATTGGTT
>CAYFWH010000062.1:0-12622 GCA_964346785.1 uncultured Weeksellaceae bacterium | reverse complement strand
ACTTCTTCATCGACGGATTTACTGACAGTGTAGGTACTGATGCTTACAACATGAAACTTTCTGAACGAAGAGCCAATACCGTTAAGAACGCACTGGTAGCAGAAGGTGTAGATGAGAAGAAACTCGAGGTGAGACCGTTTGGTGAGCAATATCCTAAGTGTACCAATGAAACAAGCGAGGGTAGAGCATGTAACCGTAGAGTTGTGGTTATCAAGAGATATTAAATAACATTAAATCATACTTTAAAAAGGCGGGATTTCCCGCCTTTTTATTTTGAATATAAATATCTTATTGTTAAATCGAATTTAAAAATCACAATAAAATATCCGCTTCGTTGTAAATTACTAACTTTGCAGTGCCTTAACAAAATAGTTATATGCAACTTTCTTTAAGATTAAAACACTCTGAACCATCTGCAACACTGGCGATGGCACAGAAGGCGAGAGAGCTGAGAGCAGCCGGAAATGATGTAATCAGCCTGAGTCTGGGTGAGCCTGATTTTAATACTCCTGACTTTATTAAAGATGCCGCAAAAAGAGCAATAGATGACAATTATTCTCACTATACACCTGTATCGGGCTATCCGGAATTAAAGGAGGCGATTGTGAAAAAATTCAAAAAGGACAACCAACTCGATTATAAACCATCTCAGATTGTGGTTTCGACAGGCGCCAAACAATCGCTTTACAATATATTTCAGTCAATTATTACCGAAGGTGATGAAGTGATGATTCCGACACCTTACTGGGTAACTTATTCAGATATTGTCAAAATCAGTGGCGGAGTACCGGTTTATGTGAGAACCACTGTTGACGATGATTTTATGGTGACCGAAGAAATGCTTGAAAAAGCAGTTACACCAAAATGTAAAGCCATTATTTTTAGCTCACCCAATAATCCGAGTGGTGCAGTTTACGGTGAAAAAGAATTAAAAATTATTGCAGAATTTTCTAAGAAACATGATTTAATCATTATTTCTGATGAAATCTATGAGCACATTATTTATTCAGGAAAAAATCTGAGTATTGCGAGCCTTCCGGAAGCATATGACCGTACTGTGACTGTCAACGGTTTGTCAAAGGCATTTGCAATGACCGGCTGGAGACTTGGTTATATCGGCGCACCTGAATGGCTGGCAAAAGCTTGCGAGACCATGCAGGGACAGGTGACTTCGGGTGCGAATTCAATTACACAAAGAGCAGCGATTACTGCGCTGGGAGCCGATTTGACTCAAATTCAGTACATGATTGATGCTTTCAGAAAAAGAAAAGAGCTGATGATGGACTGGGCTGCAAAAATCCCGGCTTTCAAAGTTTCAGAACCTAAGGGAGCTTTTTATCTGTTCCCGGATATAAGCAGTACTTTCGGAAAAACTTATGAGGGCAGACTAATTGAAAATGCAGATGATTTGGTTCAATTGCTGCTTGAAAAAGCCTTTGTAGCAACAGTTTCGGGTTCTGCTTTCGGGATGGACAACTGTTTGAGAATTTCTTATGCAGCATCTGATGAGCAGTTGAATGAAGCGATGAGAAGAATTCAGAAACTTTTGAGCTGACCGGTTGATTTACTGATGGATGTCAGATAAATTTCGCTGTTTCGGTTGTATTTTTGCAAACTGAATCGAAGTCTGATTCATTAAAAGAATAATAAAATGGTTCATACAGATATACTCATTATCGGCGCCGGTCCGACCGGTTTGTTTACAGTCTTTGAAGCTGGTTTGCTCAAAATGCACTGCCACATTATCGATGCATTGCCCCAGCCGGGCGGTCAGCTGACTGAACTGTATCCGAAAAAACCTATTTTTGACATTCCGGGCTATCCGACTGTGGGAGCAGCTGAGCTGGTAGATAATCTGATGGAACAAATCAAACAATTCGAACCCGGTTTTACATTGAATGAAGTGGCTGAGACGATTGAAGAGACCGAAGACGGAAATTTTAAAGTAACAACCAACAGGGGAACGGTTCATCATTCAAAAGCAGTTGTAATCGCCGGAGGACTGGGTAAATTTGAACCCAGAAAACCGGAGCTTGAGAAACTGGATCAATTTGAAGAAAAGGGAGTTGAGTATTTTGTCAGAGACCCTGAGATGTACAGAAACAAAAGGGTGGTGATAGCCGGAGGCGGTGATTCAGCGCTTGACTGGAGTATTTATCTTGCTGATTTGGCTTCAGAAATTACACTGATTCACAGAAGAAATGAATTCAGGGGTGCTTTGGATTCGGTTGACAAGGTTCAGGAATTGAAATTACTCGGAAAACTCAATCTGATTACACCTGCTGAAGTTACTGAATTGCATGGTGATGACAGGTTGACTGCCATAACTGTTGAGAAAAACGGTGAGAAACAGATTATTGAAACTGACTTTTTTGTTCCGTTGTTTGGTCTGTCACCCAAACTTGGCCCAATTGCTGACTGGGGGTTGGAAATTGAGAAAAATGCAATCCGTGTCAATAATTCGTTGGATTATCAGACTTGCCGTGAGGGAATCTATGCAGTTGGCGACTGTAATATCTATCCCGGAAAGCTGAAACTGATTCTTTGTGGTTTCCACGAAGCAACGCTTGCATGTCAGAGCATTTATCAGCGATTGAATCCGGGTAAAAAATTTGTGCTGAAATATACAACCGTAACCGGTATTGACGGTTTTGACGGAAGTCGTAAGGAAGCCGAAAAAGCAGTTGTAAAAACAATCGATTAATCAAAATCTGATTTTATAAATAGTTGGACAGACATCGTTTTGGACTTGTACTGTCAAAAAATTATATTTGTCAAAAATTTTAATTCATGAGTCTTTTAGTTGTCGGAACAGTTGCCTTTGATCAGATAGAAACTCCTTTCGGGAAAACCGAAAAAATACTTGGCGGTGCTGCTACTTATATAGGTATGGCTGCTTCTCTTCTCGATGTTGAATCGGATATTGTTTCTGTAATCGGCGGAGATTTTCCGAAAGAGTATATCGATTTAATGAAATCAAAGAAAATTGGTTTACAAGGTGTAAAAGTTGTTGAAGACGGTAAAACTTTTTTCTGGTCAGGTCGTTACCACAACGATATGAATACCAGAGATACACTTGTAACCGAGCTCAATGTACTCGAAAATTTTGATCCGGTTGTGCCTGAAAACTGGAAACACCCGGAAGTGCTGATGCTCGGAAATCTTCATCCGTCAGTTCAGATGGCAGTTGTGGATCAGCTGGAAGTAAGGCCAAAACTGGTTGTGCTCGATACCATGAATTTCTGGATGGATCATACCTTGAATGAATTGATGCAGGTTTTGAAAAAAATTGATGTACTGACAATCAATGATGCCGAAGCCCGTCAGCTGAGCGGTGAATACAGTTTGGTGAAAGCAGCCAAAAAAATTCTGAAGATGGGGCCATCCACACTGATTATAAAAAAAGGTGAGCACGGTGCACTTTTGTTCAAGGATGATTTGGTGTTCTATGCACCCGCACTTCCGCTGGACGATGTATTTGATCCGACCGGTGCAGGTGATACCTTTGCAGGCGGATTCGCAGGATTTCTGACAAAAACCCGAAATTATTCTTTTGAAAACATGAAAAGAGCAATTATTCACGGCAGCGCTCTGGCTTCTTTTACCGTTGAGGAATTCGGTACAGACCGGTTGGCAAATCTGGATCAGGATGAGCTGAATGAGCGACTGGAGATTTTCAGAAGTCTGACGAGTTTTGATATTGAACTGGACTGATTCTGCCGACTTATCTGATTGCGGCTAATAAAATTTATTCAGTCACGGCTAAATCTTTATTTTTCTTCACCTTTAACTGAATCAGGTAAACGCCCAAAAGAATAAGTATACCTCCAATCAGGTGATTCATGGTTAACTCTTCACCATCGAGTATGCCCCAGATTACTGCGACAACCGGCATTAAATAAGTTACCGTTGATGCGAAAATTGCAGAAGTCATCTGGATTAATTTATAAAAAAGAATCATTGCAGTTGCGGTCCCGATTAAACCAAGGATTGCAACAAAACCAAGCCCTTTCAACTGTTCGGGTTGAGCTGTAAATTCAGTAAAAAAACCGCTGAATCCTAAAATTAATAATGAAGGGCCGAGCCAGATAGTGAAAACTGCCGAAGAAAGTCTGAATGATGGAATTGTTGAAAGATATTTGCTGATTATCAGTCCGTTCAGGCCATATAAAATAGTTGCAAAAACAATTAGTAAAGAATATAAAAAATCATTTGATTCCTGTCCGCCACCATTTTTTATCAGAATAAAAGCACCCAAAAATCCGATGATTGCGCCCGCTACCTGTGCTTTATTGCTTTTGATTCCAAACAGGAGGTAGCCAAAAATTAAAACAAAAACAGGCACCAATGAATCGAGAATCCCTGCCATTGAACTGCTGACTTTTTGTTGTGCAATCGGAAATAAAAACATTGGGATAAAATTCCCGAAACAACCACCGATGATAACCCAGGGGATTAATTTTTTTGGGATGTGTTTGAAGCTCCCAATACCAAAACCGACCAGCGCAAGCCCTGCAATAGTAAGTCTTAGCGCACCGACTTGTATAGGGTCGAAAACTTTGATGCTTTGTTTAATCAGTATAAAAGAACTGCCCCAGGTCAGTGTCAGTATGATTAGCAAAAGCCATCTGTTTGCGGGTAATTTCATGTTGCAAATGTGAGAAAGTTTTGAGAATTATGAAATAAAAAAAAGTTGCTTCATTTAGGGAGGGAAGCAACTTTTATAAAAGGGCAGCAAAAAGCAAAAAAATAATCAAAACAATTATTAAAAAACAATTTTATAATTAATAGACGCTCAAATTTTAAAAAGTTGAGTCAATTAAAAAAAAAGTAGTCAGAATTGAAGAGAAACCAAACGTAGGTTAGCGACTTTGGGCAGAAATAAAAGAATTGCCGAAACTTTAATTGACTTTATTTTTATACTTTTGCCCATCATGAAATCAGTTGTAATAATAGGTGCCGGAAATGTAGCTTTTCATCTTTGCAGAGCTTTGATTCAGAATACGGTAAATGTGCGTCAGATTTTTAACCGAACTTTGGTCAACGCCGAGAAAATTGGTGAAGCAAACAACATTCCCTATACCGATAAAATTTCGGAACTCATCAAGGCGGATTTGTATATCATCGCTTCTTCTGATTCTGCAATTGAAGAACTTTCGCATTATATCCCGTACGACGACACATTGGTTGTGCATACTTCGGGTTCAATGAGCACAAAGGCTCTGAAAGGAAATTACAGAAAGGGAGTTTTATATCCGTTGCAGACTTTCTCTAAAATCAAAAGTTTGAAATACGATGATATCCCATTTTTTGTGGAAGCAGAAGATGAAAATGACCTTGAAGCACTGGTTGAACTTTCAAAAAGAGTGAGCAACAGTGTTTATAAAGCTGACAGTGAGAAAAGACTGAAGCTCCATATGGCGGCTGTCTGGGCAAATAATTTCTCAAATCACTTGTACCAAATCGCAGACGGAATTTGCAAAGAAGCAGATATACCGTTTACAGTCTTGCAGCCACTGATCAAAGAAACCTATAAAAAAATTAAAGACCTGAGTCCTTATGATGCACAAACAGGACCGGCAAGAAGAGGAGACGAAATCGTTATTGAAAAACATCTGGATTTATTAAATCATAACTCAGCCAATCAGCAATTGTACAAATTACTGACAGAATCAATAAAAAGAACTTACAGCAATGATCAGTTACAAACAGAAACTAAAGAAGATAAAGACGCTGATATTTGATGTGGACGGCGTGCTTACAGATGGCTCGCTAATCCTTTCATCAGATGGTGAAATGCTGAGAAGCATGAACACCAAAGACGGATATGCCATGCAGCTCGCAATCAAAAGAGGCTTCAAAATCGTTGTTATAACCGGCGGCAGGGACAAGATGGTTGAGCAAAGACTCAGATACCTTGGTCTGACCGATATTTATCTCAATGCGAGAGACAAAATGGAGGCGCTGAACGATTTGGTTTTCAGTTATGATTTAAAAACCGAAGAAATTCTGTACATGGGTGACGATATGCCGGATTATGAAATTATGCAATCAGTCGGACTGGCTTGTTGTCCAAATGATGCAGTGCCCGATATTCGCCAAATTTCTGAATACATATCGCTTGCTGACGGCGGAAAAGGTTGTGTCCGTGACATTATTGAACAAACCATGAAGGTACAGGGAAAATGGTACGATGAAGATGACCACACCCAATCAATCTGACCATGCTGAAAGATTTATATAAAAACGCTAAATTTTTACTTGCTTCAAAATCTCCGAGAAGAAGAGAATTGTTGAAATCTCTCGAAATTGATTTTGAAATTGTGGATATTCAGTCGGATGAAAACTGGCCGAAAGAATTAAAAAGAGAAAAAATCACAGAATTTATTGCGCTTGGAAAAGCAGAAGCGTATTCGGGACTTAAGGAAAATGAAATTCTGATTGCCGCTGATACCATTGTCTGGCTGGATGATCAGAAAATCGGAAAGCCAAAAGATGAAAAAGATGCTTTCGATATGCTTTCAAAACTTTCAGGAAGAACACATGAGGTTTTCAGTTCGGTCTGTGTCAAATCAACCGACAAAACCGTAGTTTTTTCTGAAACGACCGAAGTAACTTTCGATCCGATTTCAGAAGATGAAATCAACTTTTACATCAGAAATTACAATCCGCTCGACAAAGCCGGCAGTTACGGTATTCAGGACTGGCTGGGATTGTGTAAAATTTCGGGAATCAAAGGAGATTATTACAATGTTATGGGACTGCCATTGCGAAAGCTTTACAGCGTGCTGACAGATTTTTGATTCTTATTTTTGATCAGTATTTGACAAACGGTCTTTGACAAACTCGATTTCGGTTTTTCCGTGTGGTTTTGGTTTTCCGTTCTCGTCCAGATTCACCATCACAATTTTATCTACCGTAATAATGGTTTCGCGGGTCATTTTATTTCTGACCTCACATTTCAAAATCAAAGAAGTTCCGCCAAATTTCACTACATCCATCCCGATTTCAACAATATTGCCTTCACGGGCAGAACTCATAAAATTAATCTCTGACATAAACTTGGTCACCACATTTTTGTTTTCTAACTGAATAATGGTGTACAACGCCGCTTCTTCGTCAATCCATGCTAATAAAGCACCGCCAAAAAGAGTTTTGTTGGCGTTCAAATCCTGTGGTTTTACCCATTTTCTGGTATGAAATCTCATCTTTTTTATTTGTTTAAAACAACAAACGCCCATATAAATGAGCGTCTGTCTAATGGTTATTAAAATTCATTAATTACTGAATTTCAAAAGTGATTTTTAGTGTAACTCTAAACTCTGTAATACCACCGTCTTTTACCTTCACACTCTGATCCTGAACCCAGGCAGATTTGATTCCTTTAACGGTTTCACTCGCTTTAGCAATTGCTTTTGCAGTTGCATCTTCCCAACTCTTTTCGGAGCTAGACATCACTTCCAATACTTTTAATACTGACATTTTTTAAGTTGTTTAATTGGTTAATACTAATTTTTGTGAGCTCAATTTACGAAATAAATAAAGATTCAAAAAAGAATTTTAATTAAATCATTGATTTTTGAGATTGTTTCAACTCTGATTCCAAAACCTGAAGTCTTGATTTTATTGTATTTAGAAATAAAAATCACATCGAAACCTAATTTCTCAGCCTCCATAATTCTTTGTTCAACCCTGTTGACCGATCTGATTTCACCGCTCAAACCGACCTCACCTGCAAAACAGCAATTATCGGGTAACGGCACATCCATATTTGACGAAAGTATGGCGCAAATTACAGCCAGGTCAATCGCCGGGTCGTCAACTCTGATACCACCGGTTATATTTAAAAAAACATCTTTTGCACCAAGCTGAAAACCGGCTCTTTTTTCAAGAACTGCAAGCAACATATTCAGTCGTTTTGCATCAAAACCTGTTGCCGACCGCTGAGGTGTTCCGTAAACTGCAGAACTGACCAGCGCCTGAATTTCAATCAGCATCGGTCTGATTCCTTCGAGCGTTGCAGCAATTGCATTACCGCTCAGTGGTTCATCTTTTTTGGAAATCAGAACTTCTGACGGATTTTTAACTTCTCTCAATCCGCTTCCGAGCATTTCATAAATGCCGAGTTCAGAAGTTGAGCCAAAACGGTTTTTATTGGCTCTGAGCAATCTGTAAATATGATTTCGGTCGCCTTCAAACTGGAGTACAACATCTACCATGTGCTCAAGAATTTTCGGTCCGGCTATAACGCCTTCTTTGGTTATATGGCCTATCAAAATAACGGGAACATTGGTTTCTTTGGCATAACGAATCATTTCTGAAGCACTTTCTCTGATTTGAGAAATACTGCCCGGCGATGATTCAACTAAATTGCTGTGTAAAGTTTGAATTGAGTCAATCACAACCAATTGTGGTTCGATTTCATTTAAATGTTTAAAAATTTTCTGTGTATTGGTTTCGGTCAGAATAAAACAATTGTCGGATTCTATCCCGATTCTTTCTGCTCTGAGTTTGATTTGAGATGCGCTTTCTTCACCGGAAACATACAGTGTTTTTATTTCGGGCAAATGAAGTGCGAGTTGAAGCATCAGAGTGGATTTTCCAATTCCGGGTTCGCCGCCCATAAGGACTACCGAACCGCTGACTATACCGCCACCGAGTACTCGGTTGAGTTCATCGTTTAGTGTATTGATTCTAACTTCTGAATTCTCAGGTACTTCTCTGATGTTCAGAATGCTTGCTGATGATTTTCCTGATGAGCTGTCAGAACGCCAGGGTTTTTCTTTTTCAGATTTCTCAACAACTTCTTCCACAATCGTATTCCACTCACCACAGGCCTTACACTGACCCATCCATTGCGAATATTCATTGCCGCAGTTTTGACAGAAAAATGTAGTTTTGGTTTTTGCCATAGGATTCAAATCTGTTCAAAATTACATTAATTTCAAACGATTTCCGTATTAAATTCACAAAACTATTTTCTGTTTTTGCTGATTTTAGCAATGAAATAAATTGACAGAAAACCGAAACTGAGCATCGAAAGAATTTGAGCGAAATAAAGCATCAGACCAAAGTAGTTTCCTACTTCTCTGCCTTCTTCGATCGTCATGCCAGAAGAAAGATAAATAGCTCCAAATGCGATGCTCATCACATAAGGATAACCCAGTCCGCCAACAGCAGGAAGTATCATTCCGAGTGCACCCGAAACTATCAGAAAGAAACCTTCGCCGAGTCCAAAATGCATGGTTTCAGGAAAGGCAAGCACCACCAGCCAGGTCATCAGAAAATAGCACAGCCAAATTGCAAAAGAATACAAGATAAAGGCAGTTCTCTTTTTCAGGTGCATAATTGATTTGAATCCTTCTAAAATACCTTTCAAAAAGTCTTCAATTTTTCTGTAAATTTTAAGTTTTTTCCAGCTGTGTCTGAAAAAATACAACAATAACATTAAGCCTGTAAATATTCCACCTGCAATTCCAATTTTGCCGAAAGATGAAATATCTGCAAAAGATAAAAATGAAATCAGTGTATCTGCATTGAAAAGCAATGCGAGTCCAAAGAACATAGCCAGAAAAATTAAGTCGATTACTCTTTCCAGAATAATGATTCCAATTGATTTGTCCACCGGAACTTTTTCCATTTTGTAAAGTGAAGTTGCACGGGCAAGTTCGCCGCTCCTCGGAATGGTCAGATTCATAAAATAAGCAAAAGCAATTGCCCAAAAGCCACTTGATAACGGAATCTTGTAACCTATCGGATCGAGTAGCAGCCTCCATCTTGCAGCTCTGAGCCAATATGAGAAAATGCTGAGTGCCATTGAAATTGCAAACCAAAAATAATTGGCACGGCGGGCTGCAGATTTCAAAACATCAAAATCTGTTTGCTGTATTGTCAGCCAGATAAACACAACTGCAAGTGAAATTGCGAGTGTATAAAAAATGAAATGGCTGATTTTTGAATTCATTGATTAATCCAGGCGGTTGGTCTCTTCGTTCGGAAAAATAACAGTCGGCTTAAAACCTTTTGCTTCCACCGGGTCAACCAATCCAAAACTCATAATGATAATGGTGTCACCAATCTGGACTTTTCTGGCTGCGGGTCCGTTGATTGAAATCTCACCACTTCCTCTTGCACCCGGAATAGTATAGGTTTCAAAGCGTTCACCATTCTGAATATCCACAATCTGAACTTTTTCGCCAGACAGCATATTTGCTGCGTCGAGTAAATCTTCGTCAATCGTAATACTTCCAATATAATTCAAGTCAGCGGTAGTGATTTTTACCCTGTGAATTTTTGAACGAACAATTTCTATCATCATAATTTCGCAAATGTAATGGATTTTTTTGGTAACCAATTATTGTGCCTTAATTTAGACTCAGGTTATCAATCAGTCTGATGTCATTAGCATAGCAAGCCACAAACGCTCTCAGCTTATTGTTTTTTGATTTTCTAACAGCAGGGGTAAGTCTTTTCTCATCAGAAATTTCGAAATATTCGAGTTTTAATTTTGTGTTTTCAAACAATTTTTCGGCAAATTCTTTGGTTTCTTTTATGGTGTGTGTTTCCAGATATTCCTTTGATTTTTTTAAAATCTTATAAATTACCGGCGCTTCCCTTCTCATTTCGTCTGTCAGTCTCAGATTTCTTGAACTCATTGCCAGACCATCTTTTTCTCTTTTAATCGGAACCGGAACGATTACTGTTGTTAGTTTTTCTTTTTCAGTCAGTTTCTGAATAATTCTCAACTGCTGAAAATCTTTTTCGCCAAAATAAGCTCTGTCTGCACCAACCAGTTCAAAAAGTTTTTTAACAATAGTTCCGACTCCGTCAAAATGTCCCGGTCTGAAACTTCCTTCCATTTGAAATTCCAATCCGTCAAAATCAAATTCTTCTGATTTTTCGCCATCGGGATACATCGTTTTTGAATCGGGAATAAAAACCGCATCGCAGCCGGCGGCCTCCAGAATTTGCAAATCTTTTTCTTCGGTTCTCGGATATTTTCTTAAATCTTCTGAATTGTTAAATTGAGTCGGATTTACAAAAATGCTGACTATACTGAAATCATTTTCTTTCAAAGAGCTCTCAAGCAAAGATAAATGCCCTTGATGAAGCGCTCCCATGGTTGGAATAAACCCAATTGTTCTTTTTGATTCAGAAAGTCTATCTTTCAGATTATCAAGCTCTTTTATATCCCGGACAACCAACATAGGTTAATGTTAAAATCGTTAATTAATCAGCAAAAATAATACTTGTATATCAAATGTCGCAGAAATTTCGTATCTTTGTGCAGAATTTCAAGTATTTAATGAGTTTGAGTATGAACGGAAATCGCATTTTGTATGTCACAACTGAAATGACCCCTTATTTTCCTGAATCACCTATGTCGCTGCAATCTTTGCAAATTCCAAAAGCGATGAGTCAGAAAGGTGCAGATGTCAGAATTTTTATGCCAAGATTCGGAACGATTAATGAACGAAGACATCAACTTCACGAAGTCATAAGGCTTTCAGGTATGAATTTGATTATCAACGACATGGATCAGCCTTTAATCATCAAGGTAGCATCGGTTCCCGGTGAGAAAATACAGGTTTATTTCATTGACAACGACGAGTATTTCAAAAGAAAGTCAACCTATATTGACCAGGAGGGTAAACTGTTTGGTGACAATGATGAAAGGTCAATCTTCTTTGCAAAAGGAGTATTGGAAACTGTCAAAAAACTAAACTGGAAACCTGATGTGGTTCATATTCTCGGCTGGATGTCAAGTCTTGTACCTGCATATATCAAAGAGTATTATGCCGAAGACTCTTTCTTCAATGAGGCAAAAGTAGTGGTTTCTCTTTTTGACAATCCATTTAACGGTGAACTCAACACAGATATTTGTAAAAAACTCGCCTTTGACGGAATCAATGGCGAGGTAGCAAAATATCTGAAAAATCCTGATTACGAAGCAATGATTAAATCTGCGCTGAGATATGCGGATGCAGCAGTAATGGGAGAAGAGTTTTTGCCTGACTCAATCAATGAATATCTAAAATCAAAAAATATCCCGGTTATGGAATACTGTTCTGATGACGGGATCTGCGAAGCATATAAAATTTTTTATGCTGAAGAATTAATGAATGTAAACCAATAATATTTGATGAAAGGATTTTTTAATATCGTTGCTGCATTCGCAGTTTGCACAACGGCCTTCCTTGCTTTTTCCTGTGAAAATGACATAACCGAAATTGGAACCGATCTTTTTGACGGTGCATCTGCAAATGTTTTTTATGCAGATGTTGTTTCCTACAATACCAACAACGATTCAATCAGAGCTGATGAAGAAGTTTTGCAAAATGGCATTGTCGGTGTTTATGAAGAAGCGGTTTTTGGGCGAATCAAAGCCAGATTTATTTCTCAGGCAAGACTGGGAGTGATCAACCCTACTTTTGGTGAAAATGCTGATGTGGATTCGGTTATTTTAAATATTCCTGTATTCTTTAAAAATAAAGAACAGGATATTGAAATTGACACTACCTATGTTTATATGAGTGAAAATGAAGAACCATCTAAAATTTATAATACTTTTATAGAAGGTTATACTATTGTAGCTCATAATGCTAAATTTGATTGGGACAAA
>CAYFWH010000061.1:0-12748 GCA_964346785.1 uncultured Weeksellaceae bacterium | reverse complement strand
AATTCGTTGGAACAAATCCCTGTAAAATTACAAATCTTAAACATCAATTCACAACAGAACGACAGGACAAGTTGGTCAGCATGGCGTTGGAACAAATCCCTGTAAAATTACAAATCTTAAACATCAATTCACAACATTATCGGTGCAAAGTCTAAAGTAATCAGAGTTGGAACAAATCCCTGTAAAATTACAAATCTTAAACATCAATTCACAACCCGGCGACCACGGGCATATTAGGATAGACGGTTGGAACAAATCCCTGTAAAATTACAAATCTTAAACATCAATTCACAACTCAGATCAAATTGACAAATGCTGTCAATTCGTTGGAACAAATCCCTGTAAAATTACAAATCTTAAACATCAATTCACAACTAAAGCAAAATCTTAAGATTGTCAAACTCAGTTGGAACAAATCCCTGTAAAATTACAAATCTTAAACATCAATTCACAACCATGGTTGACGAACTGTCAACAAACGAAAAGTTGGAACAAATCCCTGTAAAATTACAAATCTTAAACATCAATTCACAACTATCGGGATATTTATCAATCAATTTCCCTAGTTGGAACAAATCCCTGTAAAATTACAAATCTTAAACATCAATTCACAACTGTTTTCTTCTCTGGAAATGCACTCCAGGTGTTGGAACAAATCCCTGTAAAATTACAAATCTTAAACATCAATTCACAACTTTATTTCATGAATGCATTCAGAAATGAAGGTTGGAACAAATCCCTGTAAAATTACAAATCTTAAACATCAATTCACAACGTCAGAGCTGCTTCAATCTGTGAGAGCTGCGTTGGAACAAATCCCTGTAAAATTACAAATCTTAAACATCAATTCACAACGACACAGTGGTGAGCCAATAGCAATATATCGTTGGAACAAATCCCTGTAAAATTACAAATCTTAAACATCAATTCACAACCGTCTGCAGTCAGACCGGCACCGGCTATATGTTGGAACAAATCCCTGTAAAATTACAAATCTTAAACATCAATTCACAACTATTCCGTACCCTCTCGTGCTATCTTATAAGTTGGAACAAATCCCTGTAAAATTACAAATCTTAAACATCAATTCACAACATTTTCTAGCATAATATTTCTTTTGTTCAAGTTGGAACAAATCCCTGTAAAATTACAAATCTTAAACATCAATTCACAACAGTCCTTTTGTGTTTTCGGAATAAAACTCCGTTGGAACAAATCCCTGTAAAATTACAAATCTTAAACATCAATTCACAACTGACACTGACAAGGCTATTGAGTCGATGGCGTTGGAACAAATCCCTGTAAAATTACAAATCTTAAACATCAATTCACAACACCTTTGCTCTGATATATTTCTCCGTCCAAGTTGGAACAAATCCCTGTAAAATTACAAATCTTAAACATCAATTCACAACTTTAGAAGGAAAATACAGATTTGCAAGGGTGTTGGAACAAATCCCTGTAAAATTACAAATCTTAAACATCAATTCACAACACAGCCTGAAAGATACCGGAATTACCAATCGTTGGAACAAATCCCTGTAAAATTACAAATCTTAAACATCAATTCACAACTAAACGAAAAAAAACCATTGAAAACATTGAGTTGGAACAAATCCCTGTAAAATTACAAATCTTAAACATCAATTCACAACCCTCGTGTCCAAACATCGTAATACCACTCAGTTGGAACAAATCCCTGTAAAATTACAAATCTTAAACATCAATTCACAACTATTATTTGTGTGCTTTCTTTTATTCCTGTGTTGGAACAAATCCCTGTAAAATTACAAATCTTAAACATCAATTCACAACTTAACATACGATTTAGCCGTTTCGGATAGGGTTGGAACAAATCCCTGTAAAATTACAAATCTTAAACATCAATTCACAACGTGTATCGTTAAATCCATTCAGTAGTATATGTTGGAACAAATCCCTGTAAAATTACAAATCTTAAACATCAATTCACAACCTCTATCATTAACATCAACTACTTCACCACGTTGGAACAAATCCCTGTAAAATTACAAATCTTAAACATCAATTCACAACAAGTCATCTAATTCATCATTCAACCAATCAGTTGGAACAAATCCCTGTAAAATTACAAATCTTAAACATCAATTCACAACAGACATTTTCTTTTTTCACCAAATATAACAGTTGGAACAAATCCCTGTAAAATTTACTCACATCTTTTTTTATTTAAATGGAGTTCGTGAATGCTATGCATTTCAAATTTTGAACATCAATACAATGTTTTTAATTGTTAGTTTTTATAAGAATCGTTGGAAAAGAAGCAAAGGGTTAAAATATTTTGTTTCTAATCAAGATAATTTATCTCCAATAGTAAAAGGCTAAAAAAATTACAATAAATCCGAAAATCAATTAACTTTATCCCGGAGATGAAATTTAAAATCAAAAAATTCGAATATTGGCCTTACCGTTTGTTTTTTGCACCATTTGTGCCGTATTGGCTATTGAATTCCGTTAAGTCAGGCTCGTTCAGCTATTTTTGCAAAGTTAATCCGGGCATTGAATTTGGCGGTTTTTTAGATTATTCAAAGTCGAAAATACTGGCACAGGTTCCTGAAAAATATAAACCAAATACGATTTTTTTGAAACATAAGAAGGAATTGAAAAAACCAACTGAATTTCCATTTATCGTCAAACCTGATTTTGGTGAAAGAGGTGTAGCTGTTGAATTAATTTCATCCGAAAAAGATTGGGAGAATTATTCACTGACTCAAAATCTGATTGTTCAGGAATATGTGGATTTACCGCTTGAATTCGGAATATTTTACGCTGAACACTCAGGTCAGTCTGAGATTTTGTCGATAACCGGAAAGGAATTTCTGATTTATAAATCAGATGGTAAAACAAGTTTGAGAGATTTTATTTTGTCGAATCCGAGGAGCAGGAGCAGAGCAGCATATTTTCTCGAAAAATTCAACAAAGAAATTGACCGGCAATTTCCAACAGGAACTGAGATTCTCCTTGAACCCATTGGAAATCACAACAGAGGAACCCGTTTTTATGACGCATCTGAACTCAAAACACAAAAGCTGGCAGAAGCTGTTGCTGAGATTGCAAAAAGTATTTCGGGTTTTAATTATGGTCGTTTGGATGTGAAAGCGGCAAGTGTTGAAGATTTGAAATCGGGTAAAATTGTGGTGCTGGAAGTCAATGGTGCCAATTCCGAACCTACTCATATTTATGACGGTCAGTACAGTTTGAGAAAAGCCTATTCAGAGGTCAAAAGACATTTGGATATTCAGTATGAAATTTCAAAAGATAAGCCGGTGACTTATTCTCCGGGAGAATTTTACAAGGCTGTTTTAAAGAGAGTTTTTTGATTGTGTTTTTATAAAACTCTAGTTGCTTTTACAAATCTGCGGTTCCAGTAAGTCTCCTCAAGAGAGCTGACTATCACACCTTTTGAGGTAGATGCATGTATAAAAAAAACTTCACCTTTGATAACTTTATCAACAATTCCGACATGGCTTATTCTGGAGCCTGAAGTGTTGAAAAATACCAAATCACCTTCTTTCACATCTTTCAGTTTTATTTCCTTTCCTTTAGTGGCCTGTTCGCTCGAAACTCTTGGCATTTTCACACCTGCAGCATCGTATGCATTGATTACCAATCCTGAACAGTCCAATCCGCTTCTTGTGACGCCACCATATTTGTAGGGTGTACCCAAATAGCTGTGTGCCGTTTTCAGAACACGATTGGTTTCATTTGAAACTTTACTTTTTCCTGATTTTTTTGTGTTTTTTGATTTCGAGGTAACAGTCGTTTTTGATTTATGATAATCAGAAGATTTGTAGCTGATGTTACGGCTTGAATGACAACTTGATATAATCCATACACCAAAAATAAGAATCAATATGTTGTTTATTCGTGCCATGTTAATTAATTAAGTTTGATAAAATTACACCATGTAAAATTAATAAAAAAGTAAGATATCAACAATTAATTAACAAAGTTATTAACAAATCTCATTCCAATATTTTCATATTAAATATAAATAGCAGAATAACAGTCTGTTAGATTAAATTATCAGGCTGTTTAAATTTTGAAATAAATAATGATTTATTCTTTTGTATTCAGAATTTCTTTTAGTAATTGTCTGGCTCTGAGCAATCTTACTTTCACATTGGCCATTGATAAATTGAGTTCTTCAGCAATTTCCCTGTATGTTTTTTCTTCCAGAAATCTGAGTTCGAGTATATGTCTGTAGTCCGGTTTTAATTTTTGGAGCTGAAGCAGTAAATTGTCGTTGGTTTGTTTCTGAATCAGTGTTTCTTCAGGTGACGGCAAATCTTCCGGGATTTCTATCAGATAGTTTTCGTCATCAAGTGAAACATTTAATTTCGGTGATTTTCGGATATGGTCAATCATCGTATTGTGTGCAATTGAAATCAGCCAGGTTTTAAAATCAAATTCGGAATTATACAGTTTTAATTTGGTGAAAGCTTTTGTAAAGGTTTCAATTGCAATATCTTCTGTTTCTTCTTCGTCCTTGATTTTACTGATTACATAATTGTAAATATTGTCCCAAAACAAATCCATCAGCAGATTTTGATCTTGCTGTTTACCTTTTTTAGCATTTGCAATCAGTATTTGTAGTTTGTCAGCTTTCATTTTGGCAAAATTACAAGCAATAAATTTAAGCATATTTGTTAATTTTACGCCATGCGAATAGATATAATAAGTGCAGTTCCGGAATTATTAAGAAGTCCTTTTGAAGCTTCGATTATGAAAAGAGCTCAGGACAAAGGACTTGCGGAAGTGCATATACATAATTTGAGAGATTATTCATTGGGAAATTACAAACAGTTGGACGATTATCAATACGGCGGAGGTGCCGGAATGGTGATGATGATTGAACCGATTGATAAATGTATCTCAAAATTGCTGGAAGAAAGAGAATATGATGAAATTATTTACCTGAGTCCGGAAGGAAAGAAAATGGATCAGCAATTGCTCAACGGTCTTTCTCTGAAAGGAAATCTGATCATGCTTTGTGGTCATTACAAAGGTGTTGATCAAAGGGTGAGAGATATGTTTGTAACACTTGAAGTTTCTATTGGTGATTATGTACTAAGTGGTGGAGAACTTGCTGCAGCTGTACTTGCTGACGGTATTATTCGTTTGATACCCGGCGTTTTAAATGATGAAACTTCAGCGCTTTCTGATTCTTTTCAGGACAATTTACTCGCACCGGAAGTTTACACAAGGCCTGCCGAATACAAGGGCATGAAAGTTCCTGAAGTTTTGTTGTCGGGTGATTTTGCCAAAATAGAAGAGTGGAGACATCAAAATGCACTGGAGAGAACCAGAGAAAGACGCCCCGATTTATTGGAATGATTATTCAACGGGTTTGATTTCACTGCAATCACGACTTTTTGTTTGCGCATAATTCAATCCTCTTTCCCACCAGTTGGTCATCAGTTTACTGTCAAAAATCAATGAATTGGTTGTGAGTACGACAGGTGTATAGTAAAAATTGATAATCACATTTTTATTGCCTGCTACAAGTTTTCCGATTCTTATGTTTTGTTTTTCGATTCTGTCTGCCATAAAAGAATGAATATGAGTCAGTAACGAAAACACATTGGTTGACGGAAGATTGTTGTAATAAGTGAGCTCGGTTTCAAGTATGATTGCATCAATAACGGTTGCACCTCTGTTAATGGCTTCTTCAATCGGAACCATATTGGCAAAACCACCGTCTGCATATTCACAGCCATTTTTTTTAACAAGACTCATAAATGGCGCAAAATTGGCAGAAATCCAGATCCAATCACAAAAATCTTGATAATTAAAATCGTGTATTGACTTGTATTCAACTTGATTTAGAGAAAGATTTGAAACCGTAACAATAACATCTGTTTCAGATGCATTTAATTTCTCAAATTCATCTCTCAAAAAGGTATTTGAAATTAATTTTCTGAGATTACGGCTTTCACCAAAAGTTTTTTTGCCTTTCAAAAAATTTCTAATCATATTGATATGGTTGATTCCAATTTGCTTTTCACCCATTTTATCGGTTTTTACAATAAAAGGAGAACTGCTGAAAATATCTTTGACAGATATCGTGGTATAAACTTTTTTAATTTTTTCAACCTTGTTCAGAGCCAGGTGCGGAATGAGTAAACTACCCGTAGAAGTGCCTACAAAAATATCGTAACTGAATTTCATTTCATCAATCAGAAACTGTGCGACGCCGCCTGCAAATGCACCTTTGCTACCGCCACCGGAAATAACCATTGCTCTCATCGGATTAATAAATTAATTGAAGTATAGTTTTGAAACTTAGCCACAAATTACAAAAAAATCCTTTTTGAATATTATTTAACAGTCAAAATGAAAATATTTTTGAAAAAATGAAATAATCAAAAGTTGAATTCGCAAATAAATTGTAACTTTCAACTGAAAAATAATTCATTGATATATTTTGGTTAAATATATTAAAAGACAATAACGCAACCTTTTAAGTTGTTTTCCGTCTTTTGAAAGATTAAAAATTCAGAATAATGAAAAAGATTTATTGGCTTGGAATTTTGATGATTTCATCAGTCTTTTGTTTTTCCTGTCTCAATGATGAGAGAGTTGACAATGTTTATTATAGTGTGACGCCAATAGACAGTGTGCAGATTGGTGCTGTAAACAGAGTTGGAGAGCTGACTGAAATTAAAACATTTTATACCCGCCGGAATAGTTGTGAAGACTTTTTTGACTACGATTATTTTGCATTCGATACTGAAAGAAGAGTAACGATAGTAACCGTAACTGTGAAAAATGATCAGTGTGAAGTTGTTCAGGAAGCAGATGCATGGATTTTGAAATTTATACCGCAACACAGTGGTGAATACCATTTCAAATTCTGGAATGGCAATGATGAAAACAACAAACCGATTTATCTGGAAGAGATAATCAATATACAGTAAGTTTGGATGAAAAACTTAAAATATTAATCAAAGACTGCCAAAAAAACAAAAGAACGGCACAGTCAGAAATCTATACCATGTTTTCTGACAAAATGTTTTCTGTTTGTCTTCGCTATACAAAGAATTATGAGGATGCACAGGATATTTTTCAGGACGGATTCATCCAAATTTTCAGCAAAATAAACCAGTATGCTTTCAAAGGTTCATTCGAAGGATGGATGAGACGCATTATGGTCAATTTATGTATAGAAAAATTCAGAAATAAAAATCATCTTTATGTGGTCAATGAAGAAATCACTGCAGATGATACGATTGTGGAGGATTACGATGATGAACAAAATGATGAGCGATTTTCTTATGATGAGTTACTTGGTTTTGTCAGAGAACTACCCACCAGATACGGACAGGTTTTTAATTTGTATGTAATAGACGGATACAGTCATCAGCAAATCGCTGAAATGCTCGGTATTTCTGTCGGTACATCCAAATCTAATTTGTCAAGAGCGAGAGAAAAATTAATTGGTTTTATAAACAGGAATAGCACAGAAAAAACATTTTCGAGATGAAAAAATTCGACTCTTTTTTTAAGAATAAACTGAATGTGCCTCAAAAAGCACCGGCTGATGCATGGGATTACATTCAACAACACCTGCCACCCGAAGAGAAAGAAAAACCTTTCTTTTTTGGCAAGAAAACACTGTTAACCGGTCTGTTGCTGCTGACAATCAGCGGTGCAGGCTTAATGATTGGCGGTGATAAAATTTTCACCAAATCAGACGGTAACAATCAGGGAATAACTGATTCCGGAATTAAAAATTCAGAAAAATCAATTCAGCCTTTTATTAATTCTGAACCGATTCAGTCGGAAAACCAAGTCATTACAATCAATCAGGCTCAACAAAATTCAAATGATGATTTTAATTCTTCTCAGGAAAATTACGCCGGATTTGGTTTGAATAATAAATTTTCCACCGGATCAAAAACCAATTATACTCAGACTATTCCTAATCGTACAGCCACCGATAATAATTATGGTTATGCTGTAGCCGATAACAATTACACCAATTATAATTCATCAAATCGAAGAGAAGTTTTATCATCCGAAAATTCACTGATTGAAGTGATGACCCAAAATTATTCTAAAACATCAGGAATGTCAGGAAACTGGTTGCCTGAATTGAATATGCTTGATAATAATGTGTTAATCAGTAATATAAGTACGGTGAATCATGATCTGATTGCAATGAATGAAAAATCTGAAAATAAATCAAATCAGAAAAATAAGAAAATTAAACCAAAATTGGATTTTGATAAATTCTTTGTTTCCGGATTTATTTCGCCTACCGGGCTCAATACATTTGTAGGAACTTCTATGTTGTCAAATGACTTGAGTGATTATAAAACTGAAAATACTATTACGCTCGCTTACGGATTGAAAGCTGCCTATGCACTTAATCCAAATTTAAAAATCAGAACGGGACTCTCTGTAATCGGATTTGAGCAGATTACAAAAAATGTTATGTTTTCGAGCAGTATAACAGGGCAGTCTGAATCGGCTATTTCAAACACAAAAAATAATATCAATTACAGCGGTGATTTGAGGATTTTTAATAACCAGCAGCAGGGTGATTACAGTTATCGTGCGAGCAGCGGAGATATTCAGCAGCAAACTCAATATCTGGAAATTCCGATTGAGGCAGAATACTCGCTTTTTGATACCGGTTCAATCGGAATCAGTGTAACCGGTGGAGGAAGTACCTGGTTGTTGTCTAAAAATAAAATCTATGCCCACACCGAAAGTCATACAGAGGAACTGGGTACAGCTAATAACCTGAACAAGACTTCATTTAGCGCCAATGCCGGTTTGAAATTCGATATGAAAATAACAGACGGTGTGCAATTGAATGTTGAACCCAATTTTAAATACCTGTTGAATCCGGTAAATAATATTGAAAAATACAGTCCGTACACAGTCGGAGTAAATGCCGGAATCAGTATTAAATTAAAATAATTGTGGCGACCGAAGAAATATCTTTTTACGATAAAATTTATGAAGTTGTTCGAAGGATTCCCGAAGGCAAGGTAACTTCATACGGTGCAATTGCCAATTTTTTGAGTAGAAAAGGAGCAGCCAGAATGGTTGGCTATGCAATGAATAATGCACACAATCAAACTGAACCTGTTCCTGCACACAGAGTGGTGAACAGAAATGGACTGCTGACCGGAAAGCACCACTTCAGACCACCGGGGCTGATGCAGCAATTACTCGAAAACGAGGGAATTGTGGTAATAGACGATAAAATTCAGAACTTTAAAGAGGTTTTTTGGGAACCTGAATAAAAATTCAATTCGAAACATATTTCAAACCGATAATCGAAGCAATCAGTGTGAAAATAAAAAAGATTCTCCAAAAGCTTGAGGGTTCTTTGAAAATAAGAATTCCTATTAATGCTGTACCAACAGCGCCTATTCCGGTCCAAACTGCATAAGCTGTCCCTATTGGAAGTGTTTGGGTCGCTTTCATTAATAATACCATACTGATGGTCAAACAAACCAGAAATCCGACATACCACCAAAAAGATTCTTTTCCTTCAGTTTCGTTAGCCTTGCCAAGACAGGAGGCAAAACCGGTTTCGAACAGTCCGGCTATGATGAGAATAATCCAGTTCATTTTTTAAAATTTTAGTTGCAAAGGTCAGAAATAAAACCGAGTTCTTAATCTTTGCAGGATTTGTTTTCTTTGATTCCGTTGTCGTAACTTTGCAATATGAATTTTCACAATAAAGCAGAGAAGACAGTAACCCGTGAGAAATGGGCAAAAGTTGAAGAGTTTTTCATCAAGAACTTCACAGATGGCGAAAGACCTGACCTGGATACAATCTTATTTTTAATCGGCGTTCAGGAACTTGGTCAGGGGAGCAGAAAATTTGAAAAAGATGATAAACTTAATTTGATGCATATTGCAGTTTGTACAATTCTTGAACCTTTTGGTTTTTACAGATTTGAAGGAAGAGACAAAGACGGCTGGCCTCAGTTTGAATTTCTTGAATCACTTCCAGAACTCAAATCAAACGAACAGTCTTTGCTGATGAGACATGCTGTAATTCAGTATTTTGAAGACCGTAATTTATTTTGATATCAAATCAAACCTTTTGATTTAACTTCCAGATATTTATTTATTGCGTTGACAGACAAATCTTCGGGTCTTGTCAATACGGTTTGGATGCTGTAACGATTTAATTCAAGCACAATCTGTTGTTTTTCATAAATGAATTTCTGTGCAATTGTCTTTTGATAAATATCTGTTTCAGTATTAGAATTGTTCACAAAATCCTCGAGTTCAGTATTTTTGAAAAACACCAAAACCAATAAGTGATTTTTATTAATAGCCTGTAAATAGGGGAGTTGTCTGTGCAGCGAATCCATGCTTTCGAAGTTTGTGTACAAGAGTATCAGACTTCTCTGTGTGATTTTGTGTTTGAGTGAGTTGTACAATTTTCCAAAATCGCTTTCTTTGAAATCACTTTTTATATTGTATAGTGTTTCAGAAATTTTTTGCAGCTGATTGACTCTTTTTTCAGCTTTCACCAAATCTTCTAACTGAGATGAGAAAGTGAAAATTCCGGCACGATCCTGATTTTGCAAAACGACATTGCTGAAAACCAAAGCAGAATTAATGGCGTAATCCAGTAATGACATATCGTTAAACGGCATTTTCATTACTCTTCCTTTGTCAATTGCACAATAAATTTGCTGTGATTTTTCATCCACATATTGATTGACCATCAATTGTCGGTGTTTGGCAGTCGCTTTCCAGTTTATCGTTCTGAAATCATCTCCCTGAACATAATTCTTGATTTGTTCAAACTCCATACTATGTCCGATTCTTCTGATTTTCTTTTGACCGAGTTCGTTGATGTTTGCTTTGAAAGCTGACAAACTGAAATTATTGATTCTCAGAAATGACGGATAAACTTTTATTTCAGCTTCTGTTTTCAGAATCACTCTTCTTTGCAAAAGCCCGATTGGAGACTGAACAAAACCATTGGTGTTACCGAATTTATAAACTCCTCTTTCGTTTGGCTTTAGATTGTATTTTAAATCAACCTCTTTGTTTGGAGACAACAAACCGTTCATATTGAAATCAAAAATCTGAAATTGAACAGGCAATTCTTCAAGTAAATTGTACCTGATTCTAAAACCATAATGATTTCTCAATTGAATTTTTACTTCATTGTTGTCTGAATTTGAAAGTTTTTCATTCAGGATTCTTTTTCCGGTCAAACCTTTTTTACTCGTGAGGAGCAGTATCAAATCAATAACAACAAAAACAGACATTGCAACAAGCGCAATCTCTGCAATATCAGTAAATTCAGGATAAATGAATGAAACGACATACAGTACTGCAACAGCCAAAAAGCCGTAAATCAAAAGTGGTGTCAGAAATATATTTTTCCAGAAGAACATTAGCGCGGAATTTCTATACCTTCAATAATTTGACGGATTACAGTATCAGAAGTCACACCTTCCATTTCTTTTTCGGGAGATACGATAATACGGTGCTTCATTGCCGGAATTGCCGTATATTTTATGTCCTCCGGAATCACAAAATCTCTTCCGCGAATGGCAGCCAGTGCTTTGGATGCGTTCAGAATTGAGATTGAAGCTCTTGGCGATGCTCCCAAAAATAAATTCGGATTGTTTCTGGTGGCATTAACTATCTGAGCGATATAATTGATTAATTTAGGCTCAATCATAATTTCCTGAATGATTTTCTGGAATTCAATTATTTCATTTGCTTTAAAAATCGGTTCAATCAGTGAAACCGGGTCCTGATTTTTTTGCTGACTGATGCTCTCAATAATCTTGATTTCTTCTTCAAGAGACGGATAATCCACTACGATTTTAAATAGAAACCGGTCGAGTTGTGCCTCAGGTAAGCGATAGGTTCCTTCCTGTTCGATTGGGTTTTGGGTTGCAAAAACCAGAAAAGGTGGCTCCATGTCATACTGTGTGCCGTCAATCGTAATCTGTCTTTCTGCCATTGATTCAAAAAGTGCAGCCTGAGTTTTTGCAGGTGCACGGTTGATCTCGTCAATCAGTACAATGTTTGAAAAAACAGGTCCTTTTTTGAATTCAAATTCATTTTTCTTGACATCAAAAATAGAAGTTCCCAAAACATCAGACGGCATCAGGTCGGGAGTGAATTGAATACGGCTGAAACCTACATCCAGCGTTCTGGCAAGAAGTTTTGCAGTCACTGTTTTTGCCACGCCGGGCACACCTTCAATCAATGAATGCCCGTTCGCAAAAATGCTGATTATCAATAATTCTATAAAATCTTCCTGTCCGATAATAACTTTTGACATTTGATTTCTAATTTCATAAACTCCTTTCTGAATTTTTGACAAATCAATTCTGTTGCTGAAATTCAATTCATCAGAAGTCGGACTTTGCGGTTCCTGTTGCTGATACTCTGATGACCTCTGCATATAATCTGATTTATTTTCCTGATTCTCTTCCATGGATATTAGATTTACGGTTAAACGATTCAATTAATGATTGTATTTTTATAAAATCTTCTTTGTCGTGATAATTTTTGTTTCTGTACATATTCAGCCAGGTGACCAGCTTGTCGCAATCATCAAAATCAACACCTGATTTTGAGCTCAGGACATCCGCAAAATCTTTCTCTGTATCCTTGGCGGTTATATGGTAATTGATTCTGAGCTGTTCCAGAAAATAATTGATTTTGTATTTGACAAGAGCAGTATGGTCAGCATTGTAGC
>CAYFWH010000060.1:0-12755 GCA_964346785.1 uncultured Weeksellaceae bacterium | reverse complement strand
GTACAGCCAGGTGTTTATGGTTTCCTGAAGGCAATAATGCAATTACGATTAATAATACTAAAATCGGAATCAGCATCTGCAAAATTGAAATTAATGATAATTTAACCTGCAAATCAACGCTTTTTCTAATTCTTCCTTTGTAGGCTTTGACGCAGTACCGTCCAAATAAAAGCACTGCCGACATTATCAATAAAATTGATATATAGTAAGATGTCTCAGCAAATCTGAGCAGTCTGAGAATGATAAACGAAATCAATCCAAGATTAACCAAAAAAAATATTATCCAAAGTGTTTTTGGACTGGTGTATTTTGAAATTAAAAATAACGGAATCAACCTCGAGCCAACACCAAAAACAAGTGTCAAAAACCAGCCAACGATTCCAATATGTGCATGCAATGATAAATATGCAATTGAACTTTGACTGAAAATATTGTTTCCGTGGTAATTGTAAATCAGCAACAATCCGAAAATAGTCGTTGTGAATAGCCAGATTGTGGCAGCCAGCATAAACCATGCATGAATTTCTTGTTTTTCGCTTTTTCTGATACTGATAATTACATTGATTAAATAAGCCAATACGCCGATATTTATCAGAATAGCTCCGGTTTTAATCAATCCATCGAATTTGAAATTATAAAATCCGATTGCAAGTAATGGTATCCCTATAGCTGTAAAAATAAATGCAAGATAACCGAGTTTTACACTTTGAAGCTTTCCGGAAATCAATACCGGTAAAAGTTGGTGTGATGCACCGAGAATTACCATGGTTCCCCATCCGAGTGCCATCAGATGTGTAATGGTCAGTGTTACCGGATGAAAATGATGCTCACCGGTTATATTCGTATTAAATAAAAGTAAAATACAAGCTGTTAGAAATGAAAGTGCACCATAGGCATAGAAAGGCAACACAACTTTGTAGGTCGTGGTTTGCTGAAAGCCTGCCATTCCGCCAATTGCCATTTTAGTTTTTTTTGAAAATTATCAGGTAAACTTCTCCTTCCTGAACATCTTTGATTCTGTACTCGTATGCACGGTCTTTGAGTTCGGTCAGCAGAAAAACAGGGACTTTTTTGTGGTTGACGAACAATGCCTGATCATCCGGAAGTGTTTCCAAATTATCGAGAATTGTCATCATCGGGCCCGGCATTTCAAGATGACGAACATCGACTTCTCTCATTTTGCCTTCGTATTTTTTGAGCATTTCATCCCAATCTTCAGCATCTGAAGTATCTTCGGTTTTTATCTCATCAAAACTTTCGCCGTCTTCACGGTAAAAATAAGTATCAAATCTTTCTTCCTCCACCTGATCAACAAAGGCTTTGAAACCTTGTCTTTCCAAAAGACTGATTAACGGAGCCGGTTCAAATGAATTGATTACATTCAATGCCTGTCCGGCATTCAGCTCTTTTACTTTTTCCTGAATTGGCCTGAGTGGATCCTGCGCATTTTTAATCATCTCTCTCACATCCAGAATTACAATTTGATCTTTGGATAATTCTGAAAGATATTTCGGAAAAGGTTTTCTGTCTGTAACTTCCTCTGTTACATCAGCATCATCCCATTCGAAACCCAAAGGCGCAAGAGCTTTTAAAAAATCTTTGGGTTCACAGCCTCCGATTTTTGAAGCCATTTTTATAGTTGTTCTGCCCGCCATCACTCTTCTGAGAATTGGATTTCTCAGTTTTTTGAAGTCAGGGCTTATTGTAATAATTGCTTCAAGGGCTTCAGGATTCGCCTTTAGTAATTGCGATATTTTTGTTTTTTCGTTGATTTTCATCAGTTGAAAAATTGGTCGTATTTAGTGATTTTTTCAGATAAATCTTCCCACACTTCGTGTGCATCCTCAGCATTTGGTGAATCTTTTAATTCTTTCACTCCGTTTAGGACAGGTTCCAGCCACAAATGTAGTGCATCATGATCAGGTCCGTCCATTTTACAATCCTGAATCATTCCATTTAACTCCTGCTGAAGCATATCAGCAAAATTCCTAAACATTTCAAGGTTTGCATTTGGAGCTTTTCTTCCAATTTTCTCAACCAAATTTATCAGGTTCTGTGCATGCAAATTGGTCGGTTCATCAGATTTCCATTTCTCACCATCATTCAAAACAAGTTCTGTACCTGCTTCGCTGCCATGATGGTCATGGTCGTGTGAGTCACCTTCTGAATGTTCATGTACTGTTTCCGTATCTGTTGTTTCTACCGGTTGATTTGTGTCTTTGCATGACATAAAAAACGCAAAAACACTACTTAAAAGAATTAATTTGATTTTCATAAATTATTTTTAAGAAACAAATTTAGTTATAATTATTTCCAAATTTCTTTAAAAAAGAATGAAGTTAAAAAATACTTCCATGCCATACAAAATATGATGGCATGGAAGTGAATGCTTATTTAGACTAATGTATTTTCAATTGCCATAGCTTTCGGGAACAAAATATTGTTCTCAAGGTGAATGTGTAAAAACAAATCACTCTCAAAATCCTCAAGCATTTTGAACAACAGTGTATAGCTCGCACATGCATCTTCGGGCAGTGTATAATCACTGCTCAGCTCTCTGATTCTTTCCATCATTCGGCCAACGCTGTCGTGTTCTTCTTCAGTTCTTTCAATAATTTCTTTTAAACTCTGCTCACTGTCAACAGTATATTCAGAACCATCATTTTTACATTTCAGAATTTTCTTTGCCCACGGAAAAAGTAAATTTTCTTCTTCAACCATATGGTTGGTCATTTCAAGACTTACTTCTTCAACAAGTTCATGAATTTCCTTCAATTCAGGATGATGCGGTCCGTGTACTTTATATACTTTGGCTGCATAATTTCTGATATCAGGAAGATTGTTCTTTGTATAATTATGGTGTGTGTTTACAATATAATCAGCCAGAAAATCAATGTTCCATTCATCATAATTTGTATATCCGCCGGTTGCAGATTGTGTTGCAACCTGTTGCAATTCTTTTTCAACCTGTACGAAATCAATTCCTTTTTCTTCACAAGCTTGTTTTACTGTTTTCTTTCCGCCACAGCAAAAATCAATTCCGTATTTTTTGAATACCTGAGCTTTTCTCCAGTCTTTGGCAGTCATTTCTCCAATAGTCTCCTGGCTCTCAAGTTCTTTGATTGTCACTTTAATATCCCACCACTGAGGACCTTCTTCCAAATATTCCCAGCTAAAAGTTTCACCGTGGTCATTCAGCAACTGATAATACAAAGGTTTTGGATCGTGATCATTATGAATAATCAGGCTTTCACCGGTTTTCAGACTTTCAAAAATTTTGAAAATTGTCGGATGTTTTTCCTGAGGACTTAATTTTGGTACATTAATTACATAATCATTATGGATATTTTTATAAACCGCATCTTCGGGCATTCCATCATCTTCCTTAGCAGCTTTTGCTACTCTGATATCCCACCAGTCGGGACCATCTTTCAGATATGTCCATGAAAAAGTATCACCATGCATATTTTGCAACTGATAATACAGCGGCATCGGATCGTGGTCGTTGTGAATAATCATTCCTTCTCCGGGCTGAAGTTTATTGAAAGCATCAAATATTGTCTGGTGTTTTACACTCGGATGCAATTCAGGTACATTGATTACAATGTCATCATCATCAGAAAACAATGAAACGATTTCTTCTGTTTTAGTTACTCTAATATCCCACCATTCCGGCCCTTCCTGCAGGTATTCCCAACCAAAAACTTCTCCGTACATTTCAATCATTTGATAGTATACCGGCTTTGGGTCGTGGTTGTTGTGAATTATTAAACTGTCACCTACACTTAAATCTTCGAAAGTCTGAAAGATTGTCTGGTGTCTTAATCTCGGTTCAAGTTCCTGAACATTGATTACTTTTTCTTCTGTTGATTGCATAAACTTATTTTTAATTAGTCAAAATTAATGCACAAATATAAAAATATTTTTCATTAAAAGTATTCAAATACTTGTATTATGATAAAATTCACATTGAATCAAACTTTTTGTGTTTTTATTGTTAAAAACTAAATTGAATTCATATCCTTTAAAATTTATACTTTTGTTCAAACCAACAAATTATACAAAAGATGGAAGAACAAAAACAATTCGTAGCAACTGAAGAAGCCAAAGCACAGGCTAAACAGCTGAGACTATTCGCATTTCTTGCCTGGCTGGTTGCCATTGCAGGTGAAATTTTCGCTATTGTGAAATTGATTCACGATGACACACTGGTGTGGTTGATTGTAACAATGGTAGGAATACTTGCTCTTGCCGTTTTGGGTTCTTATTTGTGGAAAAAAGCAAACAGGCTTGATCCGGCATCAGAAAAAGACAAAGTCAAATTTTTTATCCAGAGTCAGCTGGGAGCTATTATGGCAGTCCTTGCGTTTCTGCCTTTGGTTATTTTTATTTTCACTGACAAGGAAGCAAGCGGTAAAACCAAAGGGATAGCCGGAGCGGCGGCAATAGTCGGTCTATTGATTGCAGGTATTTCCGGTATCGATTTCAATCCGCCTTCAGTAGAAAAATATACCGCTCAAATCAACGAACAGACAGATGCAATTATGGATTTGACCAACGGAGTTGACCATGTTTTCTGGACTCCTTCGGGAAACAAACTTCATATCTTTGACGATTGTCAGCACATCAGAAACAGTGAGGTCTCAGACGGGACTGTCAAAGATGCATGGGAAGCAAGAGGTATTGACAACAATGAGATCTGTAAAACTTGTATAGCAAGAGCTGAAAAAGACAAAGTCAATGCAGAGGAAGAAATTCCGAGCATCGAAGATCTTCAGGAAGCAGGTGCTGCGGTAGATTAAAAAGATATTTTATGATTACTGAATCGGCATTGTTTGCGCAGTGCCGATTTTTTATTGAAACAAAATGACACAAAAAACTGAAACGATACAAATTAATTTTCTGAACTCATTTTTGAACGGGATTTCTCAGATCATGCTTCAGGAAAACAGGCTGACCGGTCTTTTATTTCTCGCCGGTTTATTTTTAGCCGGTACAAATTTCGGTATCTCAGCAATTGTTGCCTGCGCTGTCGGAACCATAACAGCCGTTTTACTGAAATTCGATAAAAAAGAAATTGAAACCGGTCTTTACGGATTCAGTCCGGCACTGGCAGGTGTAGTTCTGATTTTTCTATTTGAATCATCACTGATTGTCTGGTTTCTGGTAATAATTGGTGGAGCTCTTTCAGCTGTTCTCCAGCATTTTTTTTTCAAAAGAAATTTCCCTGCTTATACCTTCCCTTTTATATTTGTTTCCTGGATTTTGATTTTTTTAATCAGACAAACCGGTATCGCCAAAGCTTCAACATTCATTAATTCCGGTTTTGAAATACCGTTACCCGATTGGCTGTTGGTCGGAACAAACGGTTATGCTGAAGTAATTTTTCAATCTCATCCGTTAACCGGGATTATATTTTTTGTCGCAGTAATAATTAGCTCCAGAATAGCAGGATTAACAGCTCTTGCAGCATCTTTTATCGGTGCCGTTTTGGCTTTTCTGGCAGGTGTATCTTCAGAAGATATTTTCTTAGGCATATACGGTTTCAACCCGGTTTTGACTGCAATTGTCTTTGCCGGAAATAAAAAATCAGATTTCCTGTGGGTGATTATCGGGGTAGCGATTACCTTTTTTATTCAGATTGCTTTGGTCAATTCCGAAATTCTTGTGCCTTTCGGCGGAGTGTTGACATTTCCGTTTGTAGCAGGGACTTGGGTGACGCTGATTCTTCAAAAAACAAGGCTTAAAAAAGAAATCGGTCAGGATTAACTTTTTTGATTAAGAATGTCTTGTCACAGACCAACCATGAACAATGAGTATAAAAACCTAATATTCAAAATCAAAATTTTAAATTTATTATCAGGACGAACTCATATTTAAAAAATATTTTTTTGTAAGTTTGTTATCATATAAAGACCGGAAAAACCCGATTAACATACTTTATAAATTAATAAAACAACTTCAATTTGAGGTTGTTGATTGTCTGATTTTAATATTTAAAAGTATGTTTAAAAAATTCCAAGTCCATCTGACCCACGCAGAAAACGGTTATCTCTATTACGAGATTCAATACGGCAACCTTTATTTCAAAAATGAATTCGACACTGCTTTTGATCCAATTTTGGATTTAAAAAATTGGTTAGAAGAAATTTCCACAGGTCATGAAAATGAATATCCAATCGAGATTGAAAACGGTGGAGAATTAATTCATTTTATTTTCAAAGAAGTTCAGAACAAAGGTTTCCTTTTTGTGAGTGATTATGATCCGGCCAAACCAATTATGCAAATTCCTACAACCCGAAAAAAAGTTGTTCAGAATTTTTATAAAGCAATAACCGAATTTGCCAATTCATCCAAATACAAACCTGAAGAATGGGAAACTGTTTATTTAAAAGACAAACTTTGTAAACATTTTGGCGGAGTATCGGAAGAAACATTGGTAGAAATGCTGTTGTGTATGAAACGCGAAAATCTGATTACAACCTTATTCAAAACCGTAAGATGGCAGGTTCTTGTTAAATTCAAACAGGATGAAATGATATATGAGGATTCATTTTATTTTGCTGATCATTATAAAAATGCACTGTCATCAGAATATGATTTATTGACAATCAGAGAAAAGAAGAAAATCATTGAAAATTGGCTCAATAACATTATCAATAAGGAAAATTGGGATGGAACTCCTTTAAAAGATCTTAAATCTGAAATTATTGAAGCTTTTTTAAAGAAAAATGATTAATTGACTTAATTTTGGTTTTAAGGGGATTCAAGAGAAACCTTTTCCAAAGTTCAGAACTTTGGAAAAGGTTTTCTTATTACTTCATTAACGATTTAACTGCTTATTTTTAAATTCAATAAAATACTCAGCCCAGTCATCGTTTTCATCCCCTATGAAAAACTGTATCGAATCTCCATAGTTATTACTCTTCTCACAAATAATTGCTCTGAAAATCTTTTCTTCTGAAATGATATTGTATTTATTGACCAAATAACCAACCAAATCGTAAAGAAAAGCAACGGGAATACTAATTTCTAAAATGGAAATGGTTATGTATTCAAAATCGATTTCTCCTTTTCTTCGAATCCCGAGACGAGACGGATAGATAATGAATTTAATTCTCTTATTAAATATATCGGCAAAAAGATTAATTGCTTTCATTGTTCCGGCATCTTCAAGCGGAATTCGAACCATCATCATTGATCCGCTGGGATAAAACACAAGCGACTCTTTCTGTTCTTCCTGTAAACTAAAGTAAATATTCCCAAGACTACTTACTTTTTCAATCATAAAGCGAAATGCCTTGCTTTTATGAAGAGGTATATCCAAAAAGTGTCGGAAAAATGCTCTTTTTAGTTCAAAGGGGCTACGGGAAATTCCCTCATTTTCATTTTGAAAATAAGTGGTGATTATAGTTTGCGCAGGTTTGACCATTACCTCCAACACTTTTTCTCCTAAAAATTCATAATCGGCTGTCAAGCCATCTTCACTCTTACGAATACTGTTGTCGTTAAGCTTGCCTAAGGCCAAATAAGGAGGAAATTGAAAATTGTTCATTTTGCTGTAATTTTAAGTTAAACATTAAATTGCAGCACTACGAAAAACAGAAATACTGATTTTAGAAAAGGAGTTTGAATCCCGTTTTTTTGACCTGTATGTCCACATTTTTTGACCACCGTGGCCCGGGAGCTCGGTTGGTATTCTTTGGATAAACCAAAGAAACTCGTAATGCTTTTGCATAGATACAAAAAAATATTGAATCCTAATAAAGATAAAGCAAATTGATTTCAAAAACCCGCACTTTAGATTTTGAGAATCTAATCATTTTTTTCAGGAAGTCCTCCTATTTATCCCAGATAAATATGGTTACAAAAAAATCCGAAGCAGTTGAACTACTCCGGATTTGTGTTTTAATTATGCAGTAATTCTCCAATCACTATTCACTAACCACTATTCACTATTCACCAATTACTAACCACCAATCACCTTTTAATAAACTTCGTTTTGTTGATGAAATACACTCCTGCCGGCAAGCTGGAAACATCTATGATTTCTTTGTTGCTTTTAACTGTGGTTGATAAAATTGTTTTTCCGCTCAAATCTGTGATGATTAATGGGGTATTCGGAGTTATTCCTTCAATGGTTAAAATATCTTTTACAGGATTTGGATAGATTGTGAGATTATCTCCAATATTGAATTCATTTGTACTTAGATTATCGGGTGAAAGTTTTACTATCCAATAGTCGTGCGATCCATGATTGCCAGTAACATCACCGTCATTTGACCAGGTAAAACCGGCAACAATATAACCACCGTCGGTAGTTTGTTGAATTGATCTTGCATAATCCGCACTACTCCCACCCATGGATTTTTGCCACAGAATATTTCCGTTACTGTCCAATTTTACTATCCAATAATCACCAGCTCCATGATTGCCCGTTACATCACCATCATTTGATTTGGAATGACCCGCAACAATATAACCGCCATTTGTCGTTTGCTGAACGGAATACGCTATATCCACTCCACTTCCACCCAAGGATTTTTGCCACTGGATATCTCCGGTATTATCTAATTTTACGACCCAATAATCAGCAGAACCATGATTACCGGTAACATCGCCATCATTTGAATTGGAAGACCCCGCTACAATATAACCACCGTCGTTAGTTTGCTGAATGGAATATGCTCCATCTCCACCACTTCCGCCCAGGGATTTTTGCCATTGCATATCCCCGGTACTGTTTAATTTTACGACCCAATAATCAGCAGAACCATGATTATCGGTAACATCACCATCATTTGAATTGGAAGACCCCGCTAGAATATAACCGCCATCGGTAGTTTGCTGAATGGAATATGCTCCATCTCCACCACTTCCGCCCAGGGATTTTTGCCATTGGATATTTCCGCTATTATCTAATTTTACAATCCAAGAATCATATTCACCATGATTTTCGGTAACATCGCCGTCATTAGAGAGAGTTTCACCAGCAACAATATAACCTCCGTCTGTGGTTTGTTGAATGGAATATGCTATATCCCATTCACTGCCACCCAGGGATTTTTGCCAATCAATATCACCGGAACTATCTAATTTTACGATCCAATAATCAAGAGCTCCAACTTCATGATTACCGGTAACATCACCGTCATTTGAGAAAGTTTCACCCGCAACAATATAACCTCCGTCTATGGTTTGCTGAATGGAATATGCTGCATCTCCATCACTTCCTCCCAAGGATTTTTGCCATTGAATATTACCAGTATTGTCCAATTTTACAATCCAATAATCAACATCACCATGATTCCCTGTGACATCACCATTATTTGAATAGGAATAACCAGCAACAATATAACCTCCGTCGGCAGTTTGTTGAATAGAATTCGCTTGATCCCAATTACTTCCACCCAATGATTTTTGCCATTCAATATCCGGTGCCTGCGCATTGGTCTGGATCAGAAACAGATTCGCAGCTAAAAAGAAAATTATTTTTTTCATAATAATTAATAAAGTTTGATCTAATAAAATATAGTTTACACCTATTGAGAACTCTCTGAAAATGAATTATAACAGGCAAACTTATTTCTCTACAAATTTATGATAATTATCTTATTCATTTTCTTTATTAAAAAATGTTCAGTAAATCGCTCCAAATTTGTAAAGTGAAACGCTTCAAATTTGTAAAGTAAAACACTTCAAAAATGTAAAGTAAAACACTCCAAAAATGTAAAGTGAAACGCTCTAAATTTGTAAAATAACATTATATTTGCACTTGTAATCATTTGGTTATGGGTTATAAAAAACGATTTTCAGATAAAGAATTAGAACAGAGATTACAAGCTTCGGGAGCTGTGCTTATTCGTGGTCCAAAAGCCTGTGGAAAGACTGAAACTGCAAAACAAATTGCAAAGAGTATTCTGAAAGTTGACAGGGACGAGCAAGTTCCTGCCCTGATGGGTGCTTCCCCACAACGACTTCTCGAAGGTGAAACACCAAGATTAATCGATGAATGGCAGGTTCAGCCGAGACTATGGGATTATGTTCGTCATGAAGTGGACGAACGAAAAAAAAACGGACAATTTATATTGACCGGTTCTGCCAATCCCGAAGAATCTGTGAAAATGCATTCCGGCGCCGGACGATTTACAATTATGGATATGAGAACGATGTCCTGGCAGGAATTAGGCCACTCCTCAGGAAAAATCAGTTTGAAAAATTTATTCAAAGGAAAAAAGATTGATATTTATGATGAAGCAACAGATTTAGAGTTTATTATAGAAAAAATAATCATCGGCGGTTTTCCCACACTTTTGAATAAGAACATCAAACAAGCAACTCAATTGAACCGGGCCTATATTGAATTATTGGCAGAAGTGGATATGAGCAGGGTTTCAAATGTAAACCGCGATCCGTTGAAAGTCAGAAGTCTGTTGCGTTCACTTGCGAGAAATACAGCAACTTTGGTTGAGATTTCGACTTTAGAAAAAGATATTCAGCAGGTGGACAACGACAATCTTTCCAGACCTACTATTTATGATTATTTAGATGCGCTGAACCGGTTGATGATTGTGGAAGACCAGCCGGCGTGGAATCCGCATATCCGTTCGTCTGCTTCACTTCGAAAATCTGCAAAGCGGCATTTTACGGATGTCTGCCTCGCGGTTGCTGCACTTGGTTTGGATAAAAAATCTTTGCTGAAGGATTTGAATTTTACAGGCTTTCTGTTTGAATCTTTGGTTATCCACGAACTTCGGATTTATGGGCAAGCCAATGACGCAAAAGTTTATCATTACCGGGATTCGAGCGGTCTGGAAGTGGATGCTATTGTACAGAAATACAATGGTGAATGGTCTGCTTTTGAAATCAAGCTCGGAATTGGGCAAATCGAGGAAGCAGCAGCCAATCTCCTTAAATTCGTGTCGGTTTTGGATGATAAAAAAGTTTCACCGCCAAAATCGCTGAACATCATCACCGGAACCGGAATCAGTTACACCCGGCAAGACGGAATTAATGTAATTTCGCTGTCTTCGTTAGGTGCATAAATAAACCTGCATAATTCACTCTACAGCTTTTAAACTAAGCAACTTTAACAAAACTCTATTACTATTTACTAATCACTACTCACTAATCATCTTTTAATAAACTTCGTTTTGTTGATGAAATACACTCCTGCCGGCAAACCGGAAACGTCTATGCTTTCTTTATTGCTTTTAACAGTAGAATTTAATGAGAAACCCATATAAATATTCTTATGGTTTTGTAGAGAAACAAGAGATTAGAGAAATAAAAAAACCCGACTATCTTTTTGATAATCGGGGTTTAATTTAAGTAGCCCGTAGGGGAATCGAACCCCTCTTTCCAGAATGAAAATCTGATGTCCTAACCGATAGACGAACGGGCCATCTATATTTTTAAGCCAATGCAGCGATATGCTTTGCAAGTTTACTCTTCAAGTTGGCTGCTTTATTCTTGTGAATAATATTTCTTTTCGCCAATTTGTCGATTTTTGAAGAAACTTCTGTAAACTGCTCTTCAGCAACTTTTTTATCAGTTTCGGCACGAAGGTTTTTGATTGCAGTTCGTGCAGTTTTGTGATAATAGTGGTTTCTTTCTTTTCTAACCGCGTTTTGTCTTATTCTTTTTAATGCTGACTTATGATTTGCCATAATTTTTTAAACTTTTAAAACCGAAAATCTATTTCCGACTTATATTTATTTCATCCTTATTATTGAATGAGTGTGCAAAATTAATACTATTTTTGATATCTGCAATACTTTTTATAAAAATTATTTTAAGTTTTAAACAAAAATAAATCATTCTAATTCGATACATTTGTAAATGAGTAAATTCAATACAAATGACAAAGCTTAAAATTACCGCAATACTACTGATATTATCAATAGTTACATTCGCCCAAATTCCGAATGGTTATTATAATTCTGCTCAGGGGCTGGAGTCTTATCAATTGAAAACTGCTTTACACAATATCATCAAAGATTTCAATGTTCGAAGCTATGCAGCACTCAAAGATTTGTATCAGCACAGCAATTCAAAAAATGGTTTCAAAGATAAATACTATGAAAATGACGGTACCGTTTTGGATGTGTATTCTGAAAATCCGAATGGCTCCGATCCTTACAATTTTGACCCGGGCGACCCCATGGGTTCGGGAAATACAGAAGGTGCGGCATTTAACCGTGAACATTTGATTCCTCAGTCGTACTTTAACCAGGAAGTGCCAATGAGAAATGATGCTTTCCATATTTGGCCGGTTGACAGCAAAGTAAATGGCTGGAGAGACAATTATCCGCATGGAAATGTTGCAAACGGCAACAGCGCATCTGCCTGTAACAGCGGCGGCACCAATTTGCCCTGTAAAACACTTAACGGCTCACTAAAAGGTAAATTCACAGAAAATAATTCAATCACGGTTTTTGAACCAATTGATGAATTCAAAGGCGATATAGCCAGAGCTTATTTTTATTTTGCAACCTGTTATCAAAACAGAATGAGTGATTTCTACAACAGTTCAAACGCTGAGGTCAAAGCGATGTTTGACGGAAGTAACGACCATGTTTTTGATGATGATTTTTTGGATATGCTTATTCAATGGCATATTATGGACCCGGTTAGTCAGCGTGAACTCGACATCAATGATTTGATATATTATAACCATCAGGGCAACAGAAATCCTTTTATAGATCATCCTGAGTTCGTTCAGTTAATCTGGGGTGGTGAAATGAGCACAGATG
>CAYFWH010000059.1:11678-13016 GCA_964346785.1 uncultured Weeksellaceae bacterium | reverse complement strand
ATGGTCAATAACCAAATCAACAGGAATAAGCGGATTGATATCTTCAGGATTTTTACCTTTTCTGGCAGCTTCTGCACGAAGTGAAGCAATATCAACCACAGCCGGTACACCGGTAAAATCCTGCATCAGCACACGAGCCGGCTTATATGCAACATCTTTCTCTACTCCTTTTTTCTCCCAATGCAAAATAGTGTCCACATGCTCTTTGGTTACTGAAAAATCGTCGTAGCCGCGAAGTGCGTTCTATACAAGAATTCTGATTGAAAAAGGTAATTTACTGATGTTATAACCCGGTTTTTCGAGTTCCGGAAGGCTGTAATAATCCAGCTCTCCCATTGAGGTGTTAAGTTTTTTACGGATGTTAAAAATATCCTGATTCATAATTCTAATGTGTTTTTTCTTGAATAAATTTAAACCAAAAGATCGTTTTGGTTTTTGAGTTAACAAATTTACGGTAAATTAGTTAAAATAAGCCTTATTTTTTTGAAAGCTTAAGTTTCTAATCCAAATTTTGAAAGATTCTAAACTGAATTCAATCTTTTTCCTGTGTAATTCAAAAAAACCGCCACTGTATTGAGGCGGTTTTTCTTAAATATCATAAATTTTTTTATGGCTCAAGCCAACTTTTCACATACTCTGGATCTTGCATTGCCATAGCTTGCTCTGTGATTTTAACCGGATGGAAGAAGTCAACCATTACAGCCAGCTCACCGGTTTCTTTCTGTCCGATACTTCTCTCGGCAGCACCCGGATGAGGTCCATGTGCAATTCCACCCGGATGAAGCGTGAAATAGCCTTTTTCAATATGGTTTCTGCTCATAAAATCGCCATCTACATAATAAAGAATTTCTTCTGTATCTATATTGCTGTGATTGTACGGAGCCGGAACTGCCAGCGGATGGTAATCATACAGTCTCGGAACAAATGAGCAAACCACAAAATTAGTTGCCTGAAATTGTAAGTGAATTGGTGGTGGCAGGTGTATTCTACCCGTAATAGGCTCAAAATCAAATATTGAGAAGATATACGGATAAAAATAACCATCCCAACCTACAACATCAAACGGATGGGTTGCATAAGTCACCGGGTAGATTTTCCCCTGTTTTTTAACCTTAATTAAAAATTCGCCTTTTTCATCAATCGGCTCTCTGAATTCAGGCAGCCTGAAATCTCTTTCGCAAAATGGCGAATGCTCCAGAAATTGCCCTACATCATTCCTGTAACGGGCTGGTGTGCGAATAGGAGATGAAGACTCAATGTACAAAAGACCGTTGTCTTCGTCATCAAATTCAAATGGATAAATTGGCTGGATTGTGCTTTATCGAATGTTAGGCTTTG
>CAYFWH010000059.1:11359-11668 GCA_964346785.1 uncultured Weeksellaceae bacterium | reverse complement strand
TTGACAAAATTTATCATAGATAGAAGCTAGAGTTTTAGATTCTATAAAATCATCAGCCGGTTTTGCATCAAAGCCTCTGATTAGTCTTGGATTGATATTTTTTTCAATCGCAGCTTTCGGGCTGTCATCAACCGGATCACCAATGCTCAGCATTTGTGTCGGACGGTGAATATGGTACAGCAAAGAAGCAATTCCGTCAAACCCTTCGGTTCCGAACAGCTGCTCATAAATCATATTTCCTTTTACATCTTTAAAGACAGTATGTCTTTTGTGAGGGATTTTCCCCAGTTTATAGTAACTCATTCCTCA
>CAYFWH010000059.1:10580-11334 GCA_964346785.1 uncultured Weeksellaceae bacterium | reverse complement strand
GAATCAAAGCAGTTGCTTTTAAATTTGCATAAAATTAGAAATATTTGATCAATAAGTCAAAAAGCAGGGCTAAAAATTAGCAAGTTTGATTTTTAGCTTTTGCCAGGAATTCATTTTTGTTCTGACTCTTTCAACTTCATTATCGAGCATACGCATGAAATCTTTACTCAAACTTAACTTCATTGACATCTTGTACAAACGGTATGCGGTTGGAAAATCCTGCAACAATTCTGCTATTTTTCCTTTCTGATAGACCAAAGTTGAAAAATCAGCACCCTGAATTTTTAATCCCCGGTCAATTATATCAGTTGCTTCTTCATAGAAACCATAGTCAATCAGCAGATAGGCATAATTGACAAAATCAATCGGGAATTTCGCGTTACTGAAATTAATCGATAACTCATAATGTCTTTTTGCCTTTTCAAAATCTTTAAGTTTTGTTTCATAAATCCAGCCGAGATAATTATGTGCCTGATAATGCCCCGGATCTATCATAAGAATATCGTCCAGCAAATTTCTGGCAGAAGGCAAATTTTGCTCTTCTATTGCTCTTCCTGCTTCTAAAAACAAACTGTCAACATTCTGCATTCCACAAATTTAATTATCTTTTGATTAATTTATATGATTTTGGCGATGAATCTTTGAATTTAATTTTTAAAAAATAAATTCCTTCTGTCAACTCAGAAGTATTCACTACTCCTGATGAATCAATTTTTAAAATATGTCTGCCCGCTGTATCATATAAATCTGCATA
>CAYFWH010000059.1:0-10570 GCA_964346785.1 uncultured Weeksellaceae bacterium | reverse complement strand
CTTCTGAATCAATGACTAATTGATTTTTAAATGGATTCGGATAAATTTTAACTGTCGTTAAATCTTGTTCACTCAATGATAATACCTCATTAAATCCGATTAATTCCCAACCTGCATCCCAGCTGAGTTCATACATGACCAGTCCATGAGACGACCCAATGCCTTCATAAAGCACAAACGGAACCTGAGATTCTCCAGAAACACTTAGCGTGAAGGTTTTGACCTGCCAGTTGACATCGGGAATGTCGATATATTCATAACTGATTTCGGTGATTTTTGCCGGTATTCCATGTGGATAAGAAAGAAAGCCGTCAATCGGAATGTCGTCGCCAACCTCAAGGTTAAAATCATAAAGTAAAAACTCGCCCGGCACATGCTGAAAAGCAGGTGATGGTACATCGTCATAATATATCCAAACTTTTTTCTCGGCAGTACTTTCTCTCAGATAAAAATTAGTCACTTCCCAATTTCCGCCCCAGGGCGGCGTTCCTGAATTAATTCTGGTACGGGAGCGGTATTCAATCTCTTTATATACTTTGCCATCAAAAACAACTTCTTCTCCTGTCAGCCGAAACTGATTATCAATATACACATCGTCTTCTAAACCATGCATAAAAAAAGTTGCTGTCCAGTTGTTATCAGGAAGAACCATTGGCGTATAAGCCTGAGCGTTTATCTGACAAAAAATAATCAGAGAAACAAGCGTAATTAAAGTTTTCATTTGTTAGAGATTTAGGATTCACTCACAAATTTAAACAGTTTTTTCTATACATGCCATGTAAAAACCATCAAATCCTGTTTGAGACGGGAAAAACTGTTTTTCTCTAATTAGTTTGAAATCAGTGTTTTTTTCAAGGAAATTTTTAATTTGCAAATGATTTTCAGAAGGCAGGATTGAACAGGTTGAATAAACCATCAGTCCTCCTTTTTTGAGCATTTTTGAATAATCATTCAAGATCTTCTGTTGCTCTGATTTTATACTTTCAATAAATTCGGGAGTCAGTTTCCACTTGTCATCAGGCTTTCTGCTCAACACTCCCAACCCACTGCACGGTGCATCAATCAACAAACGGTCAGCAGTATTTTCCATTCGTTTAATCACTTTTGTACTGTCAATTAGTTTGGTCTGTATATTCTGAGCTCCGTTTCTCTTTGCTCTTCTTTTCAATTCCTGTAATTTCCAATCATGGATATCCATTGCATAAATCTGACCCTTATTTTGCATCAGAGCTGAAAGATGAAGTGTTTTTCCGCCTGCTCCTGCACAGGCGTCAATTACCCTCATGCCCGGTTTTGTTTCAAGATAGGGAGCAATCAGCTGAGAACCAGCATCTTGAATTTCAAACAAACCATTTTTGAAAGCCTGAGTTTTGAGTAAATTTGCCCTGTCGCTCAGTTCAAGTGCATCAGGATATTTCGATAAAATTTCGGTTGAAATCCCTTCTTGTTTTAATTCTTTTCTGAGTGTTTTTCGGTCAGTCGCAAGTGTATTTACACGAATAATGACAGGTGCCGGTAAATTCATTTTTTCGATTTCAGTCTGCCATCTTTTTTCACCCAGCTCACTGATTCCAAGTTCATTTAGCCAGTCGGGTATTGATTCTCTAACTGCAAAATTATCATCAGTTACAGCATGATTTCTTTTTAATACTTCTTTTGAATTCACTTTTCGGAATTCATCCCACTGCGGTAGTTTTTCGCCATTGAGCACAAACCAGGTCCCGACAAATTCCCATAAATTGTCCGGACTGAGTTTATGTCTCATAGAAGATTCAATCATTCTTTTCCATCGGATACAGTCATAAAGAGTTTCGGCTATGAAAGAGCGGTCTTTACTTCCCCATTTCGGATTCGTTTTCAGAATTCTTTCAATTTCTCTGTCAGCATACTTCTGATTAAAAAATATGTTGTTCAATCCTTCATTGATTCCGATGAAAAGATTTTTATATGGCAGTAATTTCATTTTGCAAAATTAATGAATTGAACCATGCAACCTGCAATAACTGATATCTTGTTTCTGACTGACCCGGGTCATTCTTTTTTATAGCCGGTTCAATTAACTTTATACAATTATATAATTAAAAAAATAAGTTATGAAATCACTGGAAAACAAAGTAGCACTGATTACAGGAGGAGCGTCCGGAATTGGGAAATCTTGTGCTGAATTATTTATTAGAGAAGGTGCAAAAGTTTGTATCACAGACTTGAATGAAGAAGCGGGCAATAAACTTGCGGCAGAACTTGGTGAGCATGCAATGTTTGTGAAGGCAGATGCTTCTTCAGTTGATGACAATAAAATGATTGTCGAAAAAACAGTTGAAAAATTCGGTGCATTGCATATTGCAGTAAATAATGCAGGAATTGGCGGTGAGGCAAATAAAGTGGCAGATATGTCAATCAGTGGATGGCAAAAAGTAATCGACATCAACCTGAACGGCGTTTTTTATGGTATGCATTTTCAAATTCCTGAAATAAAAAAAGTTGGCGGAAGCATAATCAATATGGCATCAATTCTGGGTTCGGTTGGTTTTGCGAATTCTGCTGCTTATGTAGCTGCGAAACACGGTGTGGTGGGAATGACAAAATCTGCGGCGTGGGAATATGCAACCGAGGGTGTGAGGATTAATTCGGTTGGTCCGGCATTTATCAAAACGCCACTTGTTGATAATGCAATTGACAGTGAAACTCAGGCTTACCTGAACAGTCAGCATGCTTTTCAAAGAATGGGAAGACCGGAGGAAGTGGCAGAGCTCGTTCTCTGGCTGGCATCAGACAAATCATCTTTTGCCACCGGAACTTATTATCCGATTGACGGAGGTTATCTCGCAAAATAATTTTGGTGTCAGTAAAAGTATTTTTTGAGTTTAAGAAACTGTTTTTCAAATAAATTATAGGACAGTATGCTGAGAACAATTGTGAACAATAACGATTCTGCAAAAATAAACCACCATTCAGAGCCGTACTTTGTAATCTGAAATTTTAGAAAAAACTTAATCACAAGTGTCTGAATCAAACACATACCGTAGGTATAGGCACCAAGTTTTGTAAAAAGGGAACTGTTATTTATTTTCAGACAGTTCCTTTTTGGCAATGTAAATAAGATTGTTGCCGAAAAGAAAATACCATAAAAAGTCGGTGCTATCAATCTGATTAATTCGAACTAATAACTAAAAATCACAAAACCAATTCTTCGAACAATCGGTTAAGCGTTTCTTCAAGATTTTCAGAAAAACCCGGATGAGGTCTGGAAGTCTGTATGCATGAACTTCTGACCGCAGTCATCCACCTGAATCTTTCGGCAGTTTCCATTTTTGCGATGGGCCCGCCTTCAGGATTTCCGGCAGCAATTAATTCAAAAGATTTAAGATTGAGCTTAACTTCTTCAGCATCGAGTTTGGTGTGGTAAGTATTGAATTTTTCCTGATTGAAAAAAGTTTTGACCAACAAACTGTTTGTTTTTTTTGAATAAATCAAAATTCCGGCATTGATAAATTCCTCTCTTTCAACCCTGGGCACAATCCGGATTATTGAATACTCATATAAGATTTTGTCTTGCATTCAAAATTTCATTTACAAAATTATCCGAATTTTCTTTTCTCACAATCATAAAGTCTGCATACACTTTTCTGAGTTCATCTGCCGAATGATTCATGTCCCAATTCAACCATTCATCAGGTATCAAGTCAACAAGTTCATGAATAAAATCTTCGGTCAGCAACGGTTTGAATTTTTCATTAACTTCTTCAATTTCGGTTGCTTCTTTCAGTAGAATATGGTCTTTGATATAACTAAAATTACTCAGGGCCTGTTTTTCCCAATTCTCCCAACTGTGGTGAAAATAAAAAGCAGAGCCATGATCAATCAACCAGAGCTCTTTATGCCACATCAACATATTAGTATTTTTAAAAGTACGGTCAACATTGGTAATATAGGCGTCCAGCCAAACAATTTCTGAAGCCAGTTTTGCATTTACTTTCATTACATTCGGGTCATAATTGACTGCACCTGACAGAAAATGTAAGCCCAGATTTGTTCCCTGACTGAGTTTCAGCAAATCCTGAATTTCTTCATCTCCTTCGGTTCTTCCAAAGGCTTCATCCAAATTCAAGAAAACGAGCTCAGGTGTTCTCAACCCAAGTTTCCTTGCAATTTCTCCACCGAGTAATTCTGAAATAACTGATTTCTCACGATGACCCGAACCCTTGAATTTAACCACATATTTAAAGCCGTCATCAGCTTCCGCCAAAGCGGGCAGCGAACCACCTTCACGAAGAGGAAGTATATAACGACTGAGATTGGCTTCTCTTAGTTTCATTTTATTTATAAAATTCAAAAGTCTAAAAAAAATCTGACTTTAAAAATTTGTAATATGGAATAATTCACTCAAATAACTGAATCACACCTGTAAATCACAGATTTTATGTATTTTTGAATAAACTTTCACAAATGAAGTTTTTTGTTTATTTTTTGATTTTCATTTTTATTCCGGTTTCATGCAAGGATTCTGCTCCGGCATACAATGACCTGTTGATAGAATCCCAAACAAAGATTGCGAAAAATCTGGACAGCATCTTCAATCACCGGGATATTCAATTGAACACCATAAAGAAACACAGAAAATCAATTGTTGAAAATGCAGAAAAAGGTATTGAAATCAGTTATCAGTCAGAAGCTTTTGATGGAGATTCGGCTTACAGAGATGCTGCCAAAAAATATTATTTTTTTGCAGCTGAATTCTTTGATGACGATGAGCTCGACAGTTCTTTTTATTATTTGAATAATTCAGAAAAATTAATTGAAATTGACTCATCGGCATTAGAAAGAACACTTAAAAATCTGGATAAATATGTTGAACTGGAAGAACAATTACTCAATGAACAACAAAAATTTGCAGAAAATCACAAACTGAGATTGACTGAATAAAAAACTATCTATTTTTGTAAAATGTTTATCGTAGTATTTCCAAAATTATTTAGAAAAAATTTCAGAGGTCTGGCTATTTTTCCATTTATTTTTTTGAAAGACAAACTACTGATCGACAATAAATCAATTATTTTCCACGAAAGAATTCACCTGAGACAGCAACTGGAAATGGTCTGGTTTATTTTCTTTTTATGGTATGGTATTGAATTTCTGATTCGCTGGATTGTTTATAAGGATTCATCCAAAGCTTATTACAACATCAGTTTTGAAAAAGAAGCATACAGCAATGAAAAGAATTTTGAGTATTTGAAAACCCGTAAATTCTGGTCTTTTATCAAATATCTGTGATAAATTTTCCAGACATACAAGCAAAGACTGAATTCCTTTATCAGTTAAATGGAGTTGAAGTAAGCATTTTGAGAGAAGATTTACTTCATCCATTGATTTCGGGAAATAAATTCAGAAAATTAAAATACAATCTTGAATCTTTTCAATCCGGGAATTACGATGCATTACTAACTTTCGGAGGTGCTTATTCAAATCACATATTTGCTGTGGCAGCTGCCGGAAAAGAGTTCGGATTTAAGACTATCGGTATTATCAGAGGTGAAGAGCTGGCATCAAAAGTTAATGAAAACCCAAGTTTGAGTTTTGCGAGAGAGTGTGGGATGCAGCTTGAATTCATCAGCAGAGAAAAATACAGGTTGAAAATTCAAACTGAATTTTTGGACGAATTAAAAAATGAATTCGGTAATATTTTTATCGTTCCAGAGGGTGGTACTAATGAATATGCCGTAAAAGGTTGTGAAGAAATTCTTGGAAAACATACAGAAAAATATGATTTCATCTGTTGTGCTGCCGGAACGGGCGGAACAGTTTCAGGTATCATTAACACAACAGAAAACCATCAGAAGGCTTTGGTTTTTCCGGCATTAAAAGATTCTGAATATTTAACAGATGAAATAAAACGGTATATCATTCGTTCAAATTATGAATGGATAAATGATTATCATTTTGGAGGTTTTGCCAAAGTTTCTGATGAACTTATAACTTTCATGAATCGTTTTAAAGAGAAATATGGTGTAAATTTGGACCCGGTATATACTTCCAAAATGATGTTTGGAATTGAAGATTTGATTTTGAAGAATTATTTTAAAAAAGGTAGTAAAATACTCGCTGTTCATACCGGCGGACTTCAGGGAATCGAAGGAATGAATAAAAAATTAAAACAAAAAAATAAAAAAGAAATCAAATGAAAAAGAAGTTGAGTCTGATTTTTTTATTTTCAGTTGCAGTAATTTTCGCACAGGAATCAAGACACATTGACTACATCAGAACTTATGCAAAACTTGCCGTTGAAGAAATGGAACTTTACAACATACCGGCAAGTATCACCCTTTCGCAGGGAATTCTTGAAACCGGCGGCGGACAAAGTCGTCTTGCCGAACAAGGTAACAACCATTTCGGTATCAAATGTAAAAATGAATGGACAGGTCCCTATATGAACCACACCGATGATGCACCCAATGAATGCTTCAGAGTTTATGGCAGTCCACAGGAAAGTTATCGGGATCATTCAAAATTCCTTGCAGAAAGACCATACTACAAAGATTTATTCAAACTCAACATACATGATTACAAAGGTTGGGCGCACGGTCTCAGAAAGGCAGGTTATGCAACCAATCCCAGATATCCGCAACTTCTGATTGGAAGTATTGAAAAATACAATCTCAGTCAGTTTGATAAAATAAGTCCGGCACAAGTAGAAGCCAAACTTATTGAACTGTATGGACCGTCAAACATTGTGGCATTGTCTAATTACAGCAACAAAGATGAAATTGGTGAGACCATTGCAGCAATCATTAAAGAGCAACCAAAAGAGGAAGAAATTGTTAAGCCTGCAAAGAAGATAGAAGTTGAAAAGCGTGCTTTGTCGCCTTCACAAAGGCTAAAAAGACATCCGGTTGGTATCAATTATGTTGAAGCTTATGAAAACGAAAGTTTCAAAACCATTGCGAAATTATACAATATCAGACCCAAAAGACTTGCTGAATACAATGAGTTGCCATTAAACGCCAAGCTCAAAGCAGGTCAACCGGTATTTCTTGAGAAAAAGAAAAATAAAGGAGCTAAAGATTTCTACAAAGTTCAGCAAGGCGATGACATGTATATGATTGCTCAGAAAACCGGTGTAAAAATCAGTAAACTCTATTCGTTGAACCGTATGAAGGCAGGAGATCAACCCAAAGCAGGTTCAACGATAAATCTTAAAAAGAAAAAACGGGTTTAATAAAAACTGTTGTTTTTCAGTTGATTTTTTTATCTTTATTGTCTAATTAATTACATGACAATAAAAATGAAAAGGATATTTAGTCTCTTTTTTGTATTGTTTACTTTTTCTGTTTATGCACAAATCAATGAAGAAGGAAACTGGCTGGAAACTGATTATAGACCTGAATATTACCGTTTGGAAATAAGTGTCAATCCATATCAGCAAGATTTTTCGGGCACGACAACCATGCATTTCAGAACCAAAAGTGAAATGAATTTCGTTGAAATCAATGCAAAACCAAACCTTGAAATTACTTCAATCAGTTATCATCAGTCAAATATCAGCAACTACACCCGAAATGGTGAAGTGCTGAAAATTCAATTACCTGCATTGTTACCTGAAAATAAACTCGATTCAATTTCAATCAGTTTTTCCGGTAATGCAAACAGTTCACAGGGTTATTTGTCAGACAGTCACGATAATATTCCGGTGATTGCAACATTGGCAGAGCCCTGGCACGCTTCGAGCTGGTGGGTTTGTAAAGATGACCTTTTAGATAAAGTCAATAAAATTGATATAAAAATAAGCCATCCATCAGAATTCAAGGCAGCATCAAACGGAGTTTTAAAATCTGTGAATCCGATAGGAAATGGTTTTTCGGTTACCCACTGGCAGCACAACTATCCCATTCCGGCTTATCTCGTCGGACTTGCGGTAACCAATTATGCAGAATACAATAACTCGGTGAATATCAATGGAACAACAATTCCGATTGTTAATTATTTATATCCTGAAACCATGTCAAACTGGACGGCTCAGCTGGATCAGGTTCCTTTTTATATCGAATTTTTAAGTGAAAAATTTGGAGAATATCCGTTCAAAGACGAAAAATACGGTCACGCACAATGGAATAAAAACGGCGGAATGGAGCATACAACAATGAGTTTTATGGGTGGTTTTTCATTTATTTTAACTGTTCATGAACTTGCCCATATGTGGTTTGGCAATAAAGTAACCTGTGCGAGCTGGCATGACATCTGGATCAATGAAGGTTTTGCAGACTATTGTGTCGGATTGATGAACGAAGAAATTAATGGCGAGAACAATTTTAATAACTGGAAAGAAAACAGGGTCAATCTGGTTACACAACAAAATTACGGCTCGGTCTATAATCCGGAAGCCGAAAATGAAACCAGGACTTTTGACAGCAGACTGACTTACACCAAAGCTTCTATGGCTGTTCACCTGATTCGTTACATGATGAATGATGATTCTGCTTTTTATCAAACTCTGACCAATTTCCTGAATCATCCTGATTTCACATATGGCTATGCGAGTACAGATGATTTTAAAAATTTCATAGAAAATGAAACCGGTAATGATTGGAGCAATTTTTTCAATGACTGGATTTATGGAGAAGGTCATCCAATTTTTGATATTACAGTTAATAAAATTCCAAATCTCAACCAATGGCAGGTGAAATTTACTCAAAATGGCTCTCATCCATCGGTTTCGTATTTTCACACACCTTTTGAAATCGAATTTGAAGGCAGCGGAAATCAAAAGGCCATTCGCAGATTCAATATTGAAAATCAAACTGAAACATTTATTGTAGATGACATTCCTTTTGAAATAACTTCATATCTGCCCAATCCAAAATCAGATGTGGTTTGTCAAATCAATTCAACTATTTTGAATACCAGAGAAATCAACAGTGAATCGATTAAAGTCTATCCGAGTCCTGCCAAGGATTTTTTAAAAATCGAAAGTGATGAACCGGTTAAAAAATTAGTTATCAGAGATTTGACCGGAAAAGTAGTATTGAATAAATTTAATATCAATCAGAAAAATTTCAGTATTTCTGTAAAAGAATTTACTGCCGGCGTTTATATAATTACAGTAGAAACATCAAATAAAACCTTGAAAAACATAAAAATCATCAAAAATTAAATGCTGAAACAATCGTTTTGAATCATTAAAAACTGAACGATAATTTTATTAGTTTTGTTTATATACTTGAGAGCAATGAGAATAACTTTATTTTTTTTCCTGATTATCTTCATTAAAACAACTGGTCAGTCTTATACGCCAATGCTTGACAATCAAAATGAATGGCATATAGGATATTGCAACAACGATGGCTGTTTGTTAGATAAATATTATACAGACGGTGATACTATTGCGTTGGGAAATCAGTATAAAATCCTGGATGGCTACCATTATATTTCAAGAAAATTTTTGCTGAGAGAAGATGTTCCTGAAAAAAAAGTTTATCTCAATTTTGCTTACAACGGAATGGGTGAAGATGTGCTGTTGTATGACTTTAGTCTGGAAGAAGGAGACAGCATCAGGATGTTGAATCCAATCAGTCCGTTTCCTGAGGATTTCGGTTATTTTAAGTTGGATTCAATCCGTTCAAAACCCAGGTTAGAAAATCAAACTGCAAAGTTTTACTATTTTTCAGCAGTTGAATCAAACAATGAAGGCTTTGGCTATTTACCGGTTTGGGTAGAAGGTGTGGGTTCATTGTCACTGATTAATGCTCCGGGTGGTGATCCAAACTATTTTGGGGTTGGACAACTGGCCTGTTTTTGGAAAAATATTGATTTGTATTTTCATGATAACCAAATGGGAATCGATTGTGAGTCAATATTAAAAAACAATGAAGCAGCTATTTCTAATGTCAAATTTATAGTTGACCGTCAGCGGATTGGTCATTTAATCAATTCAGAAAAAATTCAAAAGGCAGAAATTTATGATATGTCCGGCAGGCTGATAAAATCAATAAAAATAACAGGTGCCACTCAATATGAAGTCAGACTTAATGAATTAAAAAAAGGCGTTTATTTTATAAGGTTCATTGAAAATTCAAAATCAGTAAGTATTTCATTTATTTTGAAATAAAATTTTTCGGATTAAATCAATGATGGTGGTGATGCATCTCCACTTCAGCTGAAGTATCGAGTTTTGGACTGATATAAGGTATTCCTAAGTTCAAGCCTCGAAGAATCAATAAAATCCCAACCAGAATTGATAAGGAAGTGGAAATTGGTTTTAGTTTTTTTCTTAAATCAATTTTCAGAGTGGTTTTTAAAATAGCAATCATCCACAAAATTGGAGTAGTTCCAAAACCAAAAATCAGCATTCCGAAAAAACTTTTAACCGGATTTCCGGCAGCCAGTGCTACGGTCAGCGCCATATAAACCATGCCACACGGAAGGAGTCCGTTTAAGAAACCAAGTTGAAAAAAATGATACCACTTTGGATTTTCTTTAATTTGCTGAAATATTTTCTGAAATGATTTTTGAAATCTGAATTTACCAATTTTGGGTTTAATCAGTGGAAAAACCACCATCAAAATCACCAGTAATCCGG
>CAYFWH010000058.1:3065-13227 GCA_964346785.1 uncultured Weeksellaceae bacterium | reverse complement strand
GATTATAAATCCAAGCCTTGATTTTTCAACTTACACACTTCGTGGGATAGTGTCATTTATTCTAGCTTGCCTTCAAAGAGACAGAAAACTTAACGAAACTAATACTTATACATTTATAATAATTCCTAAATCAGAATAATATATGAAATTCAAATTATCACTAATTACAATTTTTTTTTATAGTTTTATATTTTCACAATCATTTTCCCTTAAAGAATTAACTCAAATCTCTACACTTGACTTAGGTTATTTCACAAAGACAGTACTTGTTAAAGGATTTGAATTTTTTAAGCATAATAATGAAGAGGTAATTTTTTTTTATCACAATCAAGATTTAATCTCTCATAGTTTTTTCAAAATTGGTTATAGTACTCAAAACGTAAACAAATATTTAGCTTTACAAGAAGAAATCAAGTCTAATAAGGATTATATTTTGATTTCATCTAAAACAATTGAAAAGTTCAATGGTATATTAAACACCTACGAAAGTGAAAATTTTATAATTAATTTAAGCATTATAAATAGTTCCGAAGTTGAATCTTCTCTCTATGTCATTGACATAATTCCCCGAAAATATAAATAACCCATAAAGCTGCTACTAATAACTAAGTTTTCGTCTTGCCCGAAGGACTAAAGTTGAAACGATGTTGGATAGTCTGTCCCGTCCGTGCAGGAAAACTTGTGTTTGTCTTTATTGTAAAGATTTGTCGGTTTCAGGATTACTACTTTTTTGGTAGATAAAGTCTCTGCTTTTTTAGATTGAGTTTTGGTTTCACCTCCGGCTGTTTTATATTCAGACATTTCCGAAGTATTTTTAAATCCCCCGTTTTCAACTGCTGCACAGGATTCCGTAGTGGCTGATTCGTACAAAAAGCGATTTGAACACGAGGCAAATTAAGTGCTTCGATTGAACATTTTCAATAGGAAAAAAGTATTATCTTCGCTTAACATTTGTCGGTGAAATTCGCTCTGCGTCAAGTCACCAAAATGCTAGTTGCAACTTTATGCGTACATTCATATCTGACATAATACCAAAACTTCAGCGGTTTAGTAAGAAACTTGACAGCACTACTGCCTTGACAAACAAGAATTGGGTTCTTTTGACTGACGAGGTAGATAAGAAAATTGTTTACATATTTAGCGATAAAGAAAATATCTTGAGAATTGCTGAAAATGGGGAAGTTAGAAAAGGAAAGTGGACTACTTAGGTAATAATTCTTTAGAACTTGATGTGGACAACGAACCGAGATTATTCAAACATGCTTTTCTTGACGAACAATTATTGGCCTTGAAACTTGACGGTACAGAAGAATATGTATTGCTTGTTAATGAACCTCAATACGACAACTTTCTTAACAGTATACAAAAACTGAATTATTTTTTAGAAGACACCTACTTAAAGCAGGTTCCAAAGACTACATTTACCAATTCTAATCAAATTTCAAGCTTTACAGTTGAACCAGACCAAAAATTTAACCCTTCCGATTTTCCAAGTTTAAAATTGGAATTAGAAAGAATAAAACAGAAACTTCAAGAGTATCCAAAGGAAAATTCGGCAGACATAATTGTTTCGTTTGCAAAAGACCATACATTGAAAAGTGAGTGGTTCAGAAACAATCCGCAACTTGCTAATGACATTGCAAAACAGGAATTAAGCATCAAGGAAATAGAAACCCTTTTCAATTGTAGTAAGTCGAATACGGAATTCCAAAAAGACCTTCAACACTTTTTACGGATAGAACTACTGTAAATAGAGTATGTTGCTAATATGTCGTTTTGAAGTAAACGGTTTAACTGCTTCGATTCAAGGTTTTTCGTATATTTGTGTGTTGGCTGTAGATTTAACGCTTCCTACAAATAAACTACCAACGGTCGGAAAACCGAAACAGCGACTAAAAAAAACCTGAAAGTAGGTAACGAATATTTTAAAAAATAATGAAAAGAATATTAAACTTATTTTTAGCATTAACTATCATTACCATTTTAAATTCTTGTTCAAGTGATGATAATTACAGCAACAATTCTAATTCACAAATTGTTGGAACTTGGGGAACCAGATGGAATGATGGGAGTGGAGATTCCATACATCCAAAATTTACTTTTTTAAATAATGGAAATGTGAAATATTACACTTATCCCAGTGGTAGCGAACCAGAATTAGAAGAAATTGGAATATACAACTTGAATGGAGATATTCTAATTATGGAATTTCCAGAAACTGTTTTGATAAAATTTAAAAATAAAGTAACTTTCACAAGCGATAATGAATTAGAATTTGAAGAAGTTAATGAAAGTGGTTTTGAATCTTGGAGCGCTAATACGTATTATAAAACTGATGACCCGAATTTGAATTAAAAAATCAACTATCAACATCTTATTGGCAATAGGTGGGTGCATGGCTTCTTATCAAAAGAAGTGCAAAATTAAAATTTCGTTTCTCTATTAAAATTCAGCGCTAATAATTCTATACATCGCTAATACGCGATTCGTTATCCCCATCTCAAAAAACAACCCAAATGAACGAAATAGCAACAAAAGAAACCTGGAAGAATCTTCCTATTGACCATCCAAAACGGGTTGATAGATAAAATTCGTGAATTTTACCTGACTAAAGGACTTGATACCTACCATGAAAGATTAAAATGAATTCTGAAAAAATATCCATTATTAATAATCTACTTTTGGAAGAATCAATTTTTCCCTTTTTTATTTGAAAAATGTTACATAATTAGTTAACTTTGCATTTGTGGATGCAATCAGAGAAATAATTTACTTCAAAAGTTACTTTGAAGACTTTTTCGACACACTTGACGAAAAGACAAAAAGTAAAGTAGATGAAATTCTTTATTTCATTTCCATAATTGAGCAAATACCGACAAAATATCTTAAAAAAATAGTTGGAACAAAAGATTTATTTGAATTAAGAATAAAACAAAGAAGTAATATTTATAGAGTTTTCTGTTGTTTTGATGAAGGGAATCTGGTCGTCCTATTTAACGGTTTTCATAAGAAAACTCAAAAGACACCATCGAATGAGATTGAAAAGGCATTGAAAATTATGGAAGAATATTTTGAACAAAAAATAAATAGCTATGGCAACAAAGAATAAAAACATAAAGACTTTTAGTCAACATCTTGATGAAAGATACGGAAAAATTGGAACAGATAAACGAACTGAATTTGAAGTTCGAGCAAAAGCGTTTGCTATTGGTGAAATCATTAGGGAAGAACGAAAAAACGCTAATATGACTCAGGAAGAACTTGCTGAAAAAATCGGAGCTAAGAAAAGTTACATTTCTCGAATCGAAAACGGACATACTGACATTCAATTATCTACCTTGTATAGATTAATTGAATTGGGTTTAGGGCTAAGATTAAATCTAAAAATCGGATAACAACTCTCTCACAAATCACTTTGTGTCAAGTAATTTAACTAATTCTATTAAAAGTCTATGGTAAAATCCGCCCGAATACCAAGCACCAAACCACAACCTCTCATCTCAAAAAACAACTCAAATGAACGAAACAGCAACAAAAGAAACTTGGAAGAACCTTCCAATTGACCATCCAAAACGAATTGATATTGACTTGGTGTTTACAGACAACCAATTTTCAAAATTGACAAAAGGACTTATTCCTCAGGAAATGGAAGACAAATGGTTCATTTATTATGAAAATGAGTGGCTTTATTTTCATCGTTCTTGGACGGGTTTTGGAATCTATAAAGCAAAGCTCAACAGAATAACTGACGGTTATTCCATAACAGAATTTTGGGCTGAAAGAAATCAAGAGAAATATGGTAATGAGTCTGACAATTCTGATATAGATACTTTTTCGTTCTTAATAGCAAGAGGACTTTTAGGAATAGATGCCCGAAACATTTTTTTACACACAAAATCAGGCGAAGATATCGTAAATAATTGGAGCAAATTTGGAAATATGTTTTTAACAAACAAAATTGAAAATTACTCCGAACAAATCAAATCCGCTCTTTTTGGCGTTGCAGTTGGAGATGCTTTGGGTGTTCCGTTTGAATTTCGTTCGCGGGAAGAGATGAAGTCAAATCCTGCAACTGATATGATTGGATACGGCACCTATAATCAACCACCCGGCACCTGGTCTGACGACAGCTCCTTAACTTTTTGCCTTGCCGAAGCATTAACACAAGGCTTTGACCCGGATGAAATCGCAAAAAACTTTGTAAAATGGGCAAATGAAAACTATTGGACACCACACGGACAAGTTTTTGACATTGGGATTGCAACACAACAAGCAATTTCACGACTTGCAGATGGTAAGGATCCGGAATTCTCAGGTGGTTTTCACGAAAGAGACAATGGTAATGGTTCGCTAATGCGAATTTTACCTTTGCTTTTTTACTTGCTTGACAAACCAATCAATGAACGATTTAACCTAACAAGAAAAGTTTCGACAATTACCCACGGACATATTCGTTCTGTAATTGCCTGCTTTTACTATCTTGAATTTGCAAGGCAAATTTTAGAGGGCAAAGACAAATTTGAAATTTACACAAACTTGCAAACAGAAATTTCAAATCATTTGACATTTCTTGCAATCAATCCGATGGAAGTTGTAAAGTTCAACAGATTGCTAAAGGGTAATATTTCAGAACTTAACGAAGACGAAATTCAAAGCAGCGGTTATGTTCTATATACGCTTGAAGCAAGTATTTGGTGTTTGCTGACAACAGACAATTACAAAGAAGCCGTTCTGAAAGCAGTCAATTTAGGTAATGACACAGATACAACCGGCGCAGTAACAGGCGGACTTGCAGGATTGCTTTACGGATTTTATAACATTCCTGAAAAATGGGTGCAGCAAATAGCAAGACAGTGTGACATCAGCAACTTATCAGAACGACTTGCAAATAAGCTTGTCGGGCACTGATGAAAATCGGCAAAAGCGGCAGATACCTCTTTGACTGAGCGTCTTAGCAAAATAAAAGTTTCGATTTCGTTTGCCCTTAAGTAAACTATGAATTTCTAATCCATAGTAATTTATTTTCTTGACAAATAGTAAGAAGTCTCAACTCTCCCACCGTTTCTGAATTCTAACTATCGGCATTTTACTAATATAGCTGCCGTTTCATAGTATCTTCATATCTTTGTTTGAAAATTAAGATGTCATCGCAACAGACAAACTACATATCGACAAAATGGAACGACATTTCAAAAGCAAGGCTGTTTTTGAAACACGGGATATTGCTGCCTTTTACGAACAAACAGAAAAGGACATCAAGCAGACAACGGTAAATTGGCGTGTTCATACATTAGTGCAATCGGGCGTCTTACAACGCATCGGCAGAGGGAAATTCATATTTGGCGAAGGCAAAAATTATATTCCCGAAATTTCATCAGTATCAAAAGGGATTTTCAAAAAACTGAAAGCAGAATTCCCTTATGTCAATTTATGCATCTGGAGCACTTCTGTTTTAAACGAATTTATGCAACATCAGCCCAACCGTTTTTTTTGTTGATAGAAACAGACAAGGAAACAACCAATTCGGTTTTCTATTTTTTAAGAGAAATCAGGAAATCGGTTTTCGTTGAGCCAACAAGTGATATTTTGGAAAAATATATCGTTAACGAAAAAGATATTTGCATTGTGAAACCGCTTATATCAGAAGCTCCAACGAAAAACATAAACGGAGTAGAAACTGCAACCATTGAAAAAATGTTGGTGGATATTTTTTGCGATGATGTTATTTTTTCGGCTCAACAAGGTGCGGAAATGCGAACAATTTTCAAAGAAGCGTTTACTAAATACACCATAAATCAGAGTAAAATGCTTCGTTATGCCGACAGACGAAGAAAGAAAGAAGAGCTAACCAAATTTGCAAGAACAATTTCAAATTTATGGCAGTATTAAATATTTGCTGCCAAAACATAGAATATGATAGACCAAAAGAAAATATCTGTCGAGTGGCTTAATCACGCATCAAAACAACATCGCAATGCGGATAAAATTCTTGTGGAAAAAGTTATTCGTGCATTTTTGTTATTGGAAGGCTTGGCAAAACAAAAGATAGATTTTGTTTTCAAAGGCGGAACAGCTTTAATTCTTCATTTCAACTCTACAAAACGATTGTCAATAGACATTGACATTATACTTCCGAATGAAATTGAAAATTTGGAAAGTGTTTTAGATACAATTGCAAAAGAACAAGGGTTTTTGAGAAAAGAATTACAATGATATGGCTTGTCTTCATTATTGTTCCGTTAATCATTCAAATTATTGCTGTTTTCAGACAAAAATCAATCAGTAATTGAACAGAAAAAACAAGAATTACAGTCCTTGACTACATCGGTATTTCCGGAAAATATATCTTTTTAATCCTGACAAAAGACAACACTTCAATTTTTATGCAAGGAATTTTCCCTGAAAAGAACTCCAACCCTATTTTCAAAGAGTTTTTTTAAATGGTCTAAATCATTGAAATTATTCAATATAAAAAAAATAATCACTATTTTTAAACCTAAAACAAAAACCCATGAAAAAATTACTTTTTATCCTCTCGTTTTTTATATTCCTGTCCGGTGCATATTCACAGAAAATGTATGGATTTGATAGACAATTATCACTTTTATCTTATAATGCCGACGAATCAAAAGTAGTAGGTTTTGGCTATACAGCAAGGATTGATGGAGGTAGCGGTATGGAATTTCAGATAATTGTTTGGGATAAGACAGGTGTTGAATTGTATTCAAGAAGACTAGCCGGATTGAATAAAATTACCATAGATGGAAATGAATACAGAGGTAGTACCAGAATGGCGAAGATAAATCCTGATCGAACCTTAATCTATATCTTGGGTGTTCAATACCAAACCAAAGGACAGCAAATAAAATCTGTTTTTCATATTTATGACATTGAAAAAAATCAACTTGAAACCGTTATTGCAGACAGAGAAAATGAAATTGATAAGTTTTCATTCCATCCTAAAATACCCGGTTTGCTTGCTGTTACCTATTCGAACCAACCAACCGGGTCCAAAGTAGGAATCTGGGATTTATCAAAAGGAATATGGAGTTTAAAGACTTATACCGCTAAAAGTAATTATCCACTCAGCTTAGAATTCTCCAAAGACGGAAAACATTTGCTCGTTGGATGCAGCACTAGCCCATACCACGGCAATATTGAAATTTTTGATATGAATACCATGAAACTACTCAAACAAATTCCAAATGACAAAGACCAAATCTTACATTTTGGAGAATGGAACGGAAAGTATTATTGTACAGGCAGCAACGGCACTTACATCATCAACTCTAAAACACTGGCTTACGAAAGAAAACTCCCTGTTGCTGTCGGCAAAATAGATGCTGAAAGAAACATTGCTCTGTTAAATCCAATAAAGGTTGTGGAGGAGAACGATGTGCGTTTGTATAATCTAAAAACAGAGAAAACATCTGTTCTTATTCCAAACCTTTGCTTGTCTCAACCGGTATTTTCCGGCGATGCCACCAAAATTCTTGGAATTAACTGTAAGAATGAATTTGTTGAAGGTGAAATTACTCTCAAAACTCCTTCGGCAATGATAGTTCCTTTTGAAAAATGATCGTTAGAAAAGTAAAGGTTTGTATCAATAAATTACACATTGTCCATTACAGGATGTGCAAAATACGAGGTTAATGAAAAGTTGAACTTTTCTGTTTATTAAGTCGCAAAAAGCCGATTTCTTTTTAGCTTTTTAATTCTATTAGCAAATAGAAATTGGCTTTTGACCTGTGTCATTTAAATCGAAAACGGACGAACAAACATTCAATTATCTACTTTGTATAGATTAATTGAATTGGATTTAGGACTAAGATTAAATCTGAAAATCGGATAACAACTCTCTCATAAATCACTCTTTGCCAGGCGACTTAACTAATTCTATTAAAAGTTTATGGTATAATCCGCCCGAACACTAAGCACCAAACCACAACCTCTCATCTCAAAAAACACATTAAATGAACGAAACAGCAACAAAAGAAACTTGGAAGAACCTTCCTATTGACCATCCAAAACGGATTGATAGATAAAATTTATGAATTTTATCTGACTCAATTAGTTAAACTAAAGAACTTGATACCTGCTGTGAAAGATTAAAATGAATTTTGAAAAATCCATCAAAAGCTGGTGAAATATCGCCGCCTGTATTTTATCCCTAAATTTCAATTTGCCGCTCGCTTAGGTTTTTTTGCTGAATCCCGCGCCCAAACGAAATATGCAATCCGTTAGCTGTAAACCAATATGAAAGTTCATCCTTTAGAACATATACTGACTTGACAAAAAACTGTATCTTTGTTTGAGTCATTTTTTAGAAAAATCAAGAGCAATGGAAAGTATAACAATTTATCCGAAAGACGAGAAACAAAAATCTTTACTGAAAGCTTTATTGGAAGAAATGAAAATTAGATTTGAAGTAGGAACGCCCAAAGATGAAACATTATTGAGTGAAAAAGAGTTTTTTGAAAAAATTGACCACTCAATTTCCCAAGCCGAACACGGTAAAACAAGAACATTATCCAAAGACAAACAAAAAGAGTTTTTAGGATTATGAATTATTCTATTGAATTAACTCTTGATGCTGAAAACGATATTGAAAAGCTTAAAAAATCAGGAGATAAAAAAGTTCTTATAAAAATTGATAAACTATAAAATGAACTTCGAAAACATCCGACAAGCGGAACAGGAAAACCGGAACAATTAAAATATTACGAAATTCCGACCTGGTCAAGAAGGATCACCGACAAACACAGATTAGTTTATAGAATTCAAGAAGACAAAATTGTTGTTTTAATTCTTTCTTTTTGGGGACATTATGAAGATAAATAAAAATAACATTGATGATTTGGAAACTAAATTTCACTAAACTGTGTGTAGTTGCTATTATACTATTTCCAATAGGGTTTGTATTTAATGCTATTTCATGGACTATTTCTTTACCATTTAATTTAAATACATTTTTTCTCGGATTAGGTATGTCATTAATGATTGTGATAAGCCCAATATTATTCTGCATATTCCTAGTTTTGGGATTTATTAAAATGAAATTTTTTAAAAAATAACACCGTTAATCAAATCGAGCCTTTTCAAAAAATCTGATTTATTTTTAATCAATCTTTCATATTCTGAATTAAATTTTTAATTTTGTATAGAAATGTATAGTTCCGAAATAGGCGTTTCGGAAATATAAATATATTTAATATTATCTTTAAAAATAATCAGAACAAAAATGAGATTTTATAACCGTGAAGAAGAAATAGAAAAACTGAATTCAATTGCTCAAAAATCATTGAGCAAAGGGCAGTTTACCGTACTTACGGGAAGAAGGCGGATCGGGAAAACACAACTTATGTTAAAAGCTTATGAGGACCGTACCTATCTATATTTCTTTGTAAGTCGAAAATCTGAAGCTTTGCTTTGTCAGGATTATCAAAAAGAGATTGAAGCTAAATTACAGATTCCAATATTGGGAGAAAGTGATTCTTTTGCAACTGTTTTTGAGTTTCTGCTGAAATATGCTCAAAATCGAAACATCACCTTACTAATAGATGAATTTCAGGAGTTCTTTTCTGTTAACCCTTCGGTTTATAGTGATATTCAACGGTTGTGGGATTTGTATAAAGAGACGAGTAAAATGAATCTGGTTGTTTCAGGTTCGGTAGTTTCACTGATTTATCAAATTTTCGAAAATAGTAAAGAACCGCTTTTTGGTCGTGCACAGAATTATATCCGTTTAAAACCCTTCAATACAAATACTTTAAAAGAAATTTTAGAAGATTATCATCCGGAATATAAACCGGATGACTTACTGGCGTTGTACAGTTTCACAGGTGGTGTTGCCAAATATGTTGAAATGCTGATGGATGCAGGAGCGACAACTAAGATTAAAATGATCAATCATATCATTTCCAAAGATTCTTTGTTTATTAATGAAGGAAAAAATATTCTGATAGAAGAATTCGGAAAAGATTATGCCATCTATTTCAGTATTTTGACATCGATTGCCGAAGGATATCAAAGCAGAGCCGAAATCGAAGATTTATTAAAAAAAGAAATCGGTGGGTATCGCACCAAATTGGAAAGAGGTTTTCAAGTAATCGGTAAAGCACAACCAATTTTCAGTAACAGCAGAAACAAAAACATGAAGTAA
>CAYFWH010000058.1:826-3055 GCA_964346785.1 uncultured Weeksellaceae bacterium | reverse complement strand
AAATACAATCATATTGTTGAAATAGAAGGTTATGAACAATTACAGGAAATAGTAAAAAGAGATTATGATACTTATAGCGGTTTGATGCTTGAAAAATATTTCAGAATCCGGGCTATAGAAAGTAAAAATTATACTAAAATAGGGAATTATTGGGATAGGAAAGGTGAAGTAGAAATTGATTACATAGCCTTAAATGAGCTCAAAAAAGAAATGTCTGTTGCCGAAGTCAAACGCAATAAATCCAAAATAGATTTAAACAAACTACAACAGAAAATGATTATTACACTTAATAATTATTCAAAATATTCAGGTTATCAAATTGATTATATGTCATTAAGCCTCGATGATATGTGATTGTATATTTTGGAACTCCTCTTTTTATATTTATTGTTTTTGAATCAAAAACTCAAAGTTATTAAGGTTACAGAAACAAACAGTTCCGAAACGGGAGTTTCGGAACTGTTATATTTTATATAAAAAATTTGATTTTTTTTCTAAAATCTTGTCTCTAAATAATAGGGCAACATTTTTCGCCAGGTAGGCCAGTCGTGGGTCATATCAGAACCCCAAATATCGAGTTCGTAATTAATTCCTTTGTCGTACAAAACACCGGCAAAAGCTTTTGAAGCATCAGGGTCTTCATAATCTCCGCTGCCGGTCAGAATATGGATATGTTTGCTTTTTCTGATGTTTTCCAAATACCATTCATCGGTCAGATTGGGCATATAATTCATTGGTGAATTAAAATAAACCTGGGTATCGTCAAAACCTTTGGTATATTCATGCAAATCATAAACACCGCTCATCGCAATAACACCATTGATTAAGTCAGGTCTTTTCAAAAAGAGATTCATGCTGTGCAATGCACCAAAACTCGCACCACAGGTGATAATCGGAGTTTCTTCTGAAGTATTTTTTCTGATAAAAGGAACAACTTCATGCAATACATACTGATTGAACTGATTGTGACGGATCGCCTTATGTTCGGGTAGCATTTCATTGTTCAACCAACTTTCATTGTTGATGCTGTTGATCGAAAATACTTTCACTTTTCCTGATTCTATATAGTGTTTGATTGAATCAATCAGCAGAAATCTTTCATATTCCAGATAATCAGCTGCTGCTGTCGGAATCAATAAAAGTGCAAAACCATAATCACCGTAAACCGCCACCGGCATATCCTGATTCAGAGCCGGACTGAACCAGCTGGACAATTCTCTTTTCATGTGTTAATTTTTAATTTCATGCAATTTAATAAAAATAAAGTTTTATAAATCCTCTTTTTAAAAACTCAATTATATTTATGCTAAAATTCCGGTTGAAAAAGGATTTCACAGAAAATCAAAACATCATTTCATCTCGTCTAAAACCTCTCTGATAACCTGTGCCTGATTGTGTTCGGTATCTTTTGCGCCATAACAAAGGCATACTTGTTGTTTTTCAGAAATTTCTATAATGTGTTTCAGATTTTCGGTTTGAGATTTCAGTTCCTCTTTATATTTTTCCTTGAATTCAGGATATTTTTCAGGTATATGACCAAACCATTTTCTGAGTTCAGTTGATGGCCCAAGCTCTTTCAACCACTCCTCTATTTTGGCTTTTTCTTTACTGATTCCTCTTGGCCAGAGTCTGTCAACCAAAATGCGATAACCGTCATCAGCCGAAGGTTCCTCGTAAATTCTTTTTAAAATAATCGGTTTCATTATTTATTACTTTTAAGGTTTTTAGTCGGGATTTCACTTCAAGTGAAGCCCTGACTGTAAAGGTTTCTTCGGATTCAGCGGTCTTACCGTCAATTCATCAATCAGCATATTATCTGGTGTTTCAAGAACATGTATAACTGTATCAGCCAAATCTGACGGTTGCAACATGTTGTGATGTTTTGAAATTCCGGATGACTGAAAAAAATCGGTATCGATTGAACCCGGATTGATTACCGTTACTTTGATATCAAAAAATCTCAATTCCTTGAACAATGCTTCCGAAAAACCCTGAATTCCAAATTTGGAAGCACAATAAGCAGTGCCATCCGCACGAGCGACCGTTCCCAAAATCGATCCGATATTAATAATATGAGTATGTTCATTTTTCTTTTTCATCAAAGGAACTATCTGAGATGTGACAAAATAAGTTCCGTTCAGATTCACATTAATCATTTCTAACCAATCCTCTTCAGGCTTATCATCAATTGCACCAAAAGAACCGATTCCTGCATTATTGATTAAAACA
>CAYFWH010000058.1:0-816 GCA_964346785.1 uncultured Weeksellaceae bacterium | reverse complement strand
AAATCTTCAGAAAAAGTAGTATTTACCCAATCTTTTACTTTGTCAGATTTTGAAATATCCAGATTGACCGGATGAAAACTATCTCCGAATTTTTCTTTTAAATCTTCTAATTTTTTCTGATTTCTTGCCAAACCATAAACAACGCTTCCCTTACTGATTAAAGCATTGGCTATGGCTGTCCCCAATCCGCTGCTCACACCGGAAACAACACTAATTTTAGTTTTTAAATCCAATTTTCTGTTTTGTTAAAAAAACTTTTCCGGAATTCTGAATTCCGGAAAAGCTTATATTTTATTTCGGTTCATAATCACCGGCATGCGTTCTGAAAGGAATTGCAAGTCGGTTCCAGCCATTGATTGCGATAATTCCGACTGTGAGTTGCAACAACTCTTTTTCACTGAAATGTTCTCTCACATTTTCATAAATCTCATCGGAAATATCGGCTTCAGCCACCATAGTTACTACTTCTGTCCATTCGAGTGCTGCCCTTTCTTTATCTGTATAATAAGGTGCTTCTCGCCAAGCGTCCAAACCAATAATTCTCTGAACAGTTTCACCCATTTTTATTGCATCTTTAGAATGCATGTCCAGACAATAGGCACAACCGTTGATTTGAGAAACTCTCATTTTTATAAGTTCTCTCAAAATCGGATTCAATCCGGATTTTCTAAGATATACTTCAACCTCACGAAAACCTCTGATTCCGTCGGCTCCAAATTCTTTGTAGTCTATTCTGACTGACATTTTTCTTTACTTTTCAGAATTATTTTCTCTGTATTCTTTCGGTGTCAATCCGTTATATTCCTTAAAAAGCTG
>CAYFWH010000057.1:6023-13255 GCA_964346785.1 uncultured Weeksellaceae bacterium | reverse complement strand
TGAGTGGCAATTTGATTTTTTGAAATCAATTTTTTTTTTTTTTTTTCATCTGCCAAAAACCTTCCTTCACCATGAGAAACAGGAACCCAGTATTCTTTCCCCGCCATTCCTTTCAGCCACGGCGAATGAGATTCATTTACTCTCACCCGAACAAGTGTTGCATGGTGTCTGCCGATTTCGTTGAAACTCAGCGTTGGTGTGTCTTCTTCCAAAACCTGAATCTTGCTGTATGGCAACAAACCTGATTTAATCAATCCCTGAAATCCGTTGCAAATACCCAGGACTAAACCGTCTCTGTCCAAAAGTCTGTAAATACTTTCTTTTACTTTCTCATTTCTCAAAACCGAAGCGATAAATACACCTGATCCAACCGGCTCGTCAGCAGCTGAAAATCCACCCGGTATAAAGAGTATTTGTGATTCATCAATTGCTTTTGAATAATAATCTACCGATTCCCGGATATCTTTTGCAGTCAGGTTTCTGAAAACACCGATTTCTGTCTCGGCTCCTTCTCTGTTAAAAGCTTTTGCACTGTCGTATTCACTGTTTGTTCCCGGAAAAGCTGTGATAAAAACTTTTGGTCTTGAAGTTTTAATTTTTGGACCAGCGATTTTTATATCATTTCCGGATTGAATTTCTAAATCATAAACAGGAGTTTCTGACTTCATTGTCTTTTCAGGAAATAGTTTCGAAAAAGTGCTTTTCCATGCAACTTTTGCAGCTGAAATCAGAATTTCAACCTCATTAAATTTATACTATGAAGTTGAATTTGTTTTTCCGAGCGAATAAAAATTCGATGAAATTTCATTTGGAATTTGTAATTCGTCAGTATGTTCAACAATTATAGCAGCCGGATAATAACACGCTAAATCTAAATCTGTATTGATTTCAAGTCCTGTTTCATTTCCGAAAGCCATCAATGCAAGCGTTTCTGCAATTCCACCGTATTTGACAACAGCTGCAGAATGAATTTTTGAATTGTTTTTTGAAATTGTATCAAATACTGATTTCAGATTATCTTCTTTTAGCAACACATCAGTTGTTTTTTCGGGAATAAGAACAGAGATTTTTGAACCTGTTTTTTGAATCGTTGCCGAAATAATTTTGTTTGCTGTATTCGGACAAACCGCAAAAGAAATCAGCGTCGGCGGTACATCTATATCCTGATAACTTCCGCTCATACTGTCCTTTCCGCCAATCGCCGGGATTTCCAACTGTCGTTGTGCTTCCACAGAACCAAGCAATGCCGCCAAAGGTTTACCCCATCGGTTTGCCTCGCCTCTCAGGCTTTCAAAATACTCCTGAAAAGTCAGTCTGATTTCAGAATAATCACCACCAGCAGCCACAATTTTGGCAACGCTGTCCATCACTGAATAATAAGCACCGTGATATGGCGACCATCTACTGATCAAAGGATTAAAACCAAAAGCAGCCATACTCACAAAATCAGTAAATCCGTCTGTCGGGAATTTCTGAATACTTACATCTTCCGGACTGTCTTTGAATCTACCGCCAAAATCATTCAGCACAGTTCCTCTGCCGACATTGTTGTCAAACATTTCAATCATACCTTTTTGAGAAGCATGATTCAGTTTTGAAAGTTGTTGGATAAAATTCTCTTTAGTAAACTTTTTATATTCTATAAAAGGATTGAAGTCATCACCATTTTCTACTCTTGCACTTGTCTGTTTTCTGACTCCGTTTGTATCCAGAAATTTTCTGTCCAGTTCAACAATTTTCTCATTTCTCCACCACATCGTCATCGTTTCGTCATCAGTAACATCAGCAACGACTGTAGCTTCAAGATTTTCTGATTTTGCGAATTCTATAAATTGTTCTGCGTCTTTACTTTCAACAACAACCGCCATTCTTTCTTGTGATTCCGAAAGTGCGATTTCAGTACCGTTTAATCCTGTGTATTTTAAAGGCAAAGTATCGAGATTGATATTTACACCTCTTGCTATTTCACCAACTGCAACAGAAACACCTCCTGCTCCAAAATCGTTGCATCTTTTAATCAACGCCAGAACTTCTTTTTTTCTGAACAGCCGTTGAATTTTTCTTTCAACAATTGCATTTCCCTTCTGAACTTCAGAACTTAATTCTTCGAGTTCTTTTCCGTCATGAGTTTGTGATGAGCCTGTTGCACCACCCACTCCGTCACGACCTGTTCGTCCTCCGAGCAAAATAACTTTGTCGCCTGATGCAGGTTCCTCTCTTCTCACCCAGTCTTTTTTCACAGCACCCGCCACAAAACCAACTTCCATTCTTTTGGCCTTGTAACCTTCATCGTAAATTTCTTTTACAAAAGTTGTTGCCAGTCCAATTTGATTCCCGTAAGAACTGTAACCATTGGCGGCTTCTTTTGTTATTTTTCTTTGAGGTAATTTTCCCGGAAGTGTATCTTCAATTTTTTCAAGCGGATTGGCTGAGCCCGTGATTCGCATAGCCTGAAAAACATATGCTCGTCCTGACAAAGGGTCTCTGATTGCTCCGCCTACACAGGTTGAAGCACCCCCGAAAGGTTCTACTTCTGTCGGGTGATTGTGGGTTTCATTTTTGAATTGAAGAAGCCATTCCTCTTCTTTTCCGTCAACTTTGATTGGAACTACAATTGAACAGGCATTGATCTCATCTGAAATGTCCAGGTTTTTGACCTTTCCGTTTCTGCTCAGGTATTTTCCCATAACAGTAGCCATATCCATCAATCGGATTGGTTTTGTTATGTTTAATTCTTTTCTGATTTTCAAATAGTAATCAAATGTTTCCTGAAGTTTTTCTTTAAACTTATTTTCAAATTTAATATCAGTAATTTCAGTTTCAAAAGTGGTGTGACGACAGTGGTCTGACCAGTAGGTATCAAGTACCTTTAATTCTGTTTCAGTAGGATTTCTTTTGATTGAACGAAAGTGAGACTGGATAAATTCCAAATCATCATCACCCATTGAGAAACCAAAATTTGAATGGAGTTCTTTGAGTTGCGAAGAATCAAAATCAATAAATCCGGCGATTACCGGCACATCTTTAACCGATGTTTTTTCATTGAATTCCAGTTTTGATAAATCTTTCTCTCTAAATTCAAGCGGATTTATCAGATAATCTTTAACCGGGTTCAAATCAGAATCTGAAATTTCATCAAAGACATATAAATAACCTGATTTTACTGTACAATCTCTGATTCCAAGTAATTGTAAACATTGTTCAGCCGAATCAGATCTTTGATCATACTGTCCGGGAACCGGTTCTGACGCAAAATATTTTGAATCAGACTGCTGTGTAATTGAAGGAATGTCTGTCAACGAATGATAAATTATATCGCTGACAGGGTCTGTGAAAACTTCTTTGACAGCCTTTTCCAGCTGACTCTCAGGGATATTAAACACATCGTAAATTACAAAAACCTTGCATTCTTTTCCTGCTGCAAGGTTCTGAAGCTCTTTGGTGACTCTTCTGCTTAGAATGTCAAACTGAGATTTTTTTTGAATAAAAATTCGTTTATTCATATTATTTTTTAAAGTTCTTTTTTTTATAACAAATGAAGGTATGAAAAACGAACATACACTCCATTTGTAGCTACAGATTTACGGTCTGTGGTAGAAACGCCCATCCTTATTATGAGCTTATACAAATGAGTGTAAAATCACACAAAACTTTACCATGCAAAGTTAAAACATTATTTTCGAAATATTGGTCTTAATCATTAAGAAACAAACTGATTTCTTAACAAAAAATGAGACTCGGATTATACCTTAAGTTCACTGTCCATTCCTGATAAATCAATGTATTTCTCAAGTACTGCTTTTACATCATTTTCAAGGAATTCAATCGTTTGCTCAGCTGCAAAACCAATGAAATTAGAAGATTCTAAAATTGAATTTAATTTTTCTTTGTCAAAATTAAATCTCGGATCTGATAAAATTCTTTCGACCAAATCATTTGGTTTACCTTCAACTTTCACCTGTTTGGCAGCTTCCATACTGTGGATACGAATGAGTTCGTGAAGTTCCTGGCGGTCTCCGCAGTTTTTGACACCTTCCATGATAATGTATTCAGTTGCCATAAACGGAAGTTCATCCTGAATATGCTTTTCAATAACTTTCGGATAAACCACCAGACCATCCAGTATATTGTTCCAGATAATCAATATTGCATCAACTGCCAAAAAAGCTTGAGGCAGACTGAGACGGCGGTTGGCAGAATCATCGAGAGTCCTCTCGAACCATTGAGTTGAAACAACCATTGCCGGATTTGCAGCCAGCGAAATTACGAATTTTGAAAGTGAAGAAATTCTTTCGCTCCTCATCGGGTTTCTTTTGTATGCCATTGCAGATGAGCCAATTTGAGATTTTCCGAAAGGTTCTTCAATTTCTTTTAAACTTTGAAGTAATCTGATATCATTCGTAAATTTATGTGCAGATTGTGCAATCCCGGAAAGCATATCAAGTATTTGAGAATCTATTTTCCTGTCATAAGTCTGACCGGCTACTGTCTGAATTTTATTGAAACCAAACTTTTGTGCAAGCCTGAGATCGAGTTGTTTTACCTTATCATAATCATTGTCAAAAAGCTCTTTAAAACTTGCTGCTGTGCCGGTTGTTCCTTTTACGCCTCTGAATCTCAAATTTTCAATTCTGTATTCCAAATCTTCCAAATCCATCAAAACAGACTGAAGCCATAGACAAGCTCTTTTTCCAACTGTAGTTAGTTGAGCAGGCTGAAAATGTGTGAAACCAAGAGTTGGTAAATCCTTGTATTCAAATGCAAAATCATTTAATTTTCTGATGACATTTATAAGTTTTTTTCTGACAATCAGCATTCCCTCACGAATAGCTATCAGATTTTCATTGTCCTGTACAAAAGCTGAAGTTGCTCCAAGATGAATGATTGGTTTGGCAAGAGGCGCGACTTCTGACAGTGTATGAATATGTGCCATGACATCATGTCTGAATTTTTTTTCATAGCCGGCTGCTATTTCAAAGTCTATATCATCGAGATGTTCTCTAATTTGATTTAACTGTTCTTCGCTTATATTAAGACCAAGTTCTTTTTGAGTTTCTGCCAGAGCAAGCCAAAGTCTTCGCCAGCTCGAAAATTTCATTTTAGGTGAAAAATTATACAGCATTTCCGGACTGCTGTATCTGGATTCTAACGGATTTTCATATTTTTCAGACATAGACTTTGTATTGTCCGACAAAATTAAGCTTTCTTATTATATTCTTTAATCAAAAGAATACAAACTTCATTTTTTTCAATTAATGTAAAAAAAATCCCGACATTTCTGTCGGGACCCTCTCTACTAAAACTTAAGTACCATGAAAACTCAACTACCTTATGAAAAGAATAGTACTTAACTTTTAATATTCAAAAGCTGTGCCAAAACAAACAAATTAATCGTTAAATTAAACAATTAATTGATTTTTATCAATGAGATTTTTACAGAAATCAGATAACCAAATAATCATTTGATTATTTAAAAATGCTTAATTAATTATAATTATCAGAAATAGAAACAATTACAATAAAATAACTTGAGTTATGTGAAATAATTACAAGTGAAAATGGCAAAAAAAATCCCGACATTTCTGTCGGGACCCTCTCTACTAAAACTTAAGTACCATGAAAACTCAACTACCTTAAAGACTAAGGATAGTACTTATCTTTTATATTATCAAATGATGTGCCAATCTAATTAAAAATTGTACTTATTTTCTTTAATTAAGAAATCTGCAACTTCTGTTTTTAGATTGACAATATTTGGATATTCGTTGTATCTCGTAAATCTTCTCAAACCGGACAACATCATTCGTTGTTCGTCGCCTTCGGTAAAAGAAATTATACCGGTTGTTGCATTCATTTTTATTGTTTCAACCGAATTGTACAATTGAAGTTTTGCAAGTTTCAAAGCAATATCAGCATTTCTTTCTGATTTTTTAGAAATCTTTTCAGCTCTCAGTATGGCACTTTCAGCCATATAAATTTCAATCAAAATAGAAGAAGCCTTCAGAATCAGCTGTTGATGTTTTTCCAACTCAGCACCAAATTTTTGCAAAGCTGAACCGGCAACCATAAAGAATGCTTTTTTCAGATTCGACAAAATTTCTTTTTCCTGTGCAAATAATTCTGAATAATCAGGAATATCAAATGACGGAATACTCATCAACTCATTGGCAACACTCATCGCCGGAGTCATCAGGTCAATTTTTCCCTGGAAGGCTCTTTTTACCAGCATACTGATTGAAAGTAAACTGTTGATTTCATTGGTTCCTTCATAAATTCTTGAAATTCTGGAATCTCTCCACGCACCTTCCATCGGCATTTCCTTAGAATAACCCATTCCACCAAAAATCTGAATTCCCTGATCGGCAGCAAGCTGACTCATATCTGAAATCCACACCTTTAATATTGAAGCTTCGATAGCATATTCCTCAACACCTTTTAATTCTGCTTCATTTTCAGCCATTCCTGCTGCCAAATTATCTGAAATTGCATCTTCAATATCTTTTGCAGCACGGTAAGCACCAGATTCAGAAGTAAACGCAGCAACTGCCATTTCGGCCAATTTTTCTTTTATTGCACCAAAGGTATTGATAGAAACACCGAACTGTTTTCTTTCACTTGCATAAACCAGTGCACCGGTCAGAATTCTTCGTTGAGCATCTAAACAAGCAGCACCTAATTTGATACGGCCAACATTCAATGCGTTAAGCGCAATTTTGAAACCTCCGTTTCGTTCACCAAGCATATTTTCTACCGGAACTTCTACTTCGTTAAAGAATACCTGACGGGTGGATGATGAAACAATCCCTAATTTATCTTCTTCCTCACCCAGCGAAAAACCTTCTCCCGCTTTGTCCTTTTCGATAATAAATGCTGTGATATTTTTGTCGTCCTCAATTCTGGCAAAGACTATAAATAAATCGGCAAAACCGGCATTGGTAATCCACATTTTGGCACCCGAAATTTTATAATGCTTTCCGTCTTCGGACAAAACAGCTTTTGTTTTTCCTGAATTAGCGTCAGAACCAGCTTCAGGTTCGGTCAGTGCATAAGATGCAAACCATTCACCGCTTGCCAATTTCGGAAGATATTTTTTCTTCTGCTCTTCGTTTCCATACAACAGAATTGGCATTGTACCGATTCCGGTATGCGCACCGTAAGCAGTTGCCAACGAACCTGTTGCGCCAGAAAGATAGTCGCAAACCAGCATTGTTGTTACAAAGCCCATTCCCAAG
>CAYFWH010000057.1:0-6013 GCA_964346785.1 uncultured Weeksellaceae bacterium | reverse complement strand
TTCTTCTGGAACTGAAATTCCTAAAAATCCAAGTTCACCCAATTTTTTCATCAAATCATGAATCAAAGCATAATCCTTTTTTTCAATCTGATGTTTCAACGGCCAAACTTCACGGTCAATAAATTCTCTTGCAGATTCGAGCATCATGATTTGCTCTTCGCTGAAATCTTCGTGGGTGAATATATTTTCCCAGGTCTGGTCTTTTACCAGAAATTCACCACCGGTCAATCTTTTTTTATCGCTCATTATTTTCAATTTTTATTTTTTTTTGTATTAAGTATCGAGACACAGGTATCAGGATTTTTCTTTCAAATGAATTTTAAACTTATTTAACATTTTTTGAATAACAACTAATTCATTTAAAATTGGATTTAATTCATTTTCTGAAATAAATTCAAGATCTAATGATATTAATAATTGTGTTTCTAATTCGTATGATGAACCAATCGCATAATCAATGAATTTAGAAAAATCCATATTAGAATTTCTTCCGGAGCCTTCAGCAATATTAGATGGGATTGAAATCACAGCTCTTCTCATTTGAAGGCTTAGCCCAAATTCTTCAGATTTTGGGAATTTTGATACTATTTCATAAATAGTTGCACAAAATCTTTTTGATTCAGACCAAATTCTCAACTCTTTAAAATTGTGCATGTTAATAGATATTTAAATTAATTCATTATTTTTTATTTGTTCATCTATACTTTTGCAAAGTATGTCCTTTATTTAAGCATAAATTTGACTTCCAATTCCAGATACCTGATACTTGATACTTGATACCTGATACCTGATACCTGATACCAATATCACAATCGCTCAAAAATCGAAGCTGCTCCCTGTCCTGCGCCTACGCACATGGTAACAATTCCGTATTTTTTATTTTGTCTTTTCATTTCATTCAGAATCTGAACCGTCAGTTTTGTTCCGGTACAGCCTAACGGATGCCCGAGTGCAATGGCACCACCGTTTACATTCACTATATCCTGATTCAACCCAAGTTCTCTGATAACAGCCAATGATTGTGAAGCAAAAGCCTCATTGAGCTCAATCATCTCAATATCATCGAGTTTCATTCCGGTCTGTTCCAAAACTTTTGGTACAGCATATCTCGGCCCAATACCCATAATTCTTGGCGGTACACCTACTGTAGCATAACCTACAAGTCTGGCAATCGGCTCAAGATTCATTTCTTTGACCATATCTTCGGACATCACCAATACAAAGGCAGCCCCATCAGACATCTGAGAAGAATTACCGGCAGTTACCGAACCTCCGTTTGCAAAAACAGGTCTGAGTTTGGCCAAAACTTCAAGTGAAGTATCTGCTCTCGGGCCTTCATCTTTGTCAAAAATTATCTTTTTGGACTGAACTTTTTCGTCAGCTCCAAGCGTATTGATTTCAACCTCAAGTGGAACAATCTGACCGTCAAAACGACCTTCGGCCTGGGCTTTTAGCGCTTTCTGATGAGAGTTGAATGCAAAGGCATCCTGATCTTCCCTACTCACTTTTAATTCGTTGGCAACCGCTTCAGCTGTTAGTCCCATTCCCCAATAATAGTCCGGATTCTGTCTGGCTTCTTTTGTATCAGGTACCGGTTTGAAACCACCCATCGGAATATAAGACATACTCTCTGCGCCACCGGCAAGAATACAGTCAGCCATTCCGGTTCTGATTTTTGCGACCGCAGTTGCAATTGATTCAGAACCCGATGCACAATACCGGTTTACGGTTACACCCGAAACTTTTTCAGTGTCTAAACCCATCAGCGAAATCAATCTGGCCATGTTCAGTCCCTGCTCTGCCTCAGGCATCGCACAACCCACAATCACATCATCGATTCTCTCCGGATCTAAGTTTGGAACATCTTTTAAAAGTCTGTTGATAACGGCTACCGCCATTTCATCAGATCTTGTAAATCTCAAAGTACCACGGGGGGCCTTGCCCACTGCGGTTCTGTATCCTGTTACTATATATGCGTCTTTCATTTTTTTATGTATTATTATTGTACTAAGTACGAAGTATTATGTACAATGTATTTTATTTTAAAGATTGTTTTAATTTAAAAATCATGTTTTGAATGTAAGAATTAAGTTCGGATAGTTCTTGCAAATTCAAATCAGATAGAAAATTTAATCTATGAGAAATAATCAATTGAGTATCCAGCTCAAAGGATGAGCCCATTGCAATTGACAAGAAATGACTAAATTCTGCATTTCCATCTCTCCCTGCCCCCTCAGCAATATTTGAAGGTATTGAAACTGCGCTTCTTCTTAACTGAGAAGTCAAACCATATTTCTCCTCTTTAGGGAAATTTTGTGTTTTATTATAAACATCCACTGCTAAATCAACTGATTCTTGCCAAACTTTTAATTCTTTAAATCTGTTCATAATTTTATAATTTTTAATTCTATTAATTACCTTGTACTTTATACTTGGTACTTTATACTTTATACTTCGTACATTGTACTTAGTACTTTGTACATTGATTAATTCCTCAAAGGTTTTCCGGTTTTCAACATATATTGAATTCTTTCCAAAGTCTTTCTTTCACCACAAAGTGATAAGAAAGCTTCTCTTTCCAAATCGAGTAAATATTGTTCTGAAACCTCGGTTGGTTCAGAAAGATTTCCACCCGACATTACATAACCAAGTTTGTTGGCAATCAGACGGTCGTGTTCAGAAATATAATTTCCGGCTACCATCTGGTCAGAACCCACGAAGAACATACCCATTACATTTTTACCGAGAACTTTTACTTTTTCAGGAACCGGTTGTGTATATCCGGCTTCTGCCAATCGTATTGCATGTTTTTTAGCCTCTGCCAACTGACGGTTAGAGTTTACTACAATTGCATCTTTTTCGGTCAAAATCCCAAGGTTTTTAGCCTCATAAGCCGAAGTTGCAACTTTGGCCATCGCAATGTTCATATAGGCTTCTCTCAGGTGATTGATCTTAACATCGTCTGAAATAGTGTACTGACCGGCTCATCTTGTCATTTCTTTGGTTCCGCCACCGCCGGGAATCAATCCTACTCCGACTTCGACCAAACCGATGTAAGTTTCAGCCGCAGCCACAATTTTATCGGAATGAAGCGATATTTCACAACCGCCACCTAATGTCATACCGTGCGGTGCCACAACAACCGGGATTGAACTGTAGCGAACTTTCATCATCGTATCCTGAAAAGTTTTGATGGCCATATTCAGTTCCCACCAATCCTGCTCGGCAGCCATCATCATAATCATTGCAAGGTTGGCACCGACAGAAAAATTATCAGCCTGGTTACCAATCACAAGACCTCTGTAATCTTTTTCGGCCATGTCAATTGCCTTCTGAATTCCTGCAATCACACCGCCACCAATAGAATTCATTTTTGAACGGAATTCAAGATTCAGAATCCCATCACCCAAATCCTGTACGCTGGCTTCTGCATTGGACCAGACTTCTTTTGTTTTTCTGATGTTGTCAAGAATAATAAACGCATCCTGACCCGGAATTTCTTTGAAATCTTTGGTTTGAATATCGTAAAACATGGTTTTGCCGTCTTTGACCTGATAGAAACTTTCTTTTCCGGCAGCATCCATTTCTTTGACCCAATCAGCTACTTTGTAACCTTCTGATTCGATTAACTGAATACCGTTTTTCAATCCGACCATACCCCAGGACTGAAAAGGTCCGTACTTCCACGCATATCCGGTCTTCATTGCATCGTCAATACTGTAAAGCACATCTGAAATTTCAGGAACTTTGTCAGCTACATACGCAAATAAAGATGCAAAATGTTTTCTGATTAAATCACCTGATTTTCCTTTGTCCTGAAGTAAAACAGCCAGTTTGTTTTTAGTGCTTCCAGCCTGTTTTGCCATTTCTACAGCCGCTACTTTATTTCTTTCAAGCGGACGGTATTCCAATTTTTCCAGATCGAGTGCAAACCTTTTGGTTTCTTTTGTGGCTTTGTCAAATTCTTTGTAATAAAAACCTTTGCCGGACTTATCGCCAAAGAATTTATTTTCCAACAAAAAGTCCATCACTTTTGAATCTTTCAAATCCTGAATAAAAGAATCATTCGGACAGTTTTGCTGTAAACCTTTGGTAACATTTGCAGCGGTATCCAAACCAACCAAATCGGCCAGTTTAAAAGTACCTGTTTTCGGACGACCGAGTATTGAACCGGTCAGCGTATCAGCTTCTTCTATGGTCAAACCAATTTCACCGGCAAGTTCCATTACTTTTGCCATTGAATAAACGCCTACTCTGTTACCGATAAAACCGGGTGTGTCTTTACACAATACCGGTGTTTTTCCGAGAAACAAATCTGAATAACCTTCCAGGAACTGAATCACAGCATCATCTGTTTTTGGTCCCGGAATGATTTCAAACAACTTCAGATATCTTGGCGGGTTGAAGAAGTGGGTACCGCAAAAATGCTTTTGAAAATCTTCGGAACGACCTTCGGACATCAAATGAATCGGAATACCCGAAGTATTTGAAGTAATCAGCGTTCCTTCTTTTCTAAATTTATCGACTCTTTCAAACATTGATTTCTTAATGTCAAGTCGCTCTACAATTACTTCGATGACCCAATCCGAATCTTTGATTTTTTCAAGGTCATCGTCAAAATTTCCTGTGGTAATTCTGGATGCAAAAGCTTTGTCATAAATCGGAGACGGATTTGATTTGATTGCATTTTTCAAATGATCCGCTGCAATTTTATTTCTGTCAGCGCCCTCTGTTGGCATATCAAGTAGTAAAACCTGAACACCATTTCCGGCAAAATGACAAGCAATGGCGGAGCCCATAACTCCCGAACCCAAAACTGTGACTTTTCTAATGTGCCTGTTCATTTTTATTAATTTAACTGTTTTTTTTCTTTAAATATATTTTTGTCAATTGTTATTTCATTTATTTTGTGTAGTACATCATAAAAGATTTTCAATTCTTTCTCATTGATTTTTTCATCAATCGCATCATAAAATGCAAGTACAACTTCTTTTGAAACATCTCTCATTTTTAAACCGTCTTCTGTCAAGTAAATCAAAACACTTCTGCCATCTTCCGGATGATTTTCTCTTGTAATCATTCCTCTCTCTTCCAATTTTTTTAGTGTTCTTGATAAACTCGTTGGTTCCATTCCCATCTTAGGTCCAAGAGAAGTACTCGGAGTTCCTTTTTTGGGATCAAGTGAAAGCAATGCAAAACCTAAAACCATGGTTGAATCAAACTTTGACGCTTGTTCATTGTACATTTTTTGTACAGCCAGCCAGGTTGTTCTTAAATAATGATCGATTGTCAAATCACTGTGATTCATATTATTTCTTTCATTAAGACTTACAAATATACAAATTATTTATTATGCATGCATAGCAAATAATAAAAAGTTTTTATACATTTATAATTAGTTTATTTTTGCTCAATGCCGGATAATTTTTCATTGTTTACAAATCAGGATATTCTACTCTTTCAAAAGGGTAAACATTATCGATTGTATGAAAAATTTGGAGCACATAAAATTAAAATCAATAACTGGGATGGTATTTACTTTGCGGTGTGGGCTCCCAATGCCAAACAGGTATCTGTAATAGGTGAATTCAATAAATGGAATAAGAAGAAAAATATATTAAAGCTAAGAAAAGACGGTAGCGGCATATGGGAAGGCTTTATTAATAATCTTGATTTAGGTATAATTTATAAATATTCAATCCAAACTGTTTCGGGTGGATTTCTGGAAAAAGCTGATCCTTTTGGATTTGCTTTTGAAATTCCGCCCAAAACTGCGAGTGTGGTGAGTACAAACTGGTATCGGTGGAAAGATAAAAGATGGATGAATAAAAGAGGTAAAATCAATTCACTCGATCAGCCAATTTCTATTTATGAACTTCATCTCGGCTCTTGGCGAAGGGATCCCTCTGAACCTGACCAATGGCTGACTTATGTTGAAATTGCTGATAAATTAATTGAACACATTAAAAAAACAGGTTTCACACATGTTGAATTTATGCCGGTTATGGAACAC
>CAYFWH010000056.1:9359-13310 GCA_964346785.1 uncultured Weeksellaceae bacterium | reverse complement strand
GGAGTAATCAGCAAATCAGATATTCTGAGAATCAGTTATTCTGAGCTTGCCGATGATGAAGAAACTGTTGACACCATGATTTTTGACACCTACACCATTCCACAGGTAATGACCAAAAATCCGGTTACACTCGATTCTGAAGCAACAATCAAAGAAGCAGCAGAGATGATTTCAAAACAGAGCTTCCACTCTATTCCGGTTGTTGACAATGACAAACTCGTGGGTATGGTTACAACGACTGATTTGATAAACTACTTACTGGATCAGTATTAATCTGAGTTAAAAAAATTATTAATCGAATTCCGGCAGTTTTTTGAACTGCCGGTTTTTTGTAATTTTAAATTTAATTGTAGTTTTGAAAAATGAATCAAAGAATTCAGCATCTAATCAGACATCCGTTTGAGGTCCGGCTAAAGGATGTTCCGCAGCTTCAGGACGAAATTGAGAAGTATCCCTATTTCTCAAATCTCAGAATATTGCTGCTTTTTGCACTAAAAGAACACGGTCATGATTCTTTTCAGAGCGAACTGAAAAAAACGAGTATCTACAGTCCGAGCCGGGTTGCACTTTACCATTATTTACAAAAGGAACAACAACCCGAATCAGAAGAAACTCAACAAACTGCTGAAAAAGTTGCTGACGAAATAAGAAAAGAATCAGTAGCTGAACCGAATCATTTAGAAATTCCCAAAGACACAACTGAATCCGTTGAAGTTTCAGCAGAGACTGATACAACCAAAGAAAGTCCGGCTGTCTCATCAGAAATGACTTTTTCTGAGTGGCTGTCTTTTTCCGCAGCCGAAAAAAATGATAAAAAAGAAACCGAGAAGGACATTAAATACAAATTGATTGATGAGTTCATCGAGAAATCACCAAAAATAAAACCGGTTGACAGAACTGCCGATACGGAACAAACCACAAAGAAAACCGGTTTTACAGAAGAATATACCGATTTAATGACCGAAACTCTCGCTCAGATTTATGCAGACCAGAGAAAATACGACAAAGCCCTCAGAGCATACAGAATTCTCAGTCTTAAATATCCTGATAAAAAAGAATACTTTGAAGACAAAATTCAGGTGATTGAAAACCTGAGAAATGACTGATTTTAACCAATTTTTTCAGCAAATCAAAAATCCGTAAAAGATTGAAGCCCTAAAGTTTGAATTATATCTAAAAATTCATTTTCTTTGCAGACTAATTTTACAGAAAAACATTTAGAAAATGCAGACTTTCATATTTTTAATGATCGTAATTATAGCGGTTTGTGCAATTACCGTACTTGTTATACTTTCTCAGAATCCAAAAGGTGGCGGACTTTCTTCAACTTTTGGCGGTGCCGGTGGCGGACAAATGTTCGGGGTTCAAAGAACCAATGAATTTTTGGACAAAGCAACCTGGACACTCGGTGGGATTGTAGTTGCACTTTGTATTGCTGCAAATGTAATGATGGCTAATCCGACTTCGGCAAAAAGTATGGATATCGAGAGTATTCCATTCGAAATGCCGGCTCAGGATGACGCTCCTTCTGAAGCACCTGTTGCCCTACCCGGAGAATAATTTAAAAATATACATGAAAAGAGCGGAATATAGTTCCGCTTTTTTTGTTTTAATTCGAGTCAAATCGGGCATTCTCAGAAGAATGGTATCGTCTTTGCTCACGAAAATTTAAAATACTTTTAATGAGTTTCAATAAATTATTATATTCCTTTCTCCTTATATTTTTATTTTTCTCAATTAATTCAACCGCACAAAATACGGTTCAGATCAATGGTACAGCCGTAGATAACATTACCGAACTGCCGGTGGAAGCCGCTACGGTTTATCTCTCATTAAAAAAAGATTCAACAGTGGTTGAGTATTCACTGACCGACACTGAAGGGAAGTTTAAACTCGATTTAAAGAAAATCAATGAACCGGTTTTCTTTACGGTTACAGATGATTTATTTGGTGATTATATTCAGGAATTTGATGATTTGAACCAAAACAGAGAACTTGGAATTGTCAAACTCAGTCAGAAAATTAATCTTGAAGGCGTGATGATTTCAGGTGCTCCACCCGTCAGAATCAAGAATGATACTTTGGAATTCAATGCATCATCCTTCAAAGTCCGGCCTGATGCAAATGTGGAAACGCTGCTCAAACAATTGCCAGGCGTTGATATTGATGAAAATGGAAAAATTACTGTAAACGGAAAAGAAGTCAACCAGATTTTGGTAAACGGAAAACCTTTTTTTGACAAAGACGGAAAAATTGCACTCGAAAATTTACCCGCCGAGATTATCAATAAAATTCAGGTAACGGACACAAAAACCAAGAAAGAAGAATTGTCGGGACAGAAAGCAAGCTCAAATAATGCGACGATTAACCTCACAATAGACGAAGATAAGAACAAGGGAATCATGCTCAAGGCAATGGCCGGATATGGTACTGATGACAGGTATGAATCCAGTCTGATGCTCAACTCCTTCAAAGGCGACAGCCGATTGAGTGTGCTTGGCTCGTTCAACAACATCAACTCGGTTGGTTTTTCGATGAACGAGATTTTTGACAACATGGGCAGTATGAGAAATTCTTCGGTTTGGGTGGACAATAATTCCGGGAGTTTTTCGATCAACGGAATGAGCTTTGGCGGCGGAGCGGGAATCACACAGTCAGAACTCGGTGGTTTGAGTTATTCAAACAACTTTGGAAAAGACATCGAGCTGAATTCAAATTATTTTTATACCCAGTCTGACACCAAAAACAACAATTACAGTCGTCGTCAGAATCTTTTGCCTGAAAATATTTTTACGACCGAATCAAATTCAATTACAAGAAACCGGTCGTTTGCACATAATTTCAACAACAGTGTTGAAGTGAAAATAGATTCGACTTCAACAATCTGGTTTGAACCGAAATACAGTTACAACAAAGCCAAATCATCAAATATCTTCAATAGTTTAACTTATAATGAAGACGATGATTTGACCAATGAAAGCAGGGGTGAAAAATATTCTGAATCTCTGAACCAGTCTTTTTCGAACAGCATCGAATATTATAAATCTTTTCCGGCTAAAACATCTTTGAGTCTGAGTTTTTCAAACGACAACAAAAGAGCGAAAAATGATGATTACGATACCAGCAACACTTATTTTTATCAAACCGGTGAGCCCGATGATTTGAGAAATCAGCTGAGCAAATCAAGAACAAGAAATGACAATTATGACTTTGGATTAGAATTCGAAATTCCATTAACTGACTCTCTGAAAATAAGTGTGGGAACAGAATACGAAATTAAACAAAGAAAAAAATCAACCGAAACCAACGACTATGATGAGATGCTGAATGAGTATTCGGTTTTTAACGACAGACTTTCTTCCAATATTTCATCTGATTTTTATAACCTGAAACCTTTTGTTGCTCTGAAATTACAGAAAAACAAAATCTTTTTCAGAATTAATGCCGGTTTGGGAATTATGGAACAGAAAAACGACGGATATTATATGTCGGATTCCTATGAGTTGAATCAACGAAAAGTTGTGCCGGATCTGAATTTTTATGCAAATTATAAATTCTCAAAAAACAGTTCACTTTATATGAATTACCGGGTTTCAGAAAGCTTTGCGACTGCAGAACAGTTACTCGCTATCGAAAATTTGAGCAACCCACTGAATACAACAACCGGAAATCCGAACCTGAAAACCAACCGAAATCACAGTTTGTATTTTGGTTTCAGAGATTTCAATTTTCAGACAAGAAGCGGTTACAATATCTATGCAGGCGGTTCGTATTCAGAAAGAAGCCTGACTTCATACAGAATTACAGACGAGAATTTTAAATCAAAAACTACTTATGTAAATGTTGAAGGAAATTATAATTTGTGGATTGGATTAAATTACAACAAATCATTTAGCTCAGGCAGGAATAAATTCAGAGTTGGCGTTGGCATGAACGCAGGACACAATTACA
>CAYFWH010000056.1:2433-9349 GCA_964346785.1 uncultured Weeksellaceae bacterium | reverse complement strand
GAAATCAAGTACGATGCCTATTCATATAATTTAAGACCAAGAGTTAATTTCAACTGGGAAATCGACAAAGTTTTGATTATCAACCCAAGTTACAACATCAATTATCAATTCAACAAATACAAAAATTACAGAATCGATCAATCAAATAATCTCGCTCACATTTTCAAAATCGCAACCACCAATTATTGGCCGAAAAATTTTGTATTCGGAAATGATTTCAGTTATACCTACAACTCAAATATCTCATCAGGATTAAAAAAAGATTTCTTCTTATGGAATACCAGTCTCGCCTACAATTTCATGAATGATAAACTGACTTTCAAAGTCAAAGTTTATGATATTCTCGGTCAAAATACCGGAACAAGCAGAACAATTTCAGATACTTTCATTTCTGACAGTCAAGACAATGTATTGGAAAGATATGTTATGTTCTCACTTGGTTTCAAACTCGATCAATTCGGTGGAAAGAAGCAAAGAAGAAACCGGTTTATTATGTTTGACTGATAATTTGAATTCAAAAATTTGATTCCATATACGACTGAAGTATCAGGGTTGCACTCAACTTGTCAATTAGTGCCTTATCCTGTCTCTTTTTCTTTTTCGCTCCGGATGCAAGAATTGTTTTGGATGCAATCATTGAAGTAAATGTTTCATTTTGTCTGAACACCTGAATTGCAGGATTATTTTCTTTGAATTTCTCAATGAATTTCAGTATTTCGGTTTCCAGCTGACCCAATTCGCCATGCATTCTCATCGGTTGTCCAACCACGATTTCCTGAACTTTATTTTCAGAAATATACTTGTTCAAAAAATCATGAATTTCTGAGGTCGCTACCGTATCCAACGGATTGGCAATAATCTGCAACTCATCGGTTACTGCAATTCCGCATCTTTTGGTTCCGTAATCAATGGCTATTATTCTGGACATGGTGCAAAGTTAGCTTTATTTTGTCGTTGGCTGAATTTATTTTTTCGAATTAAAATTCATTAATCTATAAGGCATTCTCAATTCTTTTTGGGATTTTTGTTCAATTAAATTTACAAAACATAATAAAAAATGAAGAAATATTGTCTTTTCATAGCATTTATGCTGACTGCTTCTGTTTTTTCGCAAAACAAAAAACTCAGTATGCAGGATGCAGTACTCGGTCTGGGAAGCAATTTGAGAGTCGATAATATATGGCAACTCAACTGGATACCCGACACGAATTCTTATACCGAAGCTGTTTCCGGTCCAAACGGAAATTTTTTGGTGATGCATTCGTTGCCTGAAATGAAAACTGACACCATCGCAAAATCATCTGACTTCCCGATGAATACAGTTCCATTTTTGCGCTGGTTAGACAGCAACACTGCTTTTTACAACAACGGACAAAAAGTGATGTTCTGGAATTTGGAAACCGGACAGTCAACCGAATGGGCAGAATTACCAGAAGCTGCGGAAGAGCAGGATTATAATTCGAAAAGCAGGTCTATCGCATTTGTATTAGACAATAATTTATACCTGAAAGAAACCAACGGAAAACTCCACGAAATCACAAAAGACGGAAGTTATGAAATCGTCAACGGAAAATCTGTTCACAGAGATGAGTTTGGTATCGATCGCGGTATTTTCTTTTCGCCCGACGGAAATCTGATTGCTTTCTACCGAATGGATCAGTCGATGGTTGAAGATTATCCGATTGTGGACTGGTCAAGTGTTCCTGCTGTCAATGAAAATATAAAATATCCTTTTGCAGGACGAACTTCACATCAGGTTACGCTCGGTGTTTACAACCCGAAAACCGAAAAAACAGTTTTTCTGAAAACCGGAGAGCCAAAAGATCAGTTTCTGACCAATATAAGCTGGGCGCCTGACGCGCAATCAATTTATATTGCAGTACTGAACCGGGATCAAAATCACATGAAACTGAATCAATACGATGTACAAACCGGAAATTTTGTTAAAACACTTTTCGAGGAAAAACACGATAAATATGTTGAGCCGCAACATCCGCTTTATTTTTTACCCAACGGAAAAGAATTTGTGTGGCACAGTCAGAGAGATGGCTGGATGCATTTGTACCGTTATGATTTGAACGGAAAATTAATCAATCAGATAACAACCGGAAAATGGGTGGTGACCGGTATAACCGGCATCAATGAAAAGAAAAATCAACTTTTGATTTCGTCCACCAAAGACGGTGCGATGGAAAGACATCTTTATGCGGTAAACTGGACAGACGGAAAAATTGAAAGAGTAGATTCAGATCCGGGTGTGCACAGTGTTCTCGTGAATTCGTCAGGTGATTATGCAATCGATGTTTGGAGCAATCAGACTACACCGAGAAAAATTGATTTAATTTCGACCGATAAAAAATTTAAGAAGAATCTGCTGACAGCCGTTAATCCGCTTGCTGATTATGAAATGCCAAAAGTTGAAAATGTAACCCTGAAGGCAAATGACGGCAGTGATTTATATGGCAAATTAATCTATCCGCAACCATTTGATCCAAACAAAAAATATCCGGTGATTGTTTATTTATACAATGGTCCGCACGCACAATTAAACCTGAACCGTTTTCCGGCAAGTGGAAATCTTTGGTATGATTACATGGCTCAAAATGGTTATGTAGTTTGGGTAATGGACGGTCGCGGAAGTGCCAACAGAGGCCTTGAATTTGAACAGACAATTTTCAGACAACTTGGAAAATATGAAATGGAAGATCAGATGAAAGGTGTTGAATACCTGAAATCACTTCCATTTGTAGATGGTGAGAGAATGGGTATCCACGGTTGGAGTTATGGTGGTTTTATGACGACTTCGTTTATGCTCAGAAAACCGGATGTATTCAAAGTTGGTGTGGCAGGCGGTCCGGTTCTGGACTGGAGAATGTACGAAATCATGTATGGCGAACGCTACATGGACACGCCTGAATCCAATCCGGAAGGTTATGCCGAAAATCTGTTGTTTGATAAAACTAAAAATCTGAAAGGTAAATTACTGATTATCCATGGTGCGCAGGACGATGTGGTACTTTGGCAGCATTCACTAATTTTCGTCAGAGAAGCAGTTTCAAATGGCGTTCAGCTTGATTATTTCATGTATCCGGGGCACAAACACAATGTACTTGGCAAAGACAGAGTTCATTTGATGCAAAAGGTTTCTGATTATTTTGATTTGTATCTGAAGAATTAAACCATATAAAAAAAGCCTCCCGAAAAAGGAGGCTTTTTTTTATTCAGTTGCTGAATCAATCTTCTTTTTCAGCTTCTTCTTTTATTTCTTCTTCCTGATTTTCTTCGGGAGTCAGCATTCCTTTTGACTGAAGGATATTGTACCACTGAAATAATTTTTTCAAGTCAGAATCATATACTCTGTCCTCATCATATTCAGGCAGCACTTCTTCCATATAAGATCTCAGTTTATTTCCTGATTCCTTGTGGCTGATTGTTTGACCGCCATTTTCTTTTTCATAGATTTTTGTAAAGACATCTTTGAGCGGAAATTCTTCTGCCACACCATAGATTGCTACATTTTCAAGCAAACTCACATTATTCTGTGCAGAGATTGTGGTCTTTTTTCCTTTGTCCAAATCTTCAACAATAAATCCGCCTTTCACTTGCGAAATCAGTTTGTAAAGTCCCGGTTTACCCGAGATTGAAATAATTTTTGTTAAATCCATACAATTTGTTTTTCATTTAAAGCGGAAACTTCATCTGATAATCAGTTTTCACTTTTCCTTTTGATATATTTCTTAATTTATTCTGAACCAATCTTTTCTTGAAGGGTGACAAATAATCTGTAAACATTATTCCCTCAATATGGTCATATTCATGCTGAATAACACGGGCACGAATATCTGAAAATTCTTTTTTCTGTGCCACAAAATTTTCATCGAGATATTCAATTACTATAGTTTCGGGTCTTGTTACATCTTCCCGAACACCCGGAATACTCAGGCAACCTTCGTTAAACTTCTCCTCCTCTCCCTTTTTTTCAACAATACGGGCATTGATAAATACTTTTTTGAATTCAGCCAGTTCTTCACCAATATCGCTGTAGTCTTCGTCATCTGCAAACGGCGTCAGGTCAACCACAAACAAACGAATTGCCAAACCAATTTGAGGTGCCGCCAAACCAATACCATAAGCATCCTTCATCGTGTCAAACATATTTTCGATTAACTGACTCAGATTTTTATAATCCTTGTCAATGTCAACTGCTTTTTGTCTCAAAACCGGGTCACCGTATGCCCTAATCGGTAAAATCATCTGTTGAATTTTTTTGCAAAATTAGTCTATTTTAGGCGATTCAAAAAGAAATCTATAGACCAGTTTTTGATTTTATAATCTGCTGTCTGCTCTGCTGCCAAAAAATCCTTTGACATCATAAACAAATGCATTTTCTTTTTTTAAACCTTCTAAATCAATTGAATTAAATTCATTGTGTGCAACTCCAAGTACGATTGCATCATATTTTTTTGACTGATCCAATACCAATTGAGATTCCAAATCATGTGATTGTCTGACATCTTCGGGTCTGGCATGCGGGTCATGAATATTCACCGTAATACTGTAATCTTCCAGCGCGCGAACGACATCAACTATTTTTGAATTTCGAACATCCGGACAATTCTCCTTAAAGGTTATTCCAAGCATCAAAAGTTCAGCACCATTCACTTTGATTCCTTTTTTTATCATATCCTTGACAATTCTCGATGCCACATATTCTCCCATCGAGTCATTCAATCTTCTTCCGGCAAGAATAATTTCAGGATGGTAACCGCATTGTTGTGCCTTCTGAGCCAGATAATAAGGATCTACACCTATGCAATGACCACCAACCAAGCCGGGTTTGAAATGAAGGAAATTCCATTTTGTCGCAGCAGCTTCCAGCACTGCTGTGGTATCAATATCCAGTAAATTAAAGATTTTTGCGAGTTCATTCACAAAAGCAATATTGATGTCCCGCTGTGAGTTTTCAATTACCTTGGCTGCCTCTGCAACTTTGATGCTTGGTGCAAGATGAGTACCGGCAATAATTACAGAAGCATATAAATCATCAATTTTTTTTGCTGATTCGGGAGTTGAACCCGAAGTAACTTTTTTGATTTTCTCAACTGTATGCTCTTTATCTCCCGGATTGATTCTTTCTGGTGAATAACCTGCAAAAAAATCTGTGTTGAATTTCAGCCCGGATATTTTTTCAATCACCGGAATACACTCTTCTTCGGTTGCACCCGGATAAACAGTTGATTCAAAAACAACTATTTTATCTTTTGAAATATGTCTTCCGACTGTTTCACTTGCTTTCATCAAAGGATTGAGATCCGGTCTGTTATTTTTATCAATCGGAGTGGGAACGGTTACAATATAAAAGTCATAACCACCCAAATCAGCCTCATTATCAGTCACAAACAAACCTATCTCTTCTGAGTTTTCAGCCTTCAAAACTGATTGAAGAATTTCATCTTCGAGTTCTTTTGTGGTGTCTTTTCCATCTTTTATTTCTCCTATTCTCCGACTGTTTATATCAAAACCTAAAGTCTGGTATTTGGTCGCAAACAAACGGGCGAGCGGCAGTCCCACATAACCCAGTCCGATGATTGCTATCTTTGTTTTCATTTAATTATCTGAATAATTTGAGTTTGCAAAAGTACCGGTTTTTTATCTTTCTGACGGTAGTTTCAGCAAATTAATCAATTGATAACCCACCCATTCGATTAAACAGACTGATTTTTTGCCTTTTCCCACAATTCATCCTGTTCTTTGAGTGAAAGTTCAGAAATATCTCTGCCTGAAGCTTTTGACATTTCTTCAATTTGTATAAACCTTGAAATAAATTTCTTATTGGTTTTTTCGAGTGCATCTTCGGGATTGATTTGATTGAATCTCGCATAATTAATGAGCGAAAAAAGTAAATCACCAAATTCCAGCTCTCTTTTTTCGGTGTCTTTTTCGGTTCTGAATTCTTCCAATTCCTCTGTTACCTTATCCCAGCAATCTTTTTCATTTTCAAATTCAAAACCAACACCTTTCACCTTTTCCTGAATTCTATAAGCCTTCACCATTGCCGGCAATGAACCGGGTACACCTTCCAAAACCGATTTCCTGCCTTCTTTGAGTTTTAATTTCTCCCAGTTTTTTTTGACTTCTTCCTCGTCAGCTACATCCGTATCTCCATAAATATGAGGATGTCTGTAAATCAGTTTTTCTGAAATTCCATTCAAAACATCGGCAACATCAAAATCACCTGTTTCTGATCCAATTTTCGAATAAAAAACCAAATGAAGAAACAAATCACCCAATTCTTTTTTGATTTCATCTTTGTCATTTTCAAGTATGGCATCAGACAATTCATACATCTCTTCAATCGTCAGGTAACGGAGTGATTCCAAAGTTTGTTTTCTGTCCCACGGGCATTTTTCTCTCAGTTCATCCATAATATCAAGCAATCTGCCAAATGCCTGTAATTGTTCTTCTCTTGAATTCATCGGTTGATTTTTTACATTTTTTAATCAAACTGTAAAGTTAATTGAATTTCAGAAACCGAACTCAATTTCCTTTATTCAACATAAAAAAATCATACATTCGTGAAATTATATTAACACAATAAAAAATGTTTAAACAATTTATCAAACTGAATTTCCTTGGATTGATGATGTTCGGGACTGTTGCCTATGCACAAATTTCGAACAGACCTTCCGACAATTTAGTCAGAAGTGTTTTGAGTCAATCAGGCGAGGAACTGACACTTACAAATGACGATTTGAGTTATGAGGTAACCGATTTTTATACCAATATCCATTAGTTCTTTCTCAGTTAAGGCTAAATCCCATAGCTTATTTAGCGCCTTTAGAGCTGTTGCGCAATTTGTACTTCCTCCTGCTAGCCCTGCAGCTACTGGAATTCTCTTTTTTATATGAACCCTTAT
>CAYFWH010000056.1:0-2423 GCA_964346785.1 uncultured Weeksellaceae bacterium | reverse complement strand
TACCAATATCAAAAACGGTATCCAGCACATTTATTTGAGACAAACTTATAACGGGCTTGAAGTAATCGGCACGGAATCAGCAATTCACCTTTCAGCCGCCGGCAAGGTAACTGCTGTTCACAACAAGTTTGCAAACAGTATTCAAAAGAGAGCTGGCAATCAGACCGGCGCCCCTCAGCTTACAGCAATTCAGGCTGTAACGGCTGCTGCCGGACAGTTAAATTATCCGATTACTAAAGGATTGATGGTTTTATCACAAGATTTCACAAACAGTCAAAAAACCGTTATCAGTAAAGGAGGCATTTCACTTAGTGATATTCCTGCAAAACTCGTTTATTTTTTATATTTTTATGGTGACCTGACTCTGGCATGGGAACTGTCAATTGAATCTGTTAACCAAACCGAATGGTACAATGTACATGTAAATGCACAAAACGGGCAAATTGTAAATAAAGTGAACTGGACGAGTTCTTGTGATTTTGATGCTGAACATCATGACAATGATACACTTCATTTCAAAGACAACAAACTTGTTGCAGAAGGACCTCAGAATTTCAACCCTGACATTCTCGGAACTTACAATGTTTTTGCAATGCCGCTTGAGAGTCCGTACTATGGCGGAAGAACCATGGTTATTGCGGACGATGTGGTCAACACAAATGCATCACCATACGGCTGGCATGACACCAACGGCTCACCCGGACCGGAATATACCACGACCCGGGGAAATAATGTAAACGCATACGAAGACGGTGATCACCCAGGATTTCAGCCCGAAGGTGGCAGTAATCTCGTTTTTGACTTCCCTTTTAATATGAATTATTCAAATTCAAATCAATCGGAATCAGCAGCGATTACCAATCTTTTTTACTGGAACAATATTATCCATGATGTATTTTACGAATATGGTTTTGATGAGCCGAGTGGAAATTTCCAGCAAAACAATTATGGAAAAGGTGGTCTGGGAAATGACTATGTAAATGCAGAAGCACAAGATAACAGCGGAACATGTAATGCGAATTTCTCAACTCCTCCAGATGGCAGCAATCCAAGAATGCAAATGTATATTTGTGGCAACAAAGACGGTGATTTTGATAATCTTGTAATTGCACACGAATACGGACACGGTATTTCAATCCGTCTGACAGGCGGGCCTGCTAATTCGGGCTGTCTGAACAACCAGGAGCAAATGGGTGAAGGATGGAGTGATTATTTCGGCCTGATGCTGACTATGCACCAGGGTGATCAGGGAACAGATGCCAGAGGAATCGGAACTTATCTGTTCAATCAGGGTGCAAACGGCGGAGGTATCAGAACTTACCCTTATTCAACCAATATGAGCATTAATCCTCATACTTACAACAGCATCAAATCAGAAGTTGCACCTCACGGAGTAGGAAGTGTGTGGGCTGTTATGCTTTGGGAAATGACCTGGGCACTGATTGACAAATACGGATTTGATCCGGATATATATAATGGTACCGGCGGAAACAACATTGCACTTCAACTGGTTGTTGAAGCTTTAAAACTTCAACCATGCAGTCCCGGTTTTGTGGACGGAAGAGATGCTATTCTTTTGGCTGACCAGATGCTTTACAGCGGAGCCAACCAGTGTACAATTTGGGATGCTTTTGCAAAAAGAGGTCTTGGATACAGTGCAAGTCAGGGATCATCAAACAATAAAAATGATGGAACAGAAGCATTCGACACTCCTTCTGCAGGTGCTGTTTTTGCTGCTCCTGCCGATGTTTGTGAAGACAAAGAAGTAATGAATGGATTGTCAGGCGGTACACCAATCGGCGGAGTTTACAGCGGTCCGGGCGTTACCGATGACGGAAACGGAATAACTTACAGTTTTGACCCAGCTGCAGCAGGCGTTGGTGTACATACAATTACTTATACAGTACCCGAAACCGAATGTGCTGAAGAATCTTCTGCAAGTGACCAGATTGAAGTAACTCCGGGATTGTCAGTTGAATGTCCCGATGACATTACTGTAGGCGTTGAAGCCAACACTTGTTATGCAGTTGTAACTTTCGCTACACCGGAAGCAATCAACGGATGTCCTGCCGGAAACATCGAAGATTTTGACGGTGTAAATGTACCTGCATTACCAAATGGATGGACTACTGCCAGAGACAGTGGTGCAAACAATCTGTGGAAAACAGTTAACACTCAGTCAACTTCAGCACCAAATTCAGCTTATGGAGGTTCACCTTCAAACATTAGCCTGAATTCACTGACTTCGATTGATTTCGAAATTGTAAGTTCTTCTGCTAAATTGAAATTCGATCTGAATTACGGACTCGAAACAGGCTACGACGGTGCTGTACTTGAATATTCAGTCAACGGTGGTGCATGGTCTGACATTTTGAACGGTGGCGGTACTTTTGCCGCAAACGGATATACCCATACAATCAGCA
>CAYFWH010000055.1:12720-13558 GCA_964346785.1 uncultured Weeksellaceae bacterium | reverse complement strand
CGGCGATGACAAAGCAATGATTGGCGGAATGGGAAAAATAGATGGTATCCCATTTATGTTCATCGGTCAGCAAAAAGGTAAAAACACAAAAGAAAGACAATACAGAAGGTTTGGGATGTCTAATCCCGAAGGATACAGAAAGGCGCTCAGACTGATGAAACTCGCTGAGAAATTCAATATGCCGATTGTAACCCTGATTGACACACCCGGTGCATATCCCGGACTGGAAGCCGAAGAACGGGGTCAGGGCGAAGCTATTGCGAGAAATATTTTTGAAATGATGAAACTGGAAGTTCCGGTGATTTGTATTGTCATAGGTGAAGGTGCAAGTGGAGGTGCATTGGGAATTGGTGTTGGTAACCATGTTTTTATGATGGAAAACACTTGGTATTCTGTTATTTCTCCTGAAAACTGTTCAGCTATTTTATGGCGTTCATGGGATTACAAGGAACAAGTTGCAAGCCAGATGAAAATGACACCAAACGATATGCTCGAGCTGAAAATTATTGACGGTATCATTGACGAACCTTTGGGAGGTGCTCATTATGAACCATCAAAGGCAGCTGTATCGCTGAAAAAACAGATTTTGAAATCTTATAATGAGTTAAAAAAATTAACTCCTGAAAAATTAAAAAAACAAAGACAGGAGAAATTCCTGGCGATAGGTGAATACTCCGGGTAGAATTACAGTTTGTTCTGCCAAAAGCCCGAATTTCAGTTTTATTGAAATTCGGGCTTTTAGTTTTATCTTCGCAAAATGAGTGTCAGACCAAAAAAACAATTGGGACAACATTTTCTGAAAGACGAAAATATTGCTCAAAAAATAGCCAACAGCCTG
>CAYFWH010000055.1:4428-12710 GCA_964346785.1 uncultured Weeksellaceae bacterium | reverse complement strand
GGCGTATTAACAAAATATCTGATTCAGGATAAAAAAGATATATCGGTTGTGGAAATCGATACTGAATCTGTTGAATACCTTAAAAATCATTATCCGGATTTAAAAATTTATGCTGAAGATTTTCTGAAAATGGAAATTTCTGAGAATTTCAAAAATCAGCAAATTGGTATAATTGGTAATTTTCCTTACAATATCTCATCTCAAATTGTATTCAAAATTATTGAAAACCGTTCTTTGATTCCGGAAATGTCCGGAATGTTTCAGAAAGAAGTTGCTGAAAGAATTTGTGCCGGAAAAGGTTCGAAAATTTATGGAATTCTGTCGGTACTGACACAGGCATTTTATGAAACTGAATATCTGTTTACAGTTTCTGAAAATGTTTTTAACCCGCCACCCAAAGTTAAATCAGCAGTTATCAGAATGAAGCGGTTTCGTGAAAAATTGCCTGTTGATGAAAAACTTTTTTTCAGAATCGTCAAAGCCGGATTTAATCAAAGGAGAAAAACATTGAGAAATGCTCTAAAAAGTTTAGGGTTCAGTCAAAACAATTTTGATGATAATTTACTTAACTTGCGGGCCGAACAACTGACGGTTGAACAATTTTTGGAATTAACCAAAAAATCAGAAGCATGGAAATAATCATTAACAAAGAATTTCTCACAGAACTGACCGAATATATTCGTGAACAGAATCCCAAGAAAACGCTTGAAATGTTTACTGATTTTCATCCGGCTGATATTGCTGAAGTCTTTCCCAAACTCGAACTCGAAGAACAATCATATCTGATGTCTTTGCTGGATGCAGAGATTTCTGCTGATGTTTTGCTGGAATTGGAAGAAGACGATCGTAAAAAATTGCTGGGACAGTTGTCTCCCAAAGAAATTGCTGATGTACTGATTACACAAATGGACACCGACGATGCGGTGGATGTAATTGGTGAGCTTTCTGAAAACAAGCAGGAAGAAGTAATTTCTCAGCTCGAGGACAAAGAACATGCTCAGGATATTGTTGATTTACTCCGATATGACGAAGATACTGCCGGTGGTCTGATGCGTAAGGAATATGTGGAGGTCAACAAAAACTGGAATGTACTTCGTGCCATTCGCGAGATGAGAAAGCAGGCAGAATACATGAACGAAGTTTATTCGATTTATGTAGTCGATGATGACAATACGCTGCTTGGGATTTTGAGTTTAAAAAAATTGCTGACAACTTCTTCAAGCACTAAACTTGAAGAGGTTTACAACTCTAAAGTTCACTATGTGAAGGTGACCGAGAAAGATGTTGAAGTCGCCAATATGATTCAGAAATATGACCTGATGGAAATTCCGGTAGTCGATGAACTCAAACGGTTGCAAGGTGTGATTACGGTAGATGATATTATTGATGTACTGTGAGATGAAGCCGACGAATATTATCAGCTTGCTGCGGGTATTACCAGAAATGTAGATGCAAGTGACAATATTCTTACACTGACCAAAGCTCGTCTTCCATGGTTGCTGATTGGGATGTTTGGCGGACTGGGTGCTGCGAGTATCATTCACGGATTCGAAGAAGCTTTGTCTAAATACACTGCTTTGATTTTGTTCATTCCTTTGATTCAATCCACAGCCGGGAATGTCGGAATTCAGTCTTCTGCAATTGTTGTTCAGGGACTTGCCAATGGTACCATCAAAGGAAAAATAATGGGCAGATTATTCAAAGAATTTTTACTTGGGCTGCTCAATGGTGTTGGGATATCGAGTATTGTGCTGATTATCAGTTACTTCTTTTTCGGCACATCTTTTATGATTTCAATAACCATTGTGATTGCATTGATTACAGTAATCGTAAACGCAGCCGTTATCGGTACATTTATTCCTATTTTCCTGGACAAAAGAGGAATTGACCCGGCGGTTTCAACCGGTCCGTTTATCACAACTTCAAATGATATTTTGGGTGTGTTTATTTACTTTATGATTGCAAAGGTTATTCTTGGATTTTAATCTCTGAAAGCATTAAATTTTCTTCAAAATAATTTTAATTTCAGTTCCTGCATCTTTTTCGGAACGGGCAACGAAGATTTTTCCTTTGTGATAATTTTCAATAATTCTTTTGGCAAGCGATAATCCCAACCCCCAGCCTCTTTGTTTGGTTGTAAACCCGGGGTCAAAAATCGTTTTGTGTAATTTTTTAGGAATTCCGGGACCGGTATCTTCGACCAAAATAAAAACCTGATTTGAATTTTCACTGATATGCACATTGATTGCGCCTACATTCTGCATGGCATCAACTGCATTTTTAACTAAATTTTCAATCACCCAACTATAAAGTGCTACATTGAGCGGAATTCTGATTTCCTGTTTCGATGAAATAAATTGCAAGTCCACCTTAGAAGAAATTCTGTCTTTCAGATATTTAACTGTATTTTCAGTTATGTCAACCACATTTTCAGAACTCAATTCAGGCAATGAACCAATTTTTGAAAATCGCTCGGTAATCTGACTCAGTCTCTGAATATCTTTTTCCATTTCCTGAACCGATTCTCTGTTTTCTTCTTCCAGTTTTAATATTTCAATCCAACCGAGTAAAGAAGAAAGAGGTGTTCCTATCTGGTGCGCAGTTTCCTTTGCCATTCCTGCCCAGAGATAACTTTGTTCTGTATTTTTAAGAATTCTGAAATACCAAAAGCTAAATGAAACAAAAAGAATGATAATCAATACCAAAATCATCGGATAGTATTGCAGCCTTTTCAGTAATTGAGAATTTTCATAATAGACAAACTGCATACCGAATTCACCCAAATCAACCACAATCGGATTTCTCAAATCCTTCATTTTAGATACAAGATTGTTGAGTTTCACAGAATCAGATTCTATTTTCTCAGAGATATTGTTCACATAAACTATCTCATCATTTTCATCGACCAGAACAACCGGCATACTTTTATTGTCTCTGGTAATACCAAAAAGATAATCCTGGACTTTTGAATCATAAACCTCGTCCGAGCCCAATAACTGAAGCGCATGGGCATAATTCTCAACCTTAATCTGTTCTTCGATTTTCAGCTGTCTCACAAACTGATTGGAATACCAAACGGTTGCACCAAAAATCAGAAATGCAATCAGGAATCCAATCCACTTGCTTAAATTCCGACTTTTGAGTAAACTAAAACGATTCATAGCATCCTTTGTACGGATGTAAATTTAAGAATAATTTCAACGACAGTTTACTTTATTGATTTCTTACACTTACATGGCCCACAAATCTTCTGTCTTTGATAATTCCGTCTCCCGGAATTTCTATTATATACCAGTAGTCACCCGAAGCAACAGATGCACCCATATATTTACCGGTCCATACATAGTTACCGCCAAATTTAGTATCAACGAAAATCTTACCGTAACGGTCAAATATTTTTAAGGTAGCCGTAGGTGTTACATCAATTCCTCTTACTTCCCAAGTATCATTGATTCCGTCTCCGTTGGGCGAAATAAAATTGGTGATAAACAAAAGCGCAACTTCGTAGCTGTCAATCATACAACCGTTTTGTCTGACATAAACTGTATAGGACTCACCGGGAACAAGATTATCAAATCTCGGCGAACTCTGCCAGAAAATCTTATCGAGTGAGTATTCAAGAATGCCACCACTGCCGCCGCCGGCAGTTGCAGTAACCTGAATATAATTCTGCCCCAGTTCAATTCCGGTGATCTCAGGAGAAGGCGGTGTTACAACCACTATGGTTTCTTCGTTGGTACAACCTTCCTCGCCGGTTACAACCACAGTATAACTTCCATTGGCAATAATATTTAATTCTGCGCCAAATCCAACTGATTCACCATTTAAAAACCATTCAAAAACCGGATTCGGATCACTGCTTTCTGCAATTGCCGTAAAACTGTCACCCGGGCAAAGTTCTACAAGTGTACTGTTAACTTCTATATCAGGTGTTGGCAACAATTTAATTTTAATTTCAGCAATTTCAGAACACCTTCCCGCCTGCTCCACCCGTACATAAACCGAGTTATTGCCCTGCGGATGATAAGCAGTTGTATTGGCTATCGGATTTAAACCATTTTGAGCATCATTCAACGATTGATGATATGAGAAAACAACACCGTTCTCAGAAGTTATTTCTGATTCATATATAGTTAAATCAATTGTATCTCCCTGACAGTATTCAGCCGGTCCGATTACAGTATTGATTAAATCTACGCTTTCACCTTCTGTAAAACTCACTGCAACCGGAACTGAACGACAGTTATCGGCAGAAGTTGCAACCACCCAAATCTGAGCAGGTAAATTATTAAATAAATACGGATTCCATTCAGATTCAGGAATCGGGTTTTGGTTATCAATTGCATTTTGCTCTGAATTGAAATATGCGAAAGTCAAACCATTTGTGTTGGCAACCAATTGTGCATTCAAAGAAGGCAGATTGTATTCAAAAATATTATCGAAATTTTCATCACAAAGCTCTATATTCAAATTCTCATACAATGTTGCGGTTGCTCCCGGAAAAAGTTCAAGTTCTGTTGCTGTATAGCATTCTGTATCCGGATTAATTATTTTAATGTAAACAGTAACACCCGAGCCTACCTGAATTTCGTAGTTTGTCGGGTTTGTTATCAAATTGGTTCCGTTTTCCAAATCACTCATCGACGGATAATATTCAAAATCGAAATCCTGTGGATTTGTAACCCATTCGGATTGATGTTGTGTCAAATCATAAAATATAGTTCCGGTTTGCTGATTGGTACAAAACGCCTGAGCGGTCAAATGCTGTACATCGGGATTCGAGTTGATTTGAATATTTACACTACCGATATCAAAACAGGCATCGTTGTCAACTTTTATAAAAATCTCAATTCCTGTATTGATCGGAACCGGATAAGCTGTCGGGTTGGTGATTGGATTGTTTCCGTTTTCAGCATCAGCAAAAGAGGTATAATAACTAATTTCATACAATCCCGGATTGGCAACTATCTGAGCTGCAAACTGAGTCAGATCATAATTAATAGTTCCGGTTTGTTGTTCGTCACAAAGTTCAACATCATCCAATTGGTTTAAGACAGGTCTCTCTGTTGTACTGATTGTTATGGTACGAACCGAATAACAATCATTATCTGTTGATTTAACACGAATATAAACCACCACCGTTGTTCCCGCTGTAACATTAAAAAATTCAGGATTGGCTATCGGATTATTTCCGGTGTCTGCATCTTCAGCTGAATTGTGATAGGTAATCTGAAAGCCCTGTGGATTGTCAATAAAATAAGTTTCATTTTCTGTCAAATCCAGTGTCAAAGTTCCGTTTCCGTCTTCATCGCAGACAGGTCCTATTTCAAGGTTATCATTCAGTAACGGATTAGAATTGATTCTGATATTCACACTGCCGATGTTGAAACAGTTATTACTTTCTACTCTGATGAAAATCTGAACTGTATTGTTTACCGGAATCGCATAAGCACCGGGATTTCCAATCGGATTATTATCATTCTGAGCATCTGCCATCGATTCGTAATAAGAAATAGAATAAGCAGAAGGATTGATAACAATCTGAGCAGCAAACTGAGTCAGGTCAAAACTGACAGTCCCGGTTTGTTGTTCGTCACAGAGTTCCACATCGTCAAGGATATTCAAAACCGGTCTTTCAACCGTATTGTAAATCAATCTACTAACACTGTAACAATCATCGGTCAGCGATTGAATTCTCACATAAATTGTAATCGTTCCGGGTGCTGCGATACTGTGTATTTCAGGATTTGCAATCGGATTGGTTCCGTTATTGGCAGCTGCCTGAGTCAAGTGATAAGAAATCAGATAATCTGAAGGGTCATCTACTATGTCAGAGATATTTTCGGTCAAATCAACAATCACAAAACCGTCTCCGTCATCATCACAAAGTTGATCAAAAGTCAACACCTGTTCCTCGACATAAAAATCAGAAACCAACAAATTCACTTCACCAATACTGAAGCAACCTTCTTCGTTTCCGTCAAGAGGCCCTGATTCAATCCGTACATAAATCGTTGCGTTTCCAGACTGATAAGCACCGGGATTCGGTATATTGTTATTTCCGCCGGCATTGGCCGCAGCAAGAGTAGTATAATATTTAAATATAAAATCAGCAGGATTGTTAATCAAATCAGGTTGTGCAAGTGTCAGGTTAAAAGTTGCCTGTCCGTCACCGGTTTCATCGCAAAGTAAAGGTAAATCTACTGTATCATTAATTAATTCCGGAGTTTTATTTACAAACAGAAAAATCTTGAGAATTCTGACAAAAGAACCTGATGTAGTTTCTACTCTAACAAAAATTTCAGTTGGATCGCCATTATTGTACTGAACAGTCAGCGGAAAATTTATTTGGGTTGTGCTGTTATTTTCCGCCAATGTTTGAGTGGCATAAAATTTAAAATTATGATTTGGATATTCCTGCTGTAAATCCGGTAGAAAATCAGCTGCCACAAATTGTTCGGTATTGTTGTTGTCCACATCACATTTTCCGTAAGAATTTCCAAGAACGGTACAATCCAAAATGGCATCACCACCAAACTCAATGGTATAACCCAAAGAAGTTGTACTCCATCGGTCAATTGCAATCAGAATTTCATCACCCGCCTGAACATCAAAATACCTTACCATTCCCGGTTCAGGATATCCGGTTGAACCACCTGTCTCACACAAATCAGTTGCTGTCAGAGAAAGACCCATGGTATAAATTCCGGTTTGGGTCGGATCATTCTGTGAACCTCTCTTATTGGCTGTCGGTGTTGCACCTATGTTGTTCCAGTTTGGATTTTTCCATGCACCAAAGTCATAATCGTCGTTTCCAACCGGCGTCACAATAAAAGTAAAAGTGGAACCCGACAGGATCTTCAAATAATAAAAATCCATATAGGGTGACAATGGCTGATATTCATTACACGGAATTGTCAGATTATAAATTCCGGTATTGCCTGGTGCTCCAACCGATATGGACTGATTGTCACACACCGGTATAATGTCATCTTCAGGTATAACCTGAGCTTGTAACAAATTTATAAGGAATAAAGAGCTGACTAAAACATGTAAAATTTTTTTCATTTTATTGAAGTACGGATTATTGCAATTTCAAATATAAATAAATCAAAAAATTATACCAAAATTTAGAGGAGTTAATTAATTGAACAACAATCAATAATTATTTGAAAATCTCAAAATCATGTTTTGAATCTTCCCAAAATTCATCTAGTGCCATCAGATTTGTTTTTAAAAACCGAATCATCTCCGGCCAGTCTGATTCTCTGAAAATACTAACTTTTTCAAGTCTTTTTTCAATTCTGCAAACCTGTTTTCCATGTCCGTCATAAATGTCTTTCAACCACAACCAATCGTCACCTGCAACTGATTCAAAAAGCGGTTTGTATTCTTCAAACTGTTCAAACATCAAATGTTGAAAATCAATATCCTGAGCATTCATTTCGATTCTGATTACAGCCGATTTATTGTCAGCATCTGTTTTGAAGTTCAAATTTTTTATTCCGGATTTATAATTGACCCAATTGATTCGCATACCCGATGCCGAGGTTTGAAGTTTCATAAACTGACCAAATGAAATCCAGAACTTTTTTCTGATTTGAGATGCTTCCTCTTTTGAATACATTCTGCAAATTAATAGATTATTGTTTAAATAACTAAATCATAAGATATCTGAAGTTAATCAAATTAAAAAAAGCTTTTCTTATATTTGAAACTTAAATTTTATGAATATGAAATCAAAACTTCTGCTGATTACAGCCCTTGTTTTTGTAACTCAATCTCTTGCACAAAATATGATGACACCCGAACTTCTTTGGAAATTAAAAAGAATCAGCCCTGTGGGACTGAGTGATGACGGAAAAAATGTAATTTATTCGGTTACATCCTATCAGGTTGAGGAAGGAAAAAGAGAAACCAAAACTTTTATGGTTTCAGTTAACGGAGGTAATCCAACTGAAATTAAAGATTATTCTAATCTGATAACCCATAAGTCAATTTCGCCTGATAAAACCCGAAAAATTGAAGTCAAACAGGTTCAACTCGAAAATATACTCGGAAAGGATATGTATCCAAAAATGAAAGAGTCAACCGTTTATATTTATAATGACTAGGATTACAGACACTGGGACACGTGGAATGAAGGTAAATACAGTCATCTCTTTCTGACAGTTAACGGTACAGATGAAGTAGAAGGAATTGATATTATGAAAGGTGAACCCTATTATTCACCGCAAATGCCTTTTGGCGGTGATGAAGATTATACATGGAACTCAGACGGG
>CAYFWH010000055.1:0-4418 GCA_964346785.1 uncultured Weeksellaceae bacterium | reverse complement strand
TTATGTCTCAAAAAAATTGAAATGAAAAGAATATGCACTTAGTACCAATACCGATATTTATGAATACGATGTGAAAACCGGGAAAACGGTTAATCTGACCGAAGGAATGCCGGGCTATGACATGAATCCTGCTTTTTCAAAAGATGGCGTGCTTGCCTTTACCAGTATGGCGAGAGACGGTTATGAAGCCGATAAAAATGATATAGTTGTTATAAATAAAGGTGTGAAAACCAATATCACTTCACATTGGGACGGTACCGTTGCCAGTTTTTTATGGGCCAATGACGGCAAGAAAATTTATTTCAATGCAGCAGTTGGTGGAACAGTTCAGCTTTTTGTGGTTGAATTCGACCCCAATTCAAAAACCAGAGCGTTGCCTAAAATCAAACAAATCACAGACGGACAATTTGATGTGGCCGCTATGATTGGTCAGAGCGGCGACAAAATGATTGTGGGCAGAACCGATATGAACCACGCAATGGAGCTATATTCTGTAAATTTGAAAAACGGAGAAATGACCCAACTCAGTCATGTGAACAAAGAAATTTATGACAATATCAAACTGAGTAAAATTGAGAAAAGAATCGTTAAAACAACAGATAATAAAGACATGGTGGCATGGGTAATTTATCCACCTGATTTTGATCCGGCTAAAAAATATCCGACACTGCTTTACTGTCAGGGAGGACCACAATCAGCACTTTCACAATTTTATTCTTTCAGATGGAATTTTCAACTGATGGCAGCTCACGGTTATATCATTATTGCACCTAACCGTCGCGGAATGCCCGGACACGGCACAAAATGGAACGAAGACATCAGCAAAGACTGGGGCGGACAGGTGATGAAAGATTATCTTTCTGCAATTGATGACATTGCCAAAGAATCTTTCGTTGACAAAGACAGACTGGGTGCTGTTGGAGCGAGTTATGGCGGCTATTCAGTTTTTTATCTTGCAGGAATACACAACAAAAGATTCAAATCTTTCATTGCACACGATGGCGTTTTCAATCTGAGATCAATGTACGGAACAACCGAAGAACTTTGGTTTACCAACTGGGATGCGGGAGGTGCTTACTGGGAAAAAGACAATCCGGCAGCAATGAAAACCTACAACGAATTTGACCCAAGTAATTTGGTTGATAAATGGGATACTCCGATTTTAATTATTCAGGGTGGAAAAGATTACCGAGTGCCGATTGGTCAGGGGTTGGAAGCTTTTCAGGCTGCTCAACTTCACGGCCTCAAAAGCAGACTACTCTATTTCCCGGATGAAAATCACTGGGTGCTGAATCCTCAGAATTCAGTTATCTGGCATACCGAATTCTATAAATGGTTGAAGGAAACTTTATAAAAAACAATAAGCCTGACAGGTTTTTTAAAATCTGTCAGGTTTTAAAAACTTCAAGTGCATTTTTTCCTGTTATTTCTTTTATCTGATTTTCTGATAATCCATAAATTTCAGAAAGCTTACTGACTACTCTCGTGATATACGAAGATTCATTTCGTTTTCCGCGATAAGGTGCAGGTGACAAATAGGGAGAATCAGTTTCAAGCACTATATTTTCGATTGGAATTTCTTTCAAAAACTGATCAATTTTACCATTTTTGAAAGTTACCACTCCACCGATTCCGAGTTTCATATTGAAACCAATCGCTCTTTCTGCATCTTCTTTGGTTCCTGTGAAACAATGAAAAACTCCATAAAGCTTTTCATCCATTTCATCTTCCAGAACTTCAAAAATTTCTTCAAAACTGTTTCTGGAATGAATTACAATTGGCAGATTTTTTTCTTTTGCCCAACCAATCTGTGTTTTAAAAGCGATTTGCTGTTCTTTGAGCGTTGACTGATCCCAATACAAATCAATTCCGATTTCACCCACCGCACAGAAATTTCTTTTATCTAACCATCCCTTAACCAACTCAAGTTCATTCAGATAAGTGTCAGTCTTGACCGAAGTCGGATGCAAACCCATCATCAAATACATATTTTTATAATTCTTCTCGAGCTCCATCATTCGTTGCGTATAAGAAGAATCGATGGCGGGAATATAAAACCTTTCAATGCCTGCATCGGTTGCTCTTTGAATCATTTCGGCTCTGTCTTCATCAAATTGTTCTGAATACAAATGGGTATGGGTGTCAATCAGCATAATTCATTTAATTTTTGAAGTTTTAATTTTTCATCATCAAAACTATTTTTTGGAAATTGCTTTTCTATGTTTTCAATTAACTTTCCGGTTTTATACAGGAATTCTTTGTAGGCAACAGATTTTGGATTCATCGGTCTGTGCTCAAGTGCAGATTTGACTTTAGCTAACTGTTCAATTTTTTGAATTGTTTCAGAATCAAAAAACACTTTAGAAAACTTCTCCCAAATGTAATCGACTGCAATTTCGTTAGGGTGAACCAAATCGGCGGCATAAAATCTGTAATCTCTCAAATCATCATTCAGAAATTCATAAGCGGGAAAATAAATTAAGTTTTGAGTTTGAGAAACAACTTGATTTAATCCCGAAATCAATCTTGCTTTGCTTATTGAATTTTCAACAATTCCATCTTTAATATGTCTTACCGGACTGACTGTAGCAATAATCGTTGCTGACGGATTGATGTCCTGAATCAGGTTTACACAATGTTTGATGGATGAAACAACTTGCTTTTCAGACATTAATGACTTTTCAAAAACATGAGCCGGAACCTTATGGCAGTTTGCCGTAAAAAGTCCGCTGTCCTTGATTCTGTAAATCCATGCAGTACCAAATGTCAGAATAAAACAATTTGTGTTTCTGATAAATTCATTTGCTTTTTCGAGTAAATAATTGATGTTATCGAGTGTTTCATCTGCGGTTGATCTGTTAAATGAACTGTGGTGATCCCAGCTGAAAAAACTTTCACCATAATTAAAGATTTCATCACGGGTATAATAAGTCAGTGAATGAATCCGGGCAAGTGCGTTACCAATAGCCAGCGGATGAAAAAGTGTACCAAACGGATTAATCATCGTTTTGAATTTTGACTTATTCAACTTCTCTCCTATTTCATTTACAAAACAGGAACCGATTCCCATTATTTGATTTGAATGAGAAATTTTGAATTCCGAAGATTTTAAATCAAGTTCAGTTCTGAATTTCATTAAACTTTTCTTTTCATTAATTCATTTGCCAAATCATTCAAAGGTTCTTTCTTTTCATCAGAAACTTTCAGTTTTTCAAGAAAACCCATTGCTTTTGATGTATAAGATTCAATCTTTTCCTTTGTTTTCTTATCAGATTCAGTTGCTTTGAATATATTTTTTACTGCATTAATTTTCTCATCACCTCCGCCTGATATACCATACCACTTCTTCAATTCTTCAGCTTGTTGTTTATCTGCAAACGATTTAGCAATGATGTACAAAATGGTTTTTTTATTTTCGATTATATCTCCGGCATGTACTTTCCCGAAATTCTCATCTCCAAACACATCCAGGTAATCATCCTGAAGTTGGAAAGCAATTCCAAGATTTCTGCCAAATTCATATAAACAATTTTGGTCTTCATCTTCTGCACCGGCGGTTATTGCACCAATCTGAAGCGAAGTACCAACCAAAACCGCAGTTTTGTATTCAATCATTTTTATATAATCCTCTTCGGCTACTTCTTCTATCGTTTCAAAATTTTTGTCGTATTGCTGACCTTCACAAAGTTGTTCTGCAGTTAATGAAAAAAGAGTGACTACGGCCTTGAATTTTTCAGCATCCAAATCCTCAAACATCCGGTAAGCACTTACAAAAAGAGCATCTCCGGACAATATACCGGTATCGGTTCCATATTTCAAATGAACGGTTTCCTTACCTCTTCTCAATGGAGCTTCATCCATGATATCATCGTGCATCAATGTGAAATTATGAAAATACTCAATGGCAAGAGCTGGCTTGACCGCATCATTCAAATCACCGTCAAAGAGTATATTTCCCATCAGACAAAGCGCAGGTCTTAGCCTTTTTCCGCCCAGACTCAATATATAATCACAGGCTTCGTATAATTCTGATGGCTGGTAGTTTTCAAATGAATAATTTTGGATTGCATCATTAATTATTTCACGAAAATTTTCGAATTGTTTATTCATATTAAAATAATCAGCTGCAAAGATATGCAGGGGTATTTTAAATAAAAAACTATATCGAGACTCAGGTTTATAAAAAGCTGAACTTAAACTTTACTGAATTCATCAAAATATCATTAATTTTGCAACTCAAAAATTTGAATATATGGGAAGAGCCTTTGAATTCAGAAAGGAAAGAAAATTTAAAAGATGGGCTTCAATGTCCAAAACTTTTACAAGACTGGGTAAAGAAATTGTAATCGCCGTTAAAGATGGCGGACCTGATCCTGATTCAAACTCTAAATTAAGGGCGGTTATGCAAAACTGCAAGG
>CAYFWH010000054.1:0-13559 GCA_964346785.1 uncultured Weeksellaceae bacterium | reverse complement strand
ATGAGTTATATAATGGTTGATATAGAATCAGATGGACCAATTCCCGGAGATTTTTCAATGATTTCGTTTGGAGCTGTTTTGGTTGATGACAGTTTAAACAAAACATTTTACGGACAATTAAAACCTATTTCAGACAAATGGATTCCCGAAGCGTTGGCAGTTTCCGGATTTAACAGAGAAGAAACCTTGAAATTTGATGAACCCCAAAGAGTAATGCAAGATTTTGCCAACTGGATAAAGAAAAATTCAAAAGGACAAGCCGTTTTTATAAGTGACAATAATGGTTTTGACTGGATGTTTATTTGTTGGTACTTCCATCATTTCATTCAAAAAAATCCTTTTGGACATAGTTCTCAAAATTTAGGAAGTTTATACAAAGGAATTGTAAAAGATATGTTTCAAAACTTCAAACATTTAAGAGTAACGAAACACACTCACAATCCCGTTGATGATGCGAAAGGAAATGCTGAAGCATTATTAACAATAAAGAAAGAGTTTGATTTGAAAATAAGTCTGAAATAAAAAAACTACGCACAATAACTAAGTTTTCGTCTTGCCCGAAGGGCTAAAGATGAAAACCATGTTGGACAGCCTGTTCCGTCCATACAGGAAAACCGGTATTTGTTTTTACTCAGTGATTTTTCGATTTTAGAAATGTTACTTTATTGACAGGCATCTCAAAAAATATTTTATAGCACGACACATTCTGTCTGTTCATCGAAATAGTTTTGTAATGAAAATCAAAACGACACCGCTATGGAAAAGAAATCGCTTAAACAGAAAATACTAAACAACATTGGTTTAGTTTATAGCTCGGCAGAGAACAGTAAATTAACCGATTCATTATTTGAACAAACAGACAAGGAACTTACATTTCTTGCCGAATACTTTCATGTCACAAAGACACAGGCACTTTTTGTTGCGGTTATTTTTACTTTGAACTATAAAAGACGAAATGTCGATTTTGATGACTTGAATTTGTATTTTGACTGTAACCCAATGAAAATTCTTGAATACAGCGATGATATTGCTGACTTGTGTGAAAGGCGTTTGATAATCAAAAAAAACAGAAAGAACAGAATTCACCAAATAATGCTTAAAGGCGGAGATGAGGAATTTTGTATAAACGAAATTGTTTTGGACAAAATCTTGAAAAGCGAACCCATTCCTGATAATTTAATTGATGTTATAAAATACGAAGACATATTCACCTTGCTTGAAAAACTATATGAATTAAGCGATCAACGAGATGACGGAGAAATTACAACCAAAGAATTGTTTGAGCAAACTCAACGCATTTTGGATGAAAATATACATCTCCCATTGATCGATAAAACAAGGTTCTTAGGAATATCTCTTGAAGAAAATTATTTGTTTTTCTATGTTATCTGGAAATTTCTTGAAGGCGATAAAAATCCCTGTATTGAACGGACTTTTAGGGGGATTTACGACAGACCCAACGAGCGGTTTACTCAGATACAAAAGTTTTTAACCAAAGAAAATAATCTGACTAAGGATGACTGGTTAGAAATAGCAGATGCAGCATTTTTTGATGATTCCCAAATGAAACTCACTGAAAAAGCATTGGATCTGCTAAGCGATTGCGATATTAAATTATTCAACAAAGAGTTAAATAAGAAGAAAAGAGATAATGTAATCCTGCCTGAAAACATTCCGTTTCGAAAACTGATTTACAGCGATGAAGAAGCTCATCAATTGGATTTATTGAAGAATCTTTTGTTTGAAGATAATTTTAAAAACACACAAGAGCGATTAACAGAAAAAGCATTGCCAAAAGGCGTAACAGCAATACTGCACGGTGTACCGGGCACAGGAAAAACTGAAAGTGTTTTACAAATCGCCAAAGCAACCAACCGCGAAATTATGAAAGTTGATATTAGTGCATCCCGTTCTATGTGGTTTGGCGAGAGTGAGAAAATCATCAAACAAGTGTTCAGGGATTACAAATCCTACGCAAAAGGACTAAAAACAACACCTATTTTATTTTTCAATGAAGCCGATGCCATCATTGCCAAACGCAAGGAGTCAAATTCTTCAAATGTAAGCGACACAGAAAACAGAATCCAAAATATTTTGTTGGAAGAAATTGAAAATTTTGACGGTATTTTAATTGCTACAACCAATCTGGTTAGTAATATGGACACTGCATTTGAAAGACGATTCCTGTTCAAAATTGAATTTCAAAAACCGGGTATTGCTGCCAAAACACAAATCTGGAAAGCCAAAATGCCGCATCTGTCCGTTGAAGATTGTGAACGATTGGCTTCGCAGTTTGATTTTTCGGGCGGACAAATCGACAACATCGTTCGCAAAAACGAAATCAACGAAATTATTCACGGCAATACCGTAGATTTAAAAACACTTGTTGAATTTTGTAAAGAAGAAACACTAAATCAAAACAGACAATTAATAGGCTTTAAACATGCAGACGATACAATATAAAAACCAAAAAATCTTACTCATTTCCGATACTCACGGTAGGCATCGGAAGTTGGAAATTAAGGGACAATATGATATGGTTATCCATTGTGGCGATGCTTGCAATGACGGCAATATGGAGGAGTTAAAAGATTTCTTTGTTTGGTTTTCTGATCTAAACATACCGCATAGAATTTTTGTGAATGGTAATCACGATTTAATTTTTGAGCTTGAGCCCGAAATCAGTTATCAAGTAGTTCCCAAGAATGTGATATGGCTGAATGATGAAAGCACCACAATTGCAGGTATCAGGCTAACAGCATTAAGTCCTTATTTTTATTTCTATGAAAAAGAAGAACAAACCAAGCCGGATATTATCCTTTCTCATTTTCCGCCAAAAGGAATTTTGGATAACGGGATAGGTTCTGAAGAACTATGTGATTATGTGTTGAAAGCAATGCCTGATTATCATATCTTTGGGCATAATCACACTGCGTTTGGCACTAAAAAAGTCAAGGCAACTACATTTATAAATGCAAGTGTGTATCATTTGGTGAAATGAGAAGAAAGCCTTTCGGTTTTATAAATGAAATATGGAAAACTCAAATTGGGTTTAAGAGAATCAGCTGATGACAACCTCATTCAACTCAATAATAGTTGTGTCTAAACGAAGTTACATACCTTGATATTTACTCATTCCAAAATTTTAAAAACTAAATTCCACCACGACATATTTTGGCTTATCCGAGTTATATTTTTGACGGAAAGATATAACAATGAGCAAAATAGACATAAAACTTAAAAAAGTATTTGGGACAAAAAAATCAAAGGTCTTGATGATATTATGTCGGTTTATGAAATATTGAAAAAGGAAAAATACAATGTTGATTACCTGATCTTTGGCAGAAAAAATCCTGCAAAACTTGTTGCCGAATTAGTGAATGCATCCAGGTATCAGCCTAAGCATATCATTTTTCATCTTTATTTTAAGATATACAAGGAAAGATACGATGTTCAATATTCAGTGCAACATAATGATATTTTGTCTTTGCGAAAAGAAATAAAAAAACTTTCATTCAGAGATTTGATGAAGGTTTTTAACATCTATGAACAAGAAGAAGATTTGGATTTATTCAATAAGTGGTTGTTCGAAGCTGGTAAACTTCAAAAACAAGATGGGAAACAAATTATCTGTAAAGGTTTGGGCTTAACTTCCCGTTTTGAGGTCATTAATATGAGTTCATTTAATCAGCAAAGTAGCTGTATCGTCGAGTCTGAATTGGAAATGACCGAAAAAAACAGATATACAAATGATTCTTTCAGAAGTCATACCGAATTGCCTTTTGTACGGGTGTTTTCTTTATTGTTTAAAAAATATGTGTACATCCATATTGACGATATCTCAGAATATAAATATGACGAACAGGCGTTTACAAAATTGTTTTTACCCGCGGAAACAAAATCAATTTTAGAAAAAGTATTTTCATATTCTACCCAAAATTTAACGGGAGACATCATTAACAACAAACACGGCGGATTGATCATTATGGCTGAGGGAAATCCGGGAACAGGCAAAACTTCTACCGCCGAGGTGTATTCTGAATTAAACAAAAAACCGCTTTACACCATTCAGGTAGATGAAATTGGAACATCGCCAAAAGACATCGAAAACAGTTTGTTCAACATCTTTAAAAGAGTGGAAAAATGGGGAGCCATTATCCTTTTTGATGAAGTAGATGTTTTTCTGTCGAAACGAGATGACAATATCGAAAAATCGGCAATTGTAGGAATTTTTCTGCGGTTAATGGATTATTTCAGAGGGATGATGTTTTTGACCACCAATCGAAGTGAAGTAATAGATAACGCTGTTCTTTCCAGGGTTACTTTAAACATAAAATATCCCGATTTAACAGATGATGTAAGAAAATTGATTTGGTCATCTAAACTCAAAGATGCTGATTTACAAATTAATTCGATTGAAAAGTTGATTCAATTGGACTTAAACGGAAGACAGATTAGAAGTATGGTGAGATTGGGAAAGATCGTTTTCGGTGATAAAGCAGACGAAAAAGCATTTATCGATCTGATAAAAAAATCAATTACAATTCAGAAATAATTATGTCAAAAAAAATAAAAAAACACAACGACATACTTTGGCTGTATGAGTCAATATCTTTGCAGTATAAAACGGAGAAGCTGAAAACCGAATAGAGTAAGCAGAAACAAAATAAACAGAATTAAAATGGCTAATTTTTATTGTGAATATTGCGGAACCAAACGCTCAAGCGTTTCAAGTTTAACCAGTAGTAATTGTTCAAGACATCCATTGGGGCCAAATAAAGGAAAACATAAACTTTATGAAGGTCCCGAAAAATCAAAATATACTTGTAAATATTGTGGAACCCAAAGGTCGAGTATTTCAAGTTTAACAAGTAGTAATTGTCATAGACATCCCGAGGGTGCAAACAAAGGAAAACATAGTCCGGCACTGTAAAAAAAATCGTTTATCAAAGATGGTTCCGTCATCCTTGATATTTTTAAATCGAAACTAAAAACAAATTAACTATGGGAAGAATTTATTTTGACGGAGATGAGGCTTTTGACCTGGGCAACATTAAAAACATCGACACAACACCCTATTCCGGTGGTTATGGCGGCTGTTATGTAAACATCCATTTATTAAGAGGAAATGAATATGTATTTAATCCTGACAACGAAACAACTGAACTCATTAAACCCAAAATAAGAAAGGGTTTTGGTGAATACAGTCACGCATTGTCTTACATTAAAAGCCTGACCGAAGAATGGGAAAAGTATTTAGAAAGTAAAGAAATCTAAAAGAAAAACTGAGCAAATAAAAATATGTTCAGGTACAAACACTAAGGTTTAAACACATGAAGTGTAGCAGCATTTTAAGTCAAGGCCTGTACTTAATCGGTCCGAGTAATGAATTGAGACTTCGGCAATCATTGCTTCGATTTAAAGATTTTTGATAAATTTGAAGCTCGGTCTTCGTTTGGAAATTTAGGCTAAATACCGCCTTCGGATAGCCGTTGAACCGTTAGTGAAAACCTTAGAACATCGAAACATCAGACAATAAACTAAACAACAAACAGACAAAAAACAGAAAATATGAAATTCATTTATTACAACCTGATTTTTATACTTGCGACATTGACAAGTTGCTCAAACTCATCACAACCAAACGACCCTATTCCAAAACACGAAACTTTTAAAATTCAATCTAAACAAGTTGGAGAAGAAAGAGTAATCAATGTTTGGACACCAGAAAATTATAAGGCAAGTACAGACTCTTTGCCGGTAATGTATATGGCAGATGGCGGAATAAAAGAAGACTTTCCACACATTGCAAATACATTGGCTAAACTGATTAAAGAAAATAAAATCAAACCTTTAATACTTGTAGGAATTGAAAATACGCAACGAAGAAGAGATTTGACAGGCTTTACAGAAGTAGCAAAAGACAAAGAAATCGCACCGATTGTTGGTGGTTCAGATCAATTTAGAGTATTTATAAAAGAAGAACTTTTTCCGGAAATTGAAAAACGATACAGAACAACGGCTGAAAAAAGCATCATCGGAGAATCTGCATCAGGACTTTTTGTAATGGAAACTTTCTTCCTGACACCGGACATGTTTGACAATTATATCGCTTTTGACCCTTCGCTTTGGTGGAATAATCATTATTTGGTGAGAACCGCAAAAGAGCATCTAGCAAAATTTCCGGCAACTGATAAACGAATTTGGTTTGCCGGTTCAAGTGCAGAAGATATCTCGCCTTTTACAAAGGAGTTGGCCGACATTTTTAAAACAGAAAACAAAGAAAATGTTAATTGGAAATTTTCTGACGAACCAAAAGAAAAGCATACAACAATTTTCAGAGCGACAAAAGAAAAAGCAATTATTTGGACATTAAACAAAACTGAGTAAAAAGCAAAATGCACATCAAGTGGTTTGAACGGCGGTCCTTCGTATCAACAGTAGTGCTAAATCCCTATCTGTGTCAAGTTGCTAAAACATAAACAGACATTATTTGAAAAAAAATCTATTCAACAAACAAGACATGACACTTCACGCCGCAATTGAAAAATTATTACATCAGACTGGACAATCAATGACAACCCAGGAAATCGCTGACAGCCTAAACAAAAACAAATGGTATCAAAAGAAGGACGGTTCAGATATCACCGCCTTTCAGATTCATGGCAGGACAAGAAACTATCCACAGCTTTTTAATCGTGACGGAACAACTGTTTCGCTGGCCGGACAGGCAGCAATTAAATCGGAGAAACCAAAATTGGTTTCAAAGGTTGATATAAAAACAGTAAAACCTAACCTTAAAGATGAACATTATGTCCTTGACCTGTGCGACGAAATTTTAAAGCATTCATCGTCACGACAACATAAGTTTGACTTTCTACGGGGTGACCCGAACAAAAAGGGACAGACCGCAAGACTTCCGGTTGATGCTTACTATGAAGGACTTAAACTGGTTATTGAATATAGAGAAAGACAACACACTGAGAGTGTAAAATTCTTTGACAAACCAAATCGCATAACGGTAAGTGGCGTTCATCGTGGTGAACAACGGAAAATATACGATGACCGTAGGCGAAGACTAATACCCGAAAACGGGTTGACTCTTATTGAAATTTCATATAATGACTTCAACCATGACGGACAGAAAAGGATTATTAGAAATAAAAAACAAGACACAGAAATCATAAAAAAATTATTACAACCATACACTTAATAAACTAAACGCCTACTTACCAACATATTTCTGCGATTGGTCGGACAGAAACCTTAAATTCGTAGTTTCGTTCTGAAGCCATCCATCGCCAATACGCTGAACATTACCAATAATATCATCTGCAAAACACATAACTTAAATTTACAATTTTAATGTATTCTGCCAGGAACATAATGTGAAATAAAAAGACATTATTCGAAATCAAAAAAGCGAAAACTTAGATTTTCACCCTTCCTCCACAATCCTGATTTCTTCATATCAGATTGACTAAGGATCAGAAACACAGTTAAGTATATTGAAATTTGGGAGAGTGTAAATAATTCAAGTTTTAATTTTGGCGAATTCGCCACAATTAGAAATCAATCCATTAAAACGATACAAGAAAGTTTAAAAACAAAAAATCAAATCAAATAAAAATTACTTGCTCCATATTTTCATTAACTTTGGAATATAAATTTTGGTGATTATGGATATTCAAACAAGAAAAATAGAATTCATTCGTGAATTCCTTAAAATACAAAATGAAGAATTATTGACTTTAATGGAGAAACTTTTGCATTCGACAAAAAGAGATGCTGAAAATGAATTGCAACCTATGAGTGTGGAAGAACTTAATGAAAGAATCAACAGCTCTATGGAAGATTCTAAAAATGGGAAACTGACTAAATCAAGCGATTTAATTACAGAAATTCAGAAATGGAAATAGAAGTTTATTGGACCGATTTCGTTAAAAAAGAACTCAATAAAATATTCAATTATTATCATCAGAAAGTAAATCTAAAACTCGCTCGTAAATTAACTACCCAAATCGTAACAGACACTGATATTTTAAAAAACATTTCCTGAAATTGGAACGAGAGAAGAAAATCTAAAACTAAAACCTCAAAAATTCCGATATATCGTAAGCACGAATTATAAAATTATTTATTGGCTCAATATAAATATGAATCGTGTAGAAATTGTTGATGTTTTTGATACAAGACAAAATCCTGAGAAAATCAAACGGAATAAATAGTCGCAAAAATTCAATTTCAGAAAAGAGAAAACTTAGATTTTCACCCCTCCTCCACAATCCTGATTTCCTCTTCGGTCAAACCATACAATTCATAAACCATTTGGTCGATTTCACGGTCGGTGGTGGAAATTTGATTTTGAAGTGTTAGCGCTTTTTGCTGTTCAGACATAAAATAATCTTCCCATTCAGCTTTTTGACCCAAACTTAATTCCACCTTCTGCTTTTTTAACTCTTTTAAGAAATCTCCATAAGACAACTCATACCAGGATTCCAATTTTTTACTCAATTTCTCTAACGAAAATTCCCGCTCCAACGAGCGATGAAATTTGGAAGAGATTTCCTGTAAATCTTTGTTCAAAGAAAGCATTTGGTCGGCTTTGGCGATAAAGGGTTGTTGGGCTTCAAAATTAGTTTCGGGTATAGGGAATTCTTTAACATAATTATTTATCCATCGCAGTGTACCCATGCCACTTGTATTCGCAATTATTTTTAAATAAAAATAAATTAGATTAGAGTTTAATATTGAAATTAAAAATTTCGAGTTAAATTGACTAGGTGGAATTAAAAAATATGCCGAGTTTAACAAATAAATTCCGTCATAACTTATTGTAAATCTACCTTTTTCAGTTAGTTCAATCCAAACTATTTTTTCTTTTTCAAAATCATCAAAAAAGGAACATGCTCTAAGGTTCGTCCAATGTTCACCTTTTGCACCTCTGTTTTTAAATGAGTCACCAAATGAATTTAAATATTCATATATTGTTGGATAATCACTTTCAACGTATATGCCATTTTTAGTTAAAAGTAAATATAGATTTGGGAAATCATAATAGTATCTTTCTATATCTCGACCTCTTATAATAGGTTTAATTATTTCTTTATTCTTTATATCTAATCTTTCAAAAGCCTCTTTTTGCTCTTTATCAATGACGAACACATCGTTATTTCCTGTTGCTAAGCCTAGGCGAATTTTTGTTTTATAATCTTGTAGTGTTTTGTTATTCTCTTCGATTTTATTTTTTACAGTTATTATTTCAGGTTTTAGTAAACTCCATGATTTTTGATCGAAATCATTTTGTAAATAACTAAATTTATTTTCTTGTATAAAATGCTGAAAATCTACTCCTTCAAATTTCTTATTTATAACTAATGCCTTATGAGTTGGCAATCTGTTTTTTATTAGATTAACAATAACAGTATTGACTATAGCATCTGAAAATATTTGTGTTTCTTCAATATTTATGATTTGATCGACTGTTGTGTTCTCAAGGATATATTTTCTTAAATTATTTCCATATTCTGCTTTCAAAAACGAATTGGAAGTAATTAAAGATAAAACCCCATCCTTTTTCAATAATTTAATTGACTTCTCATAAAATAAAATATATAAATCTCCAAAAGAGGAAAATGTATAATACTTCGCTTTAAAAAAATCCTTAAAATCTATTCTGTCATGGCTCACATACGGCGGATTCCCCACCACCACATCAAAACCGCCTTTTTCAAAAACTTTTGAAAATTCTTTTTCCCAGTTAAAAGCTTTTTCGCCGGCAATTTCAGGGTCGTCTATCAATGAATTTCCGCATTTTATGTTGTTGTTCAGATTATTAAGTTTTCTGCCTTTTTGTGCGGTGCGTAACCACAAAGAAAGTTTGGCGATTTCAACCGATTCTTCGTTCAAATCCACACCATAAATATTCTTTTCCAAAATACTGACAGAAATATCTGAAAGCACCATAGCATCTCCAAAAAGCTGTGCTCTCAACTCATCAATTTTTCGGTGTTCTTCAATCAAAAAGTCCAGAATCTGATTCAAAAACGAACCCGAACCACACGCCGGGTCAATAATCGTTAATTCCAACAACCAATCTCTGTACGCATCTAATTTTTTGTCTAATTCTAAAACGATTTCTTTTTTACGGCTCTTCCGCCCTTTTGTATATTCTTCATCAACGATTTCTAATGCTGCTTTTTTCTCTTCACACAGTTTTCCAACCGTATTTTCGACAATGTATTTGGTGATGTATTTCGGTGTATAGAAAATCCCGTCTTTCTTTCGTTTTGTCTTTTGGGTATCCACGGCTTCTCCCCTGATTTCTGCCTGAACGGTTTCAATTTCATTCAACGAATGTTCAAAAATATGTCCGAGGATATTCACATCCACATCGGTTTCAAAATCATAACGGCTCAACTTCAGGGTATGGTCGTGCAACAGTTCATCGTCGATTTGGATATTGTCCAGAACTTCATCCGGTTCAAACAGACCGCCGTTGTAAGCAAAAATATCATGTTTTTTTCCTTTGAAACCGGTGTTCATATAACCGAAATATTTCTTAAAACGGTCGTACAACGGCACATAGCTGTCCAATTCCTGTAAGGTTTCCCATTGTTTTACAATCTCACTGATAGAATTGGGCGGCAACAGCAAACGGTCTTCCGCAAAGAAAATAAACAGAAAACGATCCAATAATTTTTGGGTCTTTTTGAACAAAAGCAATTTATCTTTTTCAGGATTATTTTTAACCAGATTGGCATAAATATCGGTTCTGAAATTTGAATAATCGGTATAAAGCTGTTTGGTGATGTCTTCTTCCTTCAGGAGTGAAGCATCTTTCATCTTCTGAGGCAAACCCGACAATAAATTATCCTTTTCCAAACACAACCAAAGCAATGAAAAATCGGTTTTACTGAGATTAAAAAGATCAAAATCAATAAAATCTATCGCATTTTGAATATAAAACCGAAGTTTCTCAAAGTTGGAAGTAATCACGAAAACACATTTCGGATGGTTGTTTTTATAACCAAAAGCCTGTGCTTCCACTTTGTCGAGATCGGGCGTGTCCGTACCTTTCAATTCAATCACCGCAAGTGCATCCTCTCCTTTCAAAATGGCGCCATCCACCTTTTTTGAATCAGCTATATTTTTGAGTTCGGTCGTCAGATTATATTCCGGTTGCGGATTTAAGGTATAACCTAAAATCTTGACAAAAAGCTCTCGTAAAAAACCTTCCTGAAACTGTTCTTCCTTTGCATTTCGGATATTTTCCTGAATCTCCGGATTTCCAAAATAAGCAATAAATTCCGCATATTTCTCATCAATAACGGCAGGATCTAAACCGTTTAAATATTTTTTCTCAACCGACTTTTGGAACAAAGACATATTTTTTGTTTGATAACTTTGAAGATGGAAAGATAAGAATAATTCGCATTTACTGTCTTGGTGTAGTATTGATTTTCTTTTTCTGTTGGTTTGAAATCATTTTAACTTAAAAACCATAATTTCTCAAACCATACAATTCATACACCATTTGGTCGATTTCCCCGATTTCGAAAATGTATTTCTGAGGATCAAATTTCATTGTTTCAGATTGCGTATTTTGTATTGACTAAAAAATAAATACAACCAACATCATGAACCAAACAATACAAATCGCGCAATACTTTATTTTATCAATACTATTGATTCTGTGAGTTTTGCAATTTATTCGCATATAAAAAATAAAAAATGTTTGTATTTGAAAAAGTTGCGTATATTTGTGTGACACTAAAACTACCATATTATGAGAACAATTCCAATATTAATACTTCTTTTATTATTTAATTTTTCTTTTGGACAAAAGAAAAAAGATTATTTAATTTCTTTTTCGGACATATCAAATGGGAAAGAATTAATCGGTTATAAAAACAAATCGGGGGAAATCATAATTAAACCACAATTTCCCTATGTTTATACTGACACATTATATACCATGGCTATCGTACTTAAAAATTGGGAATGGGTTGGAATTGACAAGAAAGAAAAGATTATTTTGAAACCATTTATTTACGATAACGGACCAGACTATATTGTTGAAGGACTTTTTAGATTTGTAGAAAATGATAAAATTGGATTTGCAGACATTAATGGAAAAAAGATTATAAAGGCTAAATATGATTTTGCAACACCTTTTGAAAATGGATTATCTGAATATACTTTAGGAGGCCATGAGGAATATTATGAAGAAGACAAAATAGATTGGGATTGGGTCGGTGGATATGAGAAAGGTTTTGTAAATCACAAAGGACAAGAGTTTATCAAAGTAACCGAATTGAAAAATGATGAGCGTGAAGCCTGGACAAAAAACGGGAAACATTTATTACTTAACAAAGAAGGGCAAATTATTAAACGGTTAAAATGATAAAATACCGTAGCTAACAAAAAAATGTCAAAGCCTGTCTCCCCTTTTTGCGGAAGGTGATAAACACTACTAAACAGAGCTTAATATTCGCTATATACAAATTCGATATTGTAATTTTACCATTATTTGGTACATTTGTAGTAAAGAATATAATTATGGCACACAATACATCGATATCACTTGGAAATTATTTTGAAAGTTTCGTTAAAGGCAGAATATCAGAAGGTCGATATAAAAATGCGAGTGAAGTAATTCGTGCGGGATTAAGACTTTTAGAAGAACATGAAAATAAAGTGCAAGCTTTAAAAGACGCAATTCAAGAAGGAATTGACAGCGGAGTCGCAGAAGATTTTGATGCAGATGAATTTCTAAAAGAATTAAAAGCACGAAAAAATAATGGCTAAATATCAATTAAGTAACAAAACTAAAATTGATTTAATAGAAATTTGGGACTACACTGTGCGAACCTGGTCTGTAAATCAGGCTGAGCATTATTATAACCAAATAATTGAAACTTGTATTAACTTATCAAAAGATCCAAAAATAGGTAAACACTATTCTGAGGTATATCCTGATTTATTAGGTTTTAAAACAGGAAAACACATCATCTTTTATCAAATAATTGATACCCAGGAGATTTTTGTATTTAGAATTTTACACGAACAAATGGATTTAGATAGTCGATTAAAAGAATAAACCGGCCTTTAACAAGTCGTTTTGCGCCAGACAGGTTAATTGCTTCGTTTCAAAGTTTTTAGTACATTTGAAAGTTGGTACTTCGGTTCTCCCGTACCTGCGGGATGGTGAAAATCACTACCTAAAAAACTTGTTCTAATGTAACTTTTAAATTACCTTTGCTTTTGTGAAAGTAAGAGAAGTTATAGCATTTAGAAGTTATTTTGAAGATCATATTTCATTGTTTCAGATTGCGTATTTTGTATTGACTAAAAAATAAATACAACCAACATCATGAACCAAACAATACAAATCGCGCAATACTTTATTTTATCAATACTATTGATTCTGTGAGTTTTGCAATTTATTCACCTATAAAAAATAAAAAATGCTTGTATTTGAAAAAGTTGCGTATATTTGTGTGTTAGTGGCAATTTTAAAAAAAGAAAATAGATAAACAAAAGAACAAAAATGAATA
>CAYFWH010000053.1:0-13695 GCA_964346785.1 uncultured Weeksellaceae bacterium | reverse complement strand
TTAACCAACGCATTGATTATTGTACCCGATTTCAGTTCGGTTTCCTGCCATTCTTTTTCGGGTTGACTGTCAGCAGTAATTCCACCACCGACATAAATTTTGATACTATCACTAAAAAATTCTGCACATCTGAGGTTTACAAAATAGATTTTGAAATCCGAAGTTTCCATTCCTGCATATCCCGTATAAAAACTTCTGTCATAATTTTCATTTGAAATAATGTAATCAAAAGCTTCTTTTTTGGGCAATCCGCATACTGCCGGAGTCGGATGTAATTCAGAAAGCAGTTCATCAATTTTAAAATCTTGAGTTACTGACGACGAAATAAAATTTTTCAAATGCTGAAATTTACCGGCTTGAACTGTGATGGTTTCAGATTTTTCCAAATCGGGTAAATCTCTCATCGCATCCATAATATAATCGGTAACAATTTTTTGTTCTTCAATTTCTTTTTCAGTCCATTCATTTTCAGGCGATTTGGTTCCGGCAAGTGAAACCGTTTCGAGTCTGTCCCCTTTCTTCATCAATAGCAATTCAGGACTTGCACCCATCCAACAGGATTTTTCAGCTTCGTACCACAAATACACAAAAGCCGACGGGTGTTGTTTGAGAAGTTCTATATAAGTGTGAATCAGATTATAATTTTGATTTTCAATTACTTTCACCCTACTGCCTACTATTTTTGAGCAATTTGTGCTTTTGATATAATCAATCGATTGACTGACAAAATTTTGATATTCATTTTGACCGATTGGATTCAAATTTCCGGCAGCGGGAAGTTTGAGTTTTAAATCAACCATAAAATCTTTCTGGAGAATCGAAAGCGGATGTGAATCAGTGATTGATTTCTCTGTTTTTGAATCAAATGAATGCATCAAAAAGCGATTGACACCAGTGTTATCATTTACGAAAAGTCTGACTTCGTTTTCGTCCGGCATTCTGAAAAGCACAAAACTCTTTCCGTTCATCAGAGCGGCTTCGAGTTTATAAATAAAAAAATCACTCATCAGAAAATTTTAAACATAATCCACCGCAACAATCGAATTGGTCAAAAGACAATAACAAATCAAACGACCCTCATCATCTTTAATCTCGATTTTCACAAGATTTGAAGTTCTTCCTTTTCTGATAAACTCTGCTCTGGCAGTCACCACACCTTCTCTGACCGGCTTTATATGGTTGGCAGTCATTTGCATACCTACTGATTTGAATTTTGTCATATCGACTGAAACAGCAGATAATACACTGCCAACAGTTTCAGCCAAAGCAATAGAAGCACCGCCGTGCAAAATCCCGTAAGGCTGATGTACACGGGAATCGACAGGCATAGTAGCCTCCAAATAATCATCTGTCACATCTGTAAAATGAATTCCAAGCGTTTCCATCAGCGTATTTTTATTCATTTGATTGAGTGCATCAAGTTTTTCTTCTTTAGTCATCAGTAAATTTTTGGGTTATAATTTTCAGGATATTTTCCTTTGATGTCTTTGTAGTATTCCTGTATCTCTTCAAAAACATCTTCTTTTGTTCTGTTTTCCAAATTGATTACTCTTCCGATTCCGGCTTTCTTTTGGGTATAATCACAGTAAGCAAGCAACAAAGGCACCTGAGCTTTTTCAGCGATGTAATAGAATCCCTTTTTCCATTGATCAACTCTGGAGCGGGTTCCCTCAGGTGAGTTCAACAAATATAAATTCTCACTTTCAGTAAGCAACTCTGATGCATATTCAACCAAATTTTGTCTTTGGCTTCTGTCAACACCAATTGCACCAAGTCTGTTAAAAATAATACCCGGCAAGCCTTTGGTGTAAGTGTCTTTTATAAAAAATCTAATTGGAATTTTAAGATACCAGAAAGCAAATAATGCATAGAAAAAATCCCAATTGGATGTGTGGGGTGCAGAAACAAGTACACATTTTGAAATTTTATGAACTGGAACGCTGAAATCAAATTTCCATCCCATTATTTTAAAAAACAACCAACCAAAAGTCTTTTTCATGTTTTGTAATCAAAAAGACAAAGATAAGATTTCGTTTCATAAAAAAAGCCGGAATTCAACATCCGGCTTCTTTCAAATTGATATTCAAATTCATTTATGTCAATAGATTGATAATAAAATCAATTACCAGTGCCGCCAATGTTAATAGTATCTGTACCATCTGTAATTTTGATTTCGTTGTTATTAATTTCTATTTTATTGTCACCGTCCTGAATTACAATACTGTCTGATGAATTATTAATTTTAATTGAACTTTCATCTGAGTCATTGCTGACAGAATTATTTTTGCAATTCGTACATACATATTGTTCGTCAACAAATTTATAAAATTTATTGTTTCCGGGTTGATAATTTTTACCAAATGAATCTTCTTCTGTAAAATTCAGATACTTCAGGTTCTTTGAATGTATTGTTTTACCTTCCGGCACATAAACAACCAACGAAACATTCTGGTCTCTGTATTTACTGTCCTTAGGCACTTCAACAAAATTGTCAAATACCTGTTCTCCTTTTGAATTCATCGAATAGTTGTAAGTGATTTTCTCGGCATTTGAACGGGCTGCATCCATATTTGAACCTTTTGAAGAATAGACTGCATCTACGAAAAGTCGATTGTTTGGTGATTGTCTGATTTCAACAATTTTATCGATATTTTTATAATATTTCCCATCGAATTCGGTAAAACCACCCAGTTCATCTTCCAGATTCCAAATCATATTTCGTTTACCAATATTTTTATTTTCATTGAAACTGATTACCAAAGTATCATTTTCTGTAGTATATGCTTTTTTATCTACAAATTCCACTTTTTTTGAAAAACCTTTAACCGCTGTTGCAGTCAGTAAAACCGAACCAACAATCGAAGCGAGCCAGAGTACAAGCGGAATAATTACTGCCATACGGTTAATTTTAACACGGTTAAAAATAAGTTTAGCTCCAAAAAGTGTAATCAATAACCCGGGAACTCCCAGTAAAATCAACAATATTGCCTTTGCAGTAATGTCCTGCCACTGATAGTCAAAAACCCGCCCAAAGAACTGAACCGGAAAACCACCGACTGAGGCGACCAAAGTCATTACTGCTCCAAAAGCAAGCGAAAGTCCAATACAAATAAGTATAAAACCGATAAACACTAAAAAGATTTTACCTATGACTCTAAGAACTTCTCCAAAACCATCTGAAGAATCACCTTTTCTTCTACCACCTTCTGCCGAAGACTTCCTGATTGATTCTATATCTCCTGCTTCACCGTACATTTCATATTTTTGTGTAGCAGTTTCGGCTTTTGGAAGTATAATCCATAAAAGAACATAAGCAATGATGGTGAATGTGGTGCCTGTTAATGGTATATCTGCAAAAAACATTAGCAACCATGCCACTCTGGTTATCCAGCTTTCTACTCCTATGTAATGAGCAATTCCGGAAAGTACACCACCCAAAACTCTTGAGTCAGTATCTCTGTACAATTTCTTTTTGTTTCCGCGATTAGCTGACGAATATTCAACGCTATCTTCCTCATCCACATATTGTTCGGGTTTCCCCATAACTTCAATAATATGCTCGACATCTGATTCAGAAACCACTTCACGACCGCCAAGCCGCTCTTTGAAAAGTTCAGCAATCCTGATTTCAACATCAGAAATTACATCTTCAGTTCCTTCCATTCCTCTGAGTGAAGACCTGACATCTCCCAGATATTTTTTTAATTTATTGTAAGCGGTTTCATCTACTGTAAATGAAAATCCGCCAAGGCTGATTGATATTGTCTTATCCATTTTGAGTGTTTTCAAGTGTTAATTTATTGACCGCATTTTTCAGATTTATCCAGCTTTCTTTTAATGCTTCAAAAAAAGCCAGTCCTTCATCGGTAAGTGTAAAATACTTTCTCGGCGGGCCCGAAGTTGACTCCTCCCAACGATAATCTAATAGACCATCGTTCTTGAGCCGAGTCAGCAACGGATACAGCGTACCTTCAACCACAATCATTTCAGTATCTTTCAATTCATCAATGATATCCGAAGCATAGGCATCTCCTGCCCTTTTGATAATCGAGAGAATACAATACTCGAGTATTCCCTTTTTCATCTGTGTTTTTGTTTTTTCGATATCCATCCTTGTTGATTTGGTATTGCAAATATATAGACATTATTTAATACTATGCAAAACATAGTACTATATTTTTTAATTAATATTTTTTAATCATCTCTTTATCTGAATGTTACAATTTATATTTTTTTTTATGTTTTTATTTAAACATGTTCTTACAGTTAAAAAACAACTTTTATTTAATACTCTTTTTAATACAATATGAACTGAAAAAACTTAACTTCGCAAGGTTTGAAACAGGCTTAAAAAAATTAATAAATGAAAAACATTTTGATCATATTTTTCTTTTTGGTATTTAACTCTTCTGCATTTTCTCAGATTTCTGATGAGATGACAATTGAAGAATTAATAGAAAAAGGAGATGAGTTTTGCAGAGATAAGGGTGATTTTGAAAACGGAATTTTATTTTATGACCGTGCAATAGCTCTCGACTCAGAAAATATTCTTGTATATCAAAAAAGAGCATTTGCTTATTTTGCTTCCCGTGATTTTATCAAAGCTGACAAAGAATTCACATTTATTATCAGCAAAAATACAGATGATTTGGCTGATATGTATTTTATGAGAGGTTTGTCCAGATCTTTATTTGAAGTTGAAGATGTGGATGGCGCCTGCAAGGATTTCAGAAAGGCAAAAGAACTGGGTTATGATACCAAATCTTTGAACGGTTTGAATGAATACTGTAATACAACAGATTTGGAAGATTAAGTTCATCAATTTTTAATTCAAATTTTAACAATGAAAAAAATATATTTTTTATCAACTTGCGATACCTGTAAAAGAATTATGAAAGAAAATGACTTTTCAGGTTTTGAAAAACGGGAAATCAAAAGTCAACCGGTCAGTGAGGAAGAGCTTGAAGAAATGAAAAAACTCTCATCTACTTACGAAGCTTTGTTTTCAAGAAGGGCAAGAAAGTACAAAGAGCTCGGTCTGAAAGAGTTGTTACTGACAGAACAGGATTACAAAAAATATATTTTAAGTGATTATACATTTCTGAAAAGACCTGTTGTCATCGACGATCAAAATATTTTTATCGGAAATGACAAGAAAAATCTTGAAGCATTAAAAAATCATTTATCAAACAACTGATATTAACTCAATCACGGTGTGGAAACCGATAATTGAATCGTTTTTCCGTTTTGATAATGATGTCCTTTTAATCCAAAATCATATAAATAATCTGCCATTTCACCGGCTGTCAAAGGCGCTTTGTAACCCGGAAAAGCTTCTTCTAACATTTCGGTCTGAACCGCTCCCAGTGCTATGCTGTTGATTTTTGGTTGTTTTTCGTCAAATTCCTCTGCCAGCAATTCGGTCAGTGTAATTATCCCTGATTTTGACGATGAATATGCAGCCAACCCCGGAAATTTCACAGAACCCTGAACCGCACCCATTGTCGTGACATTGACAATATGTGAATCTTCATCCATCTGATTTACAACCAGCTGAATCAAACGAAAAGGTGCTTTGTAATTGACCAAAACAGAAAAATCAATATCATTTTCTGTAATTTCCGAAAAAGGTTTGTTGACCAGAAAACCGGCATTGTTGTAAAGCACATCTACCCTGCCCCAATCAGAAATTTCATCTTTTACACTGTCTAATTTTTGAAATTCTGTCAGGTCAAGTGCTAAAAATCTGTAGTCAGAATTATTTTTGTGTTTATCTAATTCTTCCAGTTTTTCACGGTTTCTCGAAATTGCAAGAACATTGTTTCCGTTCTTGAGATGTTTTTTGACAAGCTCCCTGCCTATCCCTCTGCTCGCACCGCTTATAATGATATTTTTATTCATCGTTTTCTTTTTTTAAATATCTGATTAATTCTTCAATTGTATCAAATTTAAGATGGTTCAATTGAATTTGATTTTGATTTAAGTCTATTTTTAAATTTGAGTTTTCAGAAATTTCAAAACCATTTCGTTCCAATGCATGTCTTACCCAATATGACAATTCATTTCCATTTAAATTCAAACTCACCTGATTAACAGCCTTATGATTAAATTTAAATTTACCTTCTGAGTAATCAAATTTAATTTTTTGCTGCGAAAGTTTATCGAAAATTTGTCGCTCAAAAGCAAGTTGTTCAGGAAAACCAGAATAAAATTCCCCAGAATCAATCCACCAAAGACGATTTGCATTCTGAATCAGCAATTCGATTTGATGACTTGCCACAATAAAAGTTTTATTGGTTTCTTTTGATAATTTATAAATTAATTCGAAAATTTTGAACTGATTCTCAATATCGAGATGAGAAGTCGGTTCATCCATCAACACCAAATCTGTATCCTGAACCAATGCCCTTCCAATCATTGCCATTTGCAACTGACCATCGCTGAGCTGAGTTACCAAACGATCCTTCAAATTTAAAATACCGACTTTCTCAAGTGAATTTTCAATTAATTCGTTTTCTTCTTCTGTGATTTTCGAAAAACCGGAAGAATACGGAAGTCTTCCCAAAGCAGCAAGTTCATAAACCGTCAGTGCAGGAAGTCTGTTCAACCTCGAAAAAACAACCGAAATTTCTTTTGACCTTTTATTCAGATTCCAGGAATCTATATTTTCATTTTGAAATTCAATCCTACCCGACAATTTTGGCTGAAGCCCCAACAAAGTTCTGATTAGTGTACTTTTTCCGGAACCGTTTTTTCCACATAGACCAATCAATTCACCTCTTTTTGCAGTTGCATTGATATTTTTGCAAACTTCTCTTTTCGGATAACCGATACTCAGTTTTTCTATTTTTATTAAATCACTCATTCCATTGATATTGAGTTCGGTTCAACAAAATACTCATCACTATTGGTGCACCAATTAATGAAGTAATGATATTAATCGGCAAACTTCCATTTGGAAAAACCTGAGCAATCCACGCAAAAATCAACATCGAAAAAATCCCGGTTAAAATAACCAGAATATATAATTTCAAAACATCTGTACTTTTGAATACAATCCGGCAAATATGTGGAATCGCCAGACCAATAAATGCAATGGGGCCAACAAAAGCGGTCGCAGAAGCGGTTAACAATGCAGAAGAAATCAATATCAACCATCTGATTTTTCCGACATTCACGCCCATACTTTGTGCATAGTCTTCTCCCAATCTCAATGCTGAAATTCCTTTTAATGAAAAAACCGAAATCAGTAATCCAAAAATCGTAGTGATGCTGAAAACCAATATCTGTGACCAGGAAAGCCCACTGACAGAACCAAAAGTCCACATCAAATAGGTTTTAATTTTCTCAGAAGGTGCAAAAAATTGAAGAACTCCGATAATTGCAGCTGCAAAACCGGCAATCATAATTCCAATAATAATTAAAGCAGTTGTAGAATTCAGTCGTGAAGAAAAAAATACGATAACCATCAGAGCCAGCATTGCTCCTGCAAAAGAAGTAATACAAATCAGCCATGAATTGTTAATCCAGTCGCTAAATCCGAGAATTGAAGAAAGAAAAATCACAAGCGCAACTCCCAGACCTGATGCGGAAGTGATTCCAAGCACAGACGGGTCGGCAAGCGGATTTCTGAATAATTCCTGCAAAAGCAAACCGCTGACAGGAAGTGCAATTCCGGTGAGAACGACTGCTATAGCTTTTGGCAGACGAAAATCAAAAATCAATTGTTTTGCTGCGGGATTTGCTGACCAGTCAAACAAAGTAACCTCTGAACTGCCAATGTTCAGGTTTAAAATAAATGCTGAAGCAATCAGAAAGATTAATAAGATGACTGTGATTCTAAATTTCAATCCTTTTTTGTTTGAAGCAAAGATAAAAACTAAAAATTCAATTCTTTCACATCGAGTTTCAAACTTGCTTTGGTGTCGATGACCAGAGTAATATAATTGTCAAACAGGAGAATCTGAGAAGGTTTTATATCAATCACTCTGCCCTTTAGGAAAATTCCGGGATAGTATTCCTTGTTGAAACTTTCAAGAAGATTTTTTTTGGCCATGTCCTCAATCTCATTCAGCGGAATACCATATTCGTCCTCAATCATCTTCCTGATTTTTCCTTTAAAAAACAACAAACCGGCTTTGTGAAGCAGATTTTTGGTTTTCAATTTAAATCGCGTGTCTTTGAGTCTGATTTTCCTTTGTTGTGCATCATAATAAGGAAATCCGCTGATTTCCATCAATCCGTTGACCGCACCACTTGTACGAATTTCAATCACAACTGACTGCTTACCCGAAAAAACCCTGATGTCTTCTACCCTGACTTTCTTTTTGTCATTCATCTCAAATTCATAATTCAAAAACTGCTGTCTGGCAAGTTCGGTGGCTTTGTCATAAGGAATATTGGCTGTCGTTTTTAATTTGAATTCTTCTGACAAATCCGATTTGACTGAGAAATTTGGAACATTTACCGCAAGCATCGAGGGCAATGGAATTTGTCCGACAAATGTTTCTGAAAAAAGGTTGAGTCCGATTGTTGATTTTATATAATCCGAATAAATTACAACCGGAGTCATATCTACCGAAACCGGTGTAATCTTAAGCCAGCTGTTGTATTCCTCAGAAATCTCTATCGGATTTGCAAACTGATTCCAAATAGTCAGCAAATAGGGTTTCAAATCAAAACTTTCAGCAATTTTCTCATCGATAATCTCGGTAAATTCAGATTGTTGTTTCCTGAGTGATTTCTCAACTATTGGTGCAATTGGAATTTTAAAACCACTGAAATTCAAAACCGGTTTATCGGTCCATTCAAAACCATTCGATTCGGTATTTGTATTGAGCGTCCAGTTGTTGTTAAATTCAACTGAAGTAATAAATTTCATTCTGACTCCAAAGTCAGTGGACTGGTAAACATAATATCCCAGGCCACCATAACCTTGAGTTGCATAGATATAGAGCGGAATATCAATCAGCAAGCGATTGTTTTTTAATGCCGTCATCCGGATGTCTCCGTTCTTGATAACTTTGACTTTGAACTGGTCATTGTCGTTGTCTGTAAATGAATCATCTTCAAACAAAACCCCATTGATACTCCTGTTAATCAATGAATTAATTTCATCAACCGAAATTGACACAGGTATTGTCAGATGAGAACTCACTTTCGGGAAAACCAATTTTTGTTCTTGTGCATTTAGTCCAAAACAAAATACAAAAATCAGAAATGAAAGAATTTGTTTCATGACTTTATTTCTTTTCATTAAGGCTGATATTCAAAAATCAATCCGTAAACTCAAAAGAACAATTACTTTATTCAATTCTTCCTTTTTTAATCTCCTCTACTGATTCAGGATTCAAAAGTGTTGAAATATCACCCATATTGTTATAATCGGCAGCTGCAATTTTTCTGAGAATTCTTCTCATAATTTTACCTGAACGGGTTTTGGGCAATGCATCCACAAACTGAATTTTATCGAGTTTGGCAATCGGACCAATAAAACTCGCAATATGCTGGTTGATTTCTTTTCTCAGATTGTCCCTGTCTCTGTCTTCGCCGACTTCCTTAAGCGTAATATAACCGTAAAGCGCATTTCCTTTGACATCATGCGGATAACCGACAATAGCAGATTCTGCCACAGCCGGATGCTCATTGATTGCATTTTCAATTGGTGCAGTACCGAGGTTATGGCCGGAAACAATAATCACATCGTCGATTCTACCGATAATTCTGTAATAACCTACTTCATCTTTCAATGCTCCGTCACCCGAGAAATACTTTCCTCTGAAGGCTGAAAAATAAGTCTCTTTATATCTTTCATGATTTCCCCAAATCGTTCTTGCCATACCCGGCCACGGAAATTTAATACAAAGACTTCCTTCTTCATGATGATCTTCTATTTCATTTCTTTTACTATTCATCAAAACCGGCTGAATACCCGGTAACGGCAGAGTTGCATAAGTCGGTTTAGTCGGTGTAATAAAAGGTAACGGTGAGATCAGAATTCCTCCATTTTCAGTTTGCCACCAAGTATCAACTATCGGGTTTCTTTGCTTTCCGATATTGTTATTGTACCAGTGCCAAGCTTCTTCATTGATTGGTTCACCCACCGATCCAAGAACACGAAGCGATGATAAGTCGTGTGATTCTACATACGACAAATTCTCTTTTGCAAGTGCCCGAATTGCGGTTGGTGCAGTATATAATTGAGTAACTTTATGTTTATCAACCACATCCCAAAATCTTCCAAAATCAGGATAAGACGGAATTCCTTCGAAAAGAACAGTTGTGGCACCGTTCAGCAGTGGGCCGTAAACGATGTATGAATGTCCGGTAATCCAGCCAATATCAGCAGTACACCAATATACATCGTCTTCTTTGTAATTGAATACATTTTGAAAAGTATAGGCGGTATAAACCATATATCCGGCGGTAGTATGAACCATTCCTTTTGGTTTTCCGGTCGAACCTGAAGTATAAAGAATAAAGAGCGGATCTTCGGCATCCATAATTTCAGAAACATTGTCTTCGGCAGCTTCGTCCAATAGCGGCTGGAGCCATTTATCTCTTCCTTCTTTCATTGAAATTTCTGAATTAATTCTTTTTGCAACCAGAACATTTTCAATCGAAGGACAGTCTTTTAGGGCATCATCTGCAATCCCTTTCAAATCAATGGTCTTACTTCCTCTGTATCCGCCATCTGCTGTAATCAGCATTTTACAATCCGAATCATTGATTCTTGATGAAAGTGAATTCGCAGAAAATCCGGCAAAAACCACAGAATGAATTGCACCAACTCTTGCACAGGCAAGCAAAGCTACCGGCAATTCCGGAATCATCGGAAGATATATACAAATCCTGTCACCTTTTTTAATGCCATGGCCTCTGAGCACATTTGCCATTTTACAAACTCTTTTGTGCAATTCCTTGTAGGTAATATGTTGTGCTTCTTCATTCGGATCGTTCGGTTCAAACAAAATTGCTGTTTTGTCTCCTCTTTTGTTAAGATGTCTGTCCAGACAGTTTCGGCTCATGTTTAACTTGCCGTTTACAAACCATTTGACATCACCATTCAGCATATCATTATGCAAGACCTTATCCCATTTCTGATACCATATAAAATTATTATCCGCAATTTCACCCCAAAATTTTTCAGGATCTTCAACTGATTTGTTGTATGCTTTAAAGTACTCTTCAAGATTTCTTATTTTATAATAATCCATTTGATCTGATTTTTGGTTAAAATTAAAGAATTTCGAATCTAAATCAAAAAAAGAATATTTATTTTTTTCTAATTGATTAATTCTGAAAAAGTTTTTAATGATTTCTTCACGGTTATGTAAATTCAGGATGAATACTTGCAATGAAAACCATATTAATTTATCTAACTTTGCAGACTTCAAAAGGATTTGTTACGGAGAATTTAATGGATAAAAAGCAGCGCAACTGGGTTTTGGCTGCACTGATGATTACAATGATGCTGGCTGCAATGGACAGCACCATAGTTGCAACTGCAATCCCTCAGATTGTTGGTGATCTGGGTGGTTTCTCGTTGTTCAGCTGGCTTTTTTCAATCTATCTCCTTGTCCAAACCGTTACCATTCCGATTTATGGAAAACTCGCCGACATTTACGGACGAAAACCAATTCTGATTATCGGGATTATTATTTTTCTAACCGGTTCACTCGCCTGTGCCGCATCCTGGAATATGCAGTCACTTATTTGGTTCAGAGGACTTCAGGCTGTGGGTGCCGGAGCGGTTATGGCAACAGTCAACACCATAGCAGGTGATATTTATACCATCAAGGAAAGAGCAAAAATCCAGGGTTGGTTATCGAGTGTTTGGGGTATTTCGGCTGTAATCGGACCGGCTTTGGGTGGTGCAATTGTCGATAATATTTCCTGGCGGTGGATTTTTCTGATCAATCTTCCGATTGGTTTACTCGCCATCGGGTTAATCAGTTATCATCTCATCGAAAGAAAAATTCACAACATCCATAAAATCGACTGGACGGGTGCTCTGCTGGTTTTAATTTCGGGCTCGGCACTGCTTTTTGGTCTTCTTCAGGGAGGCAGATCCTGGGCATGGCTTTCGGTTGAAAGTTTTGGAATTTTTGGTGTGTCGGTTCTTTCGGGTTTACTATTATTAAAAGTCGAAAAAAAAGCGAACGAACCGATTTTACCCGGCTGGGTATGGACAAGAAGAGTTTTGCTCGGAGCCAATCTTGCCACGATAGGAATGGGAATTACCACCATGGGTGCCAATATGTATATTCCTGTATTTGCTCAATCAGTAAATGGTGTTTCGGCTATGGAAGCCGGTTTTATACTTGCGAGCATGAGTGTAACCTGGCCGTTATTTTCATCGCTTTCAGGAAATTTATATCTGAAAATAGGTTTCAGAAATACTGCTCTTTGCGGAATGCTCATCGTTATCACGGGTGCTGCAATTTTTCATTTTCTGCCTTTTCGGGGTTCGGTCTGGATGCTGGTTGTCATCATGTTGTTTCTCGGAGCCGGTTTTGGTTTGACAGGAACTCCGCTGATGGTCGGTGTGCAGTCAACAGTTAAATGGGGACAGCGGGGCGTGGTAACCGGTGCCAATATGTTTTCGAGATATTTTGGTCAAAGTCTTGGTGCAGCTATACTTGCAGCAGTCTTTAATTCGGTACTGACTTCAAGAATTTCAAATCCTCCGTCAGAAATAAGCGGACAGTTACCTGCTGTTAATGATGTAGTAGGCGATTTACAGTCTCATACACTGACAGCCGAAATCAGCAATTATTTACAATTAAGCATTTATGATTCAATGTCAATGGTATTTAATGGTATGGTCATCACAGGTTTGATAACCGTCGGAATCCTGCTTTTGACACCTGCCAAATTCCCAACCCTAAAGGAAAATATGTAATTTTCTCCTCTTATCAGGGGATTTTTATCTTTAATAAAAAAGTGATTTTCCCCCTGTAAAAAAAGATTTTTCTCCCTTGTATTGAGGCATATAAGCTTCACATCTTTGTATCAGAATTTAAAACAAACTTTTTCTAACTATTAAATATTACAAGATGAAAACAATTAAAATTTATTTAGGACTTTTACTAATGGCAAGCTTTTTTGCGGTTAGTTGTAACAACGACAACGATGATGTATTCATCCCGGAGGAATTAATCACTCCTCCAAATTCCGGAGTTTTTAAAAATCATAAGGTTAATTCAAGAAACGATCTTACCCAAACTTTTAACTTCTCTATTAACTCAGGCACAACTGAAATTTCATTTATTTCAGAAAAAGGAGTTGAAGTTAGAATTCAAACCGGTTGTATGACAATTGGAGGAGTTCCTGTTAGCGGCGATGTGAGTGTTGAATTTATTGAACTATACAATCGCGGTAATTTATTGACAACCGGTATCAACACAATGGGAAGACATCCGAACGGCGATCTCGAAACACTGGTAACGGGAGGTGCATTCATGATTGAAGCCTACAAAGACGGAGTTGCTTTGGATCAGTCAACTTGCTTTACGATGAAAGTACCAACCAGCAATACAGGTGGTGTTGATTACGATATGATTTTGTGGAAAGGTGAATTCAACGAGGATGACAACCTTGTCTGGGATGATATAAACGAAGGTACCGGAGGTCAAGCCGGTATTGAAATAACGAATGAAAATTATTATGCTTTTTTAAGTCAGTTTGGATGGA
>CAYFWH010000052.1:10516-13888 GCA_964346785.1 uncultured Weeksellaceae bacterium | reverse complement strand
GAGAAAAGCAACATCCCATTCCTGACGATAATCCAATCGTTTCTATCCATTTCCTGAATTTGGCACATAAGTATTCACCAAATAAAAATTCTGAAACTCAGCACATTGTACCCTGCCTTCGGTATCGTGTTCGGCAATTCCGATATCGTTGGTAACTTCAATCGGTTTTATTTTCGATAAAATTGTTGTTCCAGAATACCCTTTTCTTTCTGCCGAATTGTAATAACGATAAGGATAATCTTTTAATTCTTTCAATGCTTCCTCAATTTCATCGGGCTGTGCCTTGGTTTCCTGAAGACAGAGAATATCGGGATTCATTTTTGAAACATCTTCAAAAAAATCTTTTTTTGTAACCGCTCGAATGCCGTTGACATTCCATGATATAATTTTCATTCTTTTTTGGGTTAAAGATGAGGAAAATTTAGAATTTAATAAATTAATCCGAATGAGATTTATATTAATATTTAACAAAACTTACCTTAATTTGCACCAATGAAATCTACAGTCGCATTTATAATATTTTCATTTTTATTGTTTTCATGTAAAAAAGAAACTCTGAACAAAACCGAAGATTCAAACCTTTTGAAATATGCCAATCAGATTCAAATGTCAGAGACTTCGGATTCGGTTTTTATATTTTCTTCTGGTGAAAAACTCGGTTTTTCAAAGTCAGAATTGCCGCTCAAAACCACAATGGTTGTTCCCACTTCAGCGATCTCTTATTTAAATGAACTTGATTTACTGTCAGTTATCAAAGGAATCAGCCAACCCGATTTTGTTTACAATTCAACAATTATTAATTTGTACAATCAAAATAAAATTGAACAAATTGGTTCTTATGATGAGATTTTTACTGAAAAAATATTAATAGAAAAACCGGATATTTTTATCACATCATCAGGTCCTACCCTCGCCCGGTTTCATCAGCAAATTAAAAATTCGGGCATCAGGGTTCTTTATATTGATGAATATGAAGAAAAAGATCCGCTGTCAAGAGCAGAATATCTGAAGGTGTTTGGAAAGCTGTTTGGCAAAGAGAAAGAAGCTGAAATAGTTTTTGACGAAATCGTAAATAATTACAATGAAATTTTGAAAATCGTCAGTGATTCAAATCTAAAAAAGCCAACTGTTTTTGCAAATCAGATTTATGGCGATGTTTGGTATATGCCCGGTGGAAAAAGTTTTCAATCAGGATTATTCAAAGATGCAGGTGGTGATTATCTCTGGAAAGACGACAATTCTGAAGGCAGTCCGAAACTTTCTTTTGAGTCTGTATATGAAAAAGCAGCAGACGCTTCGGTTTGGATGAATGCGGGTGACTATCCAAATTTAAAAGCATTAACCGGTGCATACAGCAATTATGAATGGTTTGATGCTGTGAAAAACAAAAAGGTTTATAACTGGAGCAAACGGTCTAATTCAAAAGGTGCAAATGATTATTTTGAAACCGGTACAGTTCGACCGGATATGGTTTTAAAAGATTTGTCAGCCATTTTTTATCCAGAACTTTTCCCCGGTTACGATTTATTCTTTTATGAAAAATTAGAGTAACTGTTAACTTAAAACAATTCAGATTTAAATTGTTCCAGAAAACGAATGTCATTTTCGGTGTAAAGTCTTATATCTCCTATTTGATACAGCAATAATGCAATTCTCTCGATTCCCATCCCAAAAGCATAACCGCTGTATTCTTCAGGATCTACTTTCACATTTTCAAGTACATTCGGATCAACCATACCACAGCCCATAATTTCGAGCCATCCGGTTCCTTTTGTAATTCTGTAATCGGTTTCAGTCTCGAGTCCCCAGTAAACATCTACTTCGGCGCTCGGTTCTGTAAACGGAAAATATGAAGGTCTGAGCCTGATTTTTGATTTGCCAAACAAAGCTTCTGTGAAATAACTCAAAGTCTGTCTCAAATCTGAAAACGAAACCCCCTTGTCAATATAAAGTCCTTCGATTTGATGAAACATCATATGTGAACGGGAAGAAATCGCTTCATTTCTGTAAACTCTGCCCGGAGAAAGAATTCTGATCGTTGGTTTATGAGTTTCCATATATCTGATTTGCACAGAAGAAGTATGGGTTCTCAGTACCACATCCGGATCTTTTTCAATGAAAAAAGTATCCTGCATATCTCTTGCCGGATGGTGTTGCGGAAGATTTAGTGCGGTGAAATTATGCCAGTCATCTTCGATTTCGGGCCCGTCAGAAAGTGTAAAACCTATTCTTGAAAAAATCTCAATAATTCGATTTTTCACACTGTTGATAGGATGTCTTGAGCCGATTTCGAAATTCTCGCCCGGACGGGTCAAATCAAGCCCTGACAAAGACTCCGCAGAACTTTCAAAAGATTCTTTGAGACTCGTCACTTTCTCATTTACAAGATTTTTGAGCTCATTGACTACCTGACCAAATTCTTTTTTCTGTTCATTGGGTACAGTTTTGAAATGAGCAAACAAGTCATTCAGTATCCCTTTCTTACCGAGATATTTAATTCTGAATTCTTCAACTTCTGCGAGATTTTGGGCAGTAAATTCGCCGGCTTCTTCTATATGTTTCCTGATTTGATCAATCATTTCAAAATAATTTTGACTGCAAATTTAGTCAATTATGATCAGTTAGAAATTGTATCTCACCGAGAAAATCATATTTGAACCCGGAGCAACCAGTCCAGAACTGTATGGTCGGTATCTCTGATTGGTCATATTTTCCCAACCGGCTGAAACCGAGAGATTTTCACTGATGTCATAAACTCCTTTCAAATTCAGTGTGTACCAGCTTGGCAAATACGGATTTCCGTCTTTGTCGATTGCATACATATAATCTTTTGACTGTTCAGATGGTCCCAGATCATCAAATTCAAATCCACCGTTGTAAAGGAGATAAAATTCAGCCCTGAACTTATCTGCCTTATAATTGACTCCTGTTCTCAGCATCAGCGGTGCCACATGGCGGAACGGAGCTTTGTCACCATTGTCAAGTTCCTCTTTTCCTTTCTGATAATTCAATGCATTTCTCAAACTCCAGTTTCTGCTGAAAAACAAATCCAGTTTGGCTTCCACACCGTATGAATATGCTTTGGCTGCATTCTGAATTGCTTGAACCTGACTTAATTCTCCATTGTAAAAAATTGAATCTTCTCCGTTGAATTGAAAATCTCTCCTGACCATCGCATTTTTCAAATCAATGTAATAAGCAGCTATATCAAGTTTAGCAAAATCACCAATTTTCTGAACCAATCCTATTTCACCGGAATAAGCATATTCGCCTTTCAAATCCGGATTTGGAACAACTATTTCTGCCTGTCCGGATTCAAATACTTTTCCAATGTCGTCAATGTTTGGTGCTCTGAAACCGGTTGAAAACATC
>CAYFWH010000052.1:0-10506 GCA_964346785.1 uncultured Weeksellaceae bacterium | reverse complement strand
TCTCTCTCTAATTGGTGGTCTGTGTCGGGTGATAATTCAAACCTATATTTCCTGTAAGGTTTCCGGTTTTAATATTGGCTTTGTCAAACGGAAAATCAAAGAATTCTTTTGTGAATTTTGATTCAGCAGAAATATATGAATATCTCAAACCTCCCTGAATCGATACTTTTGTACTGGGTCTGTATTCGTGAGATACATAAATGCTGTATGAATTCCAGGTTGAACCGTCAGGATATCTTGAAGCTTCACCGGTTACATCGCCGGTTACTATATCATATAGCCTTCCAACCGAATTTACTTTATTAAAAAGTCCTTCGATTCCATAAAATAAAGTATGTTGTGGGTTGAAGTTTTTGTATAAATCCAGATTAACTGAAAAAACATTGACTTTTTCATTTTGATCTCTTCTGTCATTTTTATTGAAATTTCTGGAATGACGGCTTTCTTCGAAATGTTGATAGGCAAGAATCAATTTTGCTTTGGTATAAAAAGAATTTTCAGCTGAATTTTCGATACTCAGATTATTCATAATCCATCTTTGAGGGCCGTAATACCATTCTGCTGATTTCAAATCGTCTCCTTTGTAAATGATTAAACGGTCATATCTCGGTACATTTGAAGTCGTTGAATAATGAAAACCATAATTCAAATCCCAGCGGTCATTTGGCTTGTATCTGAATTTCTGTGTGATGTTGTACTGATCATATCCGGTAAACAATTGCTTTCTCGGATTTGGGTTTACCGCTGTTATATCTTGATCTCCTTCACGAATTACATAATGAGGTTTGAGGTACTCATCCGGGCCGTGTTTTCCCATTATCAAATCAGAAAAATCAGAATAGGTAAAGCTGGTTACAGATGAAAATTTTCTACCACTGATTCCAAAATCAAGGTGGGCTGTATTTTCCTTTAATGCAGAAGAGTATCTAAGCATACCCGAGCCTGAAATTTCAATTTTATCTGAGCTTGAAAAACGAGGAGTCAGTGTATAGAAATTCATAACGCCTCCAATGGCATCACTACCGTACATCAATGAACCCGGACCGAGCATCACCTCTGCCCTGTCGATTGAATTCGCATCGAGTGAGATAACATTCTGAAGATTTCCGCTTCTAAAAATCGCACTGTTCATACGAACCCCGTCAACGGTTATCAACACCCTATTGGCTGCAAAACCTCTGATCATTGGACTTCCTCCTCCCAACTGGCTCTTCTGAATAAAAATATCATTGTCAGCACCAAGCAAATCAGCCATTGTTTTCGGATTTTCTATTTCAATAACTGATTTGGAATAAATGTCAGTTTTATGGCCGGTATCAATTTTACTTCCCTTCCATCTCGATGGTGATATTACAACATTTTCAAGTTCAATTGCATCGAAATCTAAATAATAAATTCCATTTTTAAAATCTGAATATTTTACTCTTACCTCCGGATAACCAGGAGCTATTATCAAAAGAATATCGGATGCAGCAAGATTCAAATCAAAATTTCCATTTTCGTCAGTTATTGCAGATTGATCTCCCGAAATAATTTCAACATCCGCCAATGGCCGGTTGTTTTGTTTGTTCAGAATTGTTTGACCGTACACCAAAATTCCGGCAAAAATTAGAATAAGTAAAAGTCTAAATTTCATGATTTTGTTTTAACAAATACAAATATATCCTCTTTTAAAGTCAGACTATATGTATTAATATATTTCTTATCTTTATAAATTAATTTAATAATCATTATACACATGAGAAATCCTTTTTATTTAATCATTTCTTTTTTTCTATTTTCTTTTATTGTAAAAGCTCAGCAAAATAACAACCTACTTACACCAAACCGAACTGAGATTCAATCAAATTCAGATAAATTTCAGGATCAGGTTGATGCTTATAACGCATACTGGGAAGGTAAAGATACCAGCGTAAGAGGGATTGGATGGAAGCAAATGCAAAGATGGATAGAATTATGGAAACATGAAGTGAAAGAAGACGGCACTATCCCAACTGCATGGGAACTGGCTCAGAGCTGGAATGATATTATGAATATGAAATTTGCAGCTCACGGAATGGAAGACGACAGTAACTGGCTTCCCTTGGGTCCGTGGACACACACGAATCAGGGATCATGGAGTGCCGGACAGGGACGGGTAAATGTCAGTCTGGTTGACCCGAACAATCCTAACAGAGTATATGTGGGAACTCCCGATGGCGGGCTTTGGGTTTCTAATGATCATGGTGACAGCTGGTATCCTCTGACTTTGTATCTTCCTTCAATCGGGGTGTCAGGAATTGCAGTTGATTATAATAACTCTGATATCATATATATTTCAACCGGTGATGAAGATGCTTATGACAGCTACAGTATCGGAGCTTACAAATCTATCGATGGTGGTCAAACCTGGAATTCTACCGGTTCAACAGTTACAGGAAATACTGTGTCGGGAGAAATTTACATGCATCCTTCCAACTCAAATGTACTATGGGTTGTCAGTGCACAAGGTATTTTTAAAACAACCGATGCAGGTGTAAGTTGGACAAAAAAATACAACGGAAATATCAAGGAAATAAGGTTAAAACCGGGTGATCCGAATACAATTTACATTGTTGAACAAAGGACAAATCCAAGTCAGGTTAACATACTTAAATCAACAGATGCAGGAGAAAATTTCTCTGTTATTAAAAATTACACCAATGCAGGAAGAACCGTGATTGATGTAACGGCTGCCAACCCAGATTATCTGTATGTAATGGTATCGAATCAAAATGATTCATTCAAAACACTTGACCGGTCAACTGACAGTGGAGCTACATTTCAGACAAGAAACAATACAACTGATATTTATGAAGCATATCAGGCATGGTTTGACTTAGCTCTTGTTGCTTCAGATACTGACCCTGAAATTATTTTCACAGGTTGTATGAATGTCTGGAAATCAACCAATGGCGGTACAAGTTTCACAAAAGGAGCCAACTGGAGTGATCCTAACGCACCTAATTATACCCATGCTGATATCCATGATTTAAAGTTTTTTAATGATAAATTATATGCAGGCACAGACGGTGGAATCTATATTTCGGATGATTATGGAGCCACTTTCTCAGATAAAACCAAAAACGGATTGAATATCGGTCAGTTCTACAGAATTGATGTTGCTCCCGAAACTTCATCTAAAATTGTAGGCGGACTTCAGGACAACGGTGGTTATGCGTATGTGAACAATGACTGGAAAAATTTCTATGGTGCTGATGGTATGGATGCTGCAATCAATCCGGTAAATTCAAATTTATATTACGGTTTTATTCAAAGCGGTATGTATTTGTACAGATTCAATGCAGCGACTCCCAACGGAAGCGGTCAATATGTTGCTGAAGGACCTGAATCAGGCAACTGGGTTACACCACTTGAGTTTTCATCAACCGGAACATTGTACGCAGGTTATTCAAAACTATATCGTTTGAGCGGGTCTTCATTTCAATTATCATCTACCAATACATTTACACCAAAACTCGACATCATAAGAGTTGACCCGGTTGACGATAAAAGAGTGCTTGTAGCAAATACCCAGAATCTCTTTCTGGCTCAAGGACAAACATCTTATCCGTTGACATTTGATCAACTTCCTAAACCAAATACCGGATGGAGAGGAAGTATCACAAACGCAGATTTTAACCAAAACAATCCAAATATAATTTATGTCACAAGTGTCAATTCAGTTTTCAAATCTACAGACAGCGGACAAACCTGGACTGAAATCACTTATAATCTTCCGTCAACTCAGACAAAATATGTAGTTGCTCATCAAAAAGACAGCCCGAACAATACTGTATATGTTGGAACCAGAAATGCAGTTTGGTACATTAATGATGATTTGAATGAGTGGCAATTATTCAACAACAATTTACCGAATGCCAGAATTACAGATTTGGAAATCAACACAGTTGAAGGTCATGTACTGGTATCAACTTACGGAAGAGGTGTTTGGAGATCTGCTGTAACTGAAAGCAGTTTAGGTACGGATGATGTCAATATAAACAATGAATATGCATTAATCTACCCAAATCCAGTTACCAACGGAAAAGCTCAGTTGAATATACTGATAGACGAACCGGCTGTGGTGAGTATTCGAAATTCAAGCGGTCAGCTTGTGAGAACTCTGTCTTATAATCAGATTGACAATAATACTTATTTGGATTTTTCAAACCTGCCAAAAGGTGTTTTTGTAGTAACTATCCAATCTGAAAGACATTTGATCAGAAAGAAAGTAATAATCAAGTAAATAACTCAGATTATTAGATATAGAAGCCTTTCGAAAGAGAGGCTTTTTTATACTTTGAAATTTGAAAATGCTGTGTAGTAAGAAGGTTCAGCGCCAAAACTACTGTTGAATTTTGCGATTCCTTCAATCATCGAACCTTCAAAGTCAAGAATTAAATTCTGGGCTGAACTAGTTTCAATTACATAATTCAACAGGTAAGCAAATGCACCTTTTGTCTCCAGTTCTTTGTCTCTAGCCGAAAAAAGCAAAATTATTCTTTCAGCCGATTCTGCAAATAAACATATCGAAATCACCTTTGATTCATCATTAAGCAATGTATAGCTCTTCAGCTTGTTTTGTTTAATCAGAGTTTCAATCAATTTTCTCATTTTTACCAAATCAATACTCTTGGCCAAATCAGGATATTCAGACTTCAGTAATTCAAAGTATTTATCGATTTGAAAATCATTTGAGAAATTAAATTCATGTTTCTGATTTCTTCTGATGTCTTTTTTTCTGTCTCTTTCAAATTTTTCTAAAATTTCTGAATAATCTTTCTCAAGCCCCAGAAGATAGTTAGGCCTCAGCTCTCCTGCCGGTTGAAAAATCTTAGTGTTTTCTTCATTGAAATTATAAGCACGAACCCGATATTCATGCAGTGATTTTTTAAATTCATCAAATAATTCTTTAGAGATTTCATTCTGATAAAAAACACCGAGTTGTTGACAGTATAGAGGTTGAATCACAAATTTAAACCCAAATTTATACTGTAACGGAATTGGCATAACAACCTCATAATCGCCATAAACCAGACATTCCCATTTTTCATTTGTCAAAACATCCAAATACCAGTATTCGGCATAAATCCGGTAATTCAAAGCATTCTGAAGTGTTTCAGAATACTTTTCCAGATTTAAGTCTTTTCTTTTTATTTGTTGAATTTTTGACATTTGACAAAAGTAAATATATTGAGTTATAATCACAAAAAAAGGAACCCATCCGGATTCCTTTCATTTTTATATTTTCAGTTTTCTTAAGAAACCACTTCTTTCACTCTGTTGGCTGCTTCTTCAAGTGTGATTGCAGAAAGAACTTCAAGACCTGAATCATCAATCATTTTCTTCGCAATTTCAGCATTGGTTCCCTGCAATCTTACGATAATCGGAACTTTAATTGCATCACCCATATTTTTGTAAGCATCCAAAATTCCCTGTGCCACACGGTCACATCTTACAATTCCACCAAAGATATTTACAAGAATTGCTTCCACATTTTCATCTCTCAAAATAATTCTGAAAGCTTTTTCAACTCTCTCTGCATCAGCTGTTCCACCCACATCCAAGAAGTTGGCAGGGTTTCCACCCGATAATTTAATGATATCCATGGTAGCCATTGCCAAACCGGCTCCATTCACCATACAACCGACATTTCCGTCTAATTTCACAAAATTCAGACCTGCTTCTCCGGCTTCAACCTCAGTCGGGTCTTCTTCACGGAAATCTCTCATTTCTGCAAGATCTTTGTGACGATAAAGTGCACTGTCATCGATTGTTACTTTAGCATCAACCGCCAAAATTTGATCGTCTGAAGTTTTCAACACAGGATTGATTTCAAAAAGTGAAGCATCCACACCTTCAAAAGCTTTGTATAATGAACTGATGAATTTCACAAAATCTTTGAATGCTGCTCCGCTCAAGCCAAGATTAAAAGCAATCTTTCTTGCCTGAAATCCTTGTAAACCTATCAAAGGATCGATTTCTTCAGTAAAAATTTTATCAGGAGTTTCTTCAGCAACTGTTTCAATGTCCATTCCGCCTTCGGTTGAATACATGATCATATTTCTTCCTCTTGCACGGTTCATCAAAACTGAAACATAAAATTCAGAAGTTTCTGATTCACCCGGATAATAAACATCTTCGGCAATCATCACCTGATGAACTGTTTTACCTTCTTTCGTCGTTTGAGGTGTAATCAACTGCATACCTATGATTTCTGATGCTTTTTCTCTAACCTCATCCAGGCTTTTGGCCAATTTCACACCACCACCTTTTCCACGACCTCCTGCGTGAACCTGTGCTTTGACAACATGCCAGCCGGTGCCGGTTTCTTCGGTCAATTTCTTTGCAGCCTCAACAGCTTCATCAGCCGTAGTCGCCACAATACCTCTCTGAACTTTTACTCCGTATCTGCTTAAGATTTCTTTTCCCTGATATTCGTGAAGATTCATTTTATATTTTTTTTGGTATGCAAAAGTAAGAATTTCAACTCATTATTTAACATATATTCATCATTGATTTTATAAACAACAGTTTTTAATATAGATTTGTGATTGAAATGAAAGTTTTTAAACCAAATTCAGGAATTTATATTCTGATATTTTGTTTCTTCATCATTAATATAATTCAGACTGTTTTAACACCTGTTATTGATGATGAAGCATATTATTGGCTTTGGGCACAACAACCCGATTGGGGTTATTTCGACCATCCGCCAATGATTGCAATATGGATTGCAGCAGGAATAAAACTTTTCAAAGGCACTTTGGGATTAAGGTTCTTTACGGTCGTATTCAATACACTGAGCATTTTTTTGATTTGGAAAATTCTGAAGCCAAAAAATAAAAATCAATTGATTCTTTTTTCAATATTGATTTTCTCATTTCTTGTACTTCAAAGTTTTGGATTTATCGCCACTCCGGACGCTCCACTACTTTTCTTCAGTTTTTTCTATCTTCTTTCGTTAAAATATTTCTTGAAAAAAAACTCGTTAAGTTCTGCTTTAATTCTCGGTTTTGCCATGGCCGGACTGATGTACAGCAAATACCACGGTTTACTTTTAATCATTTTTTCTCTTCTGCCTCTTGTTTTCAAATTGATTAAAAATCCAACGATTTATATTTCTGTTGTATTTAGCCTAATTCTGTTTATACCACATTTATTATGGCTTTTTAAACACGATTTTATTCCATTTGAATACCATCTCACAGACCGGTCTGCAAATGACGGTTTTAAATTCAACCAACTTGCATTGTTTCCGGTTTATTATTTTTTGGGAATGGCTCCTTTTCTTTTTTACTTTAATTTTAAATCACTGATTAAATTTAAACCCAAAAGTGAATTTGACAAAAGCTTGTATTCGGTTGCAATCTTACCCGGGATTTTCTTTTTCATCACTCTTTTCAAAGGAAATGTACAACCTCAATGGCTATTGATTTGTTTTGTAGCAATGGTACTGATTTTTTATAAATTTTATGCCAATCAAAAAATCAGTAAAGGAATGATTACAACAGGTATAGCCGGAATTATTTTGATACTGGCTGCAAGAATTTATTTGATGCTTCCCGGTTTTTCAGTTTTTGAAATCAACAAGAAATTTGGTGAAGATCTCGCTGCTTTTAACATCGAGAATGCGGTTTTCGAAAAATATCAGGAAGCTTCAGTTTATAGTTTTTACAATCCCGGAAAAAATGTTTTTGTTCACCGCACGCTGGGCAACCGAAAAAGTCAGTTTGATATTTGGTACAAAAATCAGGATTTCAACGGCAAAAATATCACCTACATTTCTCCGTGGGTAAAAGGAAAAGACTCAATCAGAGCCTATAAAAACATGATTTATTCTTTAAAGGAAATTGAAAATTATACCAGTTTTCATAAAATTGAAATTCAGACAGTTAAAAATCTAAGACTCAAAGCCACAGAGAAAACAAAACTGAAAATTAAAATTATTAATGCTGAAAATCATCCGGTTACAATAGGTGAAAATTCAGAATTCATTTTAAATCTCAATTACTACAAAGGGAAATCGCATGAGATTTTATATACATACATTGTAGAACTCGAAAATTTGACTTTAATTCCCGGTGAGGTCACAGAACTTGAAATTGAAATCAAAAATATTTCTGAAAAAGGAAATTTCAAAGCTGCATTTGGGCTGAATTATCTTCCGCTGGGAACTGTTTACTTGTCAGAACCAATTGAAATAATTTCTGACTGATTATTTTTTAGGTGGATAATCTTTAAAAAGCTTCTGAATTCCTTTTCTTACCGAAGATTCAAGCACCTCAGAACTAACATTTTCAGAAGTTTGCACATCTAATTTCCCTTCCCAAATTAATTGATTGGCAGAATTAAAAATTGAAACCAAATACCGTTGATTCAGTTTTTTGGAAGTAATCGGTATTCCAACACCAATTGAAGTTCCAAAGCTACCGCCATAACTTCCGGTTGAAATTCCAATATTTGAACCGGCTGTTTCACTTACAAATTCTTCGGTTGTAATTTGTATTAAATTTTCTGAAGATTCATTGAAAGTCATTGATTTTGCAGAAAGTTCTTCGAGAATTGCAGCTTCAATTCTGTTCATACTCAACTCACTCATTGAATTTTGTTGAATCTGAATTCTGTAATCTCTGATTTGTGAGAAATCCTGGTTTCGGTCATAATCAAAAGATGTTTTTTGAGTTGTACAGGACGCTATCAATATCAACCCGAAAATATAAAGTGCTTTTTTCATATCTTAAATTCTATCAAAAAGAGTTCCAATTATTTATTTTTCAAATACGCTTTCACAGCATTTCTTAACGATTCGAAAGCAATTTCTTCAAATCTGATTTCTGATTTCTCAATCCATTTCACAGCCAGAATTTCGCTTTTTTCAAGTTCAAATTTCACATTATCAGGTAACACGGTCGTGAAAATCATATCTTCTGTTTTATAGTGAATCTTTTTGTATTGATAATCATTTGGCTGACTCATAAAATACTTGAAATCATTGGGAACAATATCTAAATCCAATTCTTCTTTTAATTCTCTTGCACATGTTTCTTCGGCTGATTCATCAGGATCAGTAAAGCCGCCGGGCAAATCGAGCATTCCTTTTTGGGGTTCTCTGTTTCTGACTGTAAATAGGATTTTTTCATTTTTTTCAATAATTACAGCAACAGCCGCAGCAACATTATGAAAATAAACCATACCACAATCAAAACATTCAAACCGCCGGTTATTTTCGAAACTAAAGTTTTCTGATGCACAGTTCGGACAGTATTTAAAGAAACTCATTCAGTTTATTTTTTTAGTTTTAACTTTTTTCTAAATTCTCAACTTTAGAAAAGTTTATAAATTTATAACTATATTTATCAATTGATTCAATTTATAGAAAAATGCTGAAAAAAGGAGACAAATCACCCGATTTTGAAGGTGTGGATCAGGACGGAAATAGGATTAGCTCAAAAGATTACAAAGGAAAGAAATTTGTTATTTATTTTTACCCAAAAGCAAGCACTCCGGGCTGTACTGCTGAATCCTGTGATTTGAGAGACAATGAAAATGCGCTGAAAGCAAAAGGTTATGAAATCATCGGTGTGAGTGCAGACTCGGTTCAAAGACAAAAAAACTTTGCAACAAAATATAATCTGCCTTTTCCGCTGATTGCTGATGAAGAAAAAGAAATCATCAAAGCTTTTGGCGTTTGGGGAAGAAAAAAATTTATGGGAAAAGAATATGACGGAATCATTCGTACCACTTTTATCGTCGATGAAAATGGGTTGATTGAAAATGTAATCGAAAAAGTAAAAACCAAAGAACACGCAAAGCAAATTCTGGAGTTGGATTAGACATAAATAATTATTGGGATTAAATTATAACCGATTCATTTTTTTATTTTTAAATCAGAAGAAAATGATGTAAATTAGTCATTCATTTTTCAAAAATCCTTTACTTTGAAAACTAAATGTCCGTTGCGACATGTTTTGTCGTTGTATAGGATTAAATTTGCAAAAGAGAAATAAAATAAATTAAAAATCACAGCGTATTCAACTTGAGTACAATGTACAAAAACAAAGATTATGAGCGATTTAGACAATAAGAAAAAAGCATTGCAACTGGTTTTGGACAAAATGGACAAAACCTATGGAAAAGGAACAGTGATGAGAATGGGTGATGACGCTGTGGACGAAGGAATCGGTGTGATACCGTCAGGCTCACTCGGTCTCGATATTGCGTTGGGAATCGGCGGTTATCCAAGAGGAAGAGTAATTGAAATCTACGGACCTGAAGCTTCGGGAAAGACTACGCTGACACTTCACGCAATTGCAGAAGCACAAAAAGCCGGAGGCATTGCTGCATTCATTGATGCAGAACATGCTTTCGACAGATTCTATGCTGAGAAATTAGGGATTGATGTTGAAAATCTGATTATCTCGCAACCTGACAATGGTGAACAGGCACTTGAAATTACAGATAATCTGATTCGTTCAGGTGCGA
>CAYFWH010000051.1:3912-13913 GCA_964346785.1 uncultured Weeksellaceae bacterium | reverse complement strand
TCACCGGGTAACAATTTGATGTAGTGCTTACGCATTTTTCCCGAGATGTGTGAAGTCACGATATGTCCGTTTTCGAGTTCTACTTTGAACATTGCATTTGACAATGCTTCGATAATCGTACCGTCTTGTTCTATATGTTTTTGTTTTGCCATATTCTGTTTGAAACCTTTTTTATTTAAATCAGGCTACATTTCTTACCCTACCCGAAGTCATCAATCCATCGTAATGGTGATTCAGCAGATAGGTATTGATTTGCTGTACTGTGTCCAGAATTACTGCAACCATAATCAAAAGCGAAGTTCCACCGTAGAACATCGACAATCTCTGATCTACTCCAAACAGGTGAACGATAGCAGGCATAACTGCAATCAGCACCAGGAAGATAGATCCGGGTAAAGTAATTTTAGACAATATATCATCAAGATATTCAGATGTATCTTTTCCCGGTTTAATACCCGGAATAATTCCACCGTTTCTCTTCAAATCATCTGCCATCTGGTTAACAGGAATCGTAATTGCAGTATAGAAAAATGTAAATACAATAATCAATATTGCAAAAATGATGTTGTTCTGCCAACTGAACGGATCAGATACTTTCTGCAAAAACAGCATCAGTGATGATTCTGAATCAGCAACCAGTCCGGCCAATGTTGCAGGTAAAAACATGATTGCCTGAGCAAAAATAATCGGCATCACTCCCGCAGCATTTACCTTGAGCGGAATGTACGAACGAACTGAATCTGTAACTGATCTCATGTAGCTGCTTCCTCCTGACTGAGCTCTTCTCACATACTGTACCGGAACTTTTCTGACTGCCTGTACCAAAAGTACACACAGGAAAATAGCCAATAACAGTCCAAGAATTTCCATCAGAAAAGCAATACCTCCGGTTTGATCCAATTCAAATGCATTCATTAATGCCTGTGGCAAATCTGCCAAAATACCAATCATAATCAAAATTGAGATACCGTTACCAACACCACGGTCGGTGATTTTCTCTCCCATCCACATGGTAAAGATGGTACCGGTAACCAAAATGATTACTGAAGGGAACAGGAACCAGAAATTGGTCGGTGCCAAAAGATAAGCCGAATGGAATGCACCATTGTATGGCAGCAACTGTGTCTGAAGCAATGTCAGATAAGCAGGTGCCTGTACCAAACAAATTGCAATCGTCAGCCATCTTGTAATCTGGGTAACTTTCTTCTGACCGCTTTCACCGTCTTTCTGCAATTTTTGCAGATAAGGAACAGCAAGCTGCATCAGCTGAATTACAATCGCAGCAGAGATATAAGGCATAATACCCAATGCCAGAATTGAAGCACGGTTGAAAGAACCTCCGGTAAAGGAGTTCAACAGTCCGAGCAATCCGTTCTGACCATCATTAGCCTGTTCTGCCAGCAATCTGTTCACCTCATTGATATCGATGCCGGGTAGTGGAATATAAGAACCAAAACGATAGATAATCAGAAATGTAAAAGTGATTATCAACTTTTCTTTCAGTTCTTTGATACTCCAGATATTCTTAATGGTTTGTATAAGACCTTTCATTTTTTACTTAATGTTTTCCCCCTCAATGATCTGCGATACATTCAGCGGTGTGGTTTGATTATTTGCCTTCTTTCAATTCAGCCTTGCCTCCCGCTTTCTCAATCGCTTCCTGAGCAGTTTTAGTAAATTTATCAGCAACTACATTTAGTTTAGCTGTCAATTCACCTCTACCCAAAATTTTGATTAAATCATTCTTGTGTGCAAGACCATTTTTCACCAAATCTTCTTTGGTCAGGCTGTCTCCGATTTTCTTGTTGTCAACCAGACCCTGAATTACATCCAGATTAATTCCGTTGTATTCAATTCTGTTGATATTGTTGAAACCGAATTTAGGAACTCGTCTCTGAAGAGGCATCTGTCCGCCTTCAAAACCGATTTTTCTGGAATAACCCGATCTGGATTTGGCACCTTTGTGTCCTCTTCCGGCAGTTCCTCCGTTTCCGCTTGCCTGTCCTCTACCTTTTCTAAAGTTATTTTTGACAGAGCCTGCAGCTGGTTTTAAATTATTTAATTTCATTTCTTTCTTTTTTAAGTGTATTTAACTTACAAATAATTATCTCTCAACTTCTACCAGATGTTGAATTTTTTTGATCATACCTTCGATGGCAGGAGTTGATTCATGTTCAACCACCTGATTCATCTTTTTCAGTCCCAATGCAATCAAAGTATCTTTTTGAGATTTTTCTCTGTTGATTGAACTTCGTACCTGTTTGATTTTAACTTTACTCATCTCAAAAATTATTTGCCTTTATACACTTTACCAACAGTAATTCCTCTTTGACGAGCTACTTCCTCAACATTTCTCATTTCAAGCAATGCTTTGAAAGTTGCCTTTACCACATTATGCGGGTTTGATGAACCTTTTGATTTTGACAGTACATCATGTACACCCACAGATTCCAGTACCGCACGAACAGTACCTCCTGCGATTACACCGGTACCTTCAGAAGCAGGTCTCAGGAAAACCTGTGCACCGCCGTAACGGGCTTCGTTTTCATGAGGAACTGTATTTCCAACCAAAGGAATTCTTACCAGATTTTTCTTTGCATCTTCAACCGCTTTTGCAATTGCAGTAGCAACTTCTTTGGATTTACCCAAACCATAACCAACAACGCCTTTTCCGTCTCCTACAACAACAATTGCAGAGAAACCGAAAGCTCGTCCACCCTTGGTTACTTTAGTTACTCTTTGAACGCCAACCAAACGGTCTGTTAATTCCATTCCCGCCGGTTTTACTTTTTCAATATTTTTGAATCCTAACATAATTTTCCTTTCTTAGAAATTTAAACCTCCTTCTCTTGCTCCTTCAGCCAAAGCTTTTACTCTGCCATGATACACAAAACCGTTTCTGTCAAATACCACGGTTTCAATTCCCTTAGCTTTTGCTTTTTCAGCAATTAATTTACCTACAGAAGTTGAAATTTCTGTTTTGGTTGAACCTTCTACTTTCTCTCTTGATGATGCTGAAGTAAGTGTAACACCTGCGTTGTCATCTACCAATTGAGCGTAAATCTCTTTGTTGGAACGATATACAGACAATCTTGGTCTTTCGGCTGTTCCAAAGATATTACGACGAACACGTCTTTTTACCTTTTGTCTTTTTTCTGTTTTTGATAGTGCCATTGTTCGATTATTTATTATTAGGCAGTCTTACCTGCTTTTCTTCTTAATTCTTCTCCTACAAACTTAATTCCTTTTCCTTTGTATGGTTCAGGCTTACGGAACGATCTGATTTTTGCAGCAATCATACCCAAAAGCTGATTATCATGCGAGCTCAAAGTGATAATTGGATTCTTACCTTTCTCAGAAACAGTTTCTACAGTTACCTCTTTTGGAAGTTCCATCAAGATATTGTGTGAGAAACCAAGTGAAAGATCCAGAAGTTGCCCCTGATGAGAAGCTCTGTATCCTACCCCAACCAGTTCCAGTTGTTTTTTGAAACCTTCAGAAACTCCAACCACCATATTGTTGATTAAAGATCTGTACAAACCATGCAATGCACGGTCTTCTTTTGACTCAGATGGTCTCGATACAGTGATTACACCATCTTCCATGTTCAATGTAAAGCCTTCTTTAACAGGCTGAGTCATTTCTGCGTTCTTACCCTTTACGGTTACTACACCATCTTTCATTTCAACGGTTACACCTGCGGGAACATTAATTTGTGCGTGTCCTACTCTTGACATTTCTTTTTCTTTTAATCATTAATAAACAATACACAATACCTCTCCTCCAACATTCTCCTGACGAGCCTGTTTGTCGGTCATTACACCTTTTGAAGTTGAAACGATAGCCACGCCAAGTCCGTTCAAAACTCTTGGCAATTCTCCGGCGCCCTTATACTGACGCAATCCCGGGCGGGAAACTCTCTTCATTTTTTTGATGACTGGCTCTTTTGTCAGCTTGTCATACTTCAGAGCGATTTTAATCAATCCCTGATGATGAGCTCCATCCTCGAATTTGTAGTTCAAAACATAACCTTGATTGTAAAGGATTTTAGTAATCTCCTTTTTAAGGTTAGATGCAGGAATTTCCACAACTTTGTGTCCTGCCATCATCGCATTTCTAATGCGAGTCAGATAATCTGAAATTGGATCTGTTAACATATTTTTTGTTTATTTTACAGTATGGAATTACTATGAATCCCACTTTTAAACTTAAACTCTCCTAAAATTATTGAATCAAATTCAATTACTTTTAGGCGTGCAAAAATAGAAAGATTATTTGAATTGACAAACAGTTTTCTAATTTGTTTTTATTTAATGGGTTGTTCAGAAAATTCTTTTATAATTTTATTTTTTTATTGAAAAATCTGTTACGTTTGAATATGGAGAGTTTCATTTTAAGAAGAAATCCTTATTTCGAAATTATTTTAAAGGAAGAATCCTTTGAAATAAATAATACTGATTTCACTTATAACAACGGAATTTATCGTTATAACGAATTCCGGGACATTGAGTTTTTTAACTCTGAAACAGACTGGACTCCTACAATTTTTGTAATTCTCACAGCAATCTTCATGGGAGGAAAATTAGGGATTGATAAGACCGATACGCGCTTCTTGTTCCATTATCATTCGGACAAAAAAAGAGAAGTGAAATTAATCAATTGTGATGTGGAAATAGCTAATCGTATTTATAGTCAACTCATAAATAAAATCAAAAGTACTCCAAAGATTTAAACATCTTTTTTAGTTTAATACAGCAAATCCTTATCTTTGCAACCATCTTTAATCAAAAAAATACATAGTATGCAACTGTGGAATAAATTGGATAAAGAGGAATTGCTAAAAAAACTAAAAGAAGAAGATGTCAAATTCATGACGATTTCTTTCTATCAGTATCATCATATCGGCAATCCTCAACTTTTCAGAGATTATCTCTTTTTGGAATGGTTTAAACTTGGTGTCGTAGGGCGAATCTATGTTGCTCACGAAGGAATCAATGCCCAAATCGGAGTACCAACCGACAGATTCGAAGAATTCAGGGATACACTTGAAGAAATTGATTTTTTAAAAGGTATCAGACTCAACATTGCCGTTGATGAATCTGAAGCTGAATTTCCATTCCTGAAATTAAAAATTAAAGTCAGAAACAAAATCCTTGCAGACGGACTGAGTGATGAAACCTTTGATGTAACCGACAAGGGAAAACATTTGTCGGCAGAAGAATTTAATCAATTGACCGATGACCCGAATACGATTCTGATCGATATGAGAAATCATTATGAATCAGAGGTTGGACATTTCAAAGGTGCAATCACACCCGATGTGGACACTTTCCGTGAGTCATTGCCTATCATTGAAGAAGAGATTCTTCAGGGGAACAAGGATAAAAATATCGTCATGTATTGTACCGGCGGAATTCGTTGCGAAAAAGCATCAGCATGGTTCAAACATCAGGGATATCCGCATGTTCATCAGTTAGAAGGCGGAATCATTAAATATGCTAACGACTGTTCAGACAAAGGAATTGAAAATAAATTCATTGGAAAAAACTTTGTGTTTGATCAGCGAATGGCAGAAAGAATCTCTGATGAAGTAATTGCCCATTGTCATCAATGCGGAAAACCTTGCGACACCCATACGAATTGCAACAATGAAGCCTGTCATATCCTTTTCATTCAGTGCGATGAATGCCGTGAAAAATATGATGGCTGCTGTTCAACGGATTGTACCGAAATTCACCATCTTCCCGAAGAGAAACAACGCGAATTGAGAAAAGGAAAATTGATAAAAAACAATATTTACAAAAAAGGAAGGTCGAAAAATCTTCTTTACAAAGAGAATAATGAAAAACCGGAACATCATATATCTCATTAATGATTTTGGCTTTTTAAAAATAAAAAATCCCGGCAGTTACCGGGATTTTTTCATGTCAGGAATTTTTATTTCTCCTTATTTTTCACATACTTTTCCAACCATTGATCCTGTTCCCAAATCACATGCAAAATACTTTCTCTGGCCGAATAACCATGCGATTCTTTTGGAAGCAAAACCAAACGGGCGGGTGCGCCAAATCCTTTCAAAGCATTGAAATATCTTTCGCTTTGCATAGTATAAGTACCTGAATTATTGTCTTCTACACCATGAATCAACAATAAAGGTGTTTTCATTTTATCGGCGTGCATAAACGGTGACATCGTGTTGTACACATCCGGTGCTTCCCAGTAATTTCTTTCTTCACTCTGAAAACCAAAAGGCGTAAGTGTTCGGTTATAGGCTCCGCTTCGGGCAATTCCGGCAGCAAATAGATTTGAATGTGTCAATAAATTAGCTGTCATAAATGCTCCGTAGGAATGACCACCGACTGCTACCCTTTCCCTGTCGATGTAACCGAGTTTATCGACTGCATCAATAGCCGCTTCTGCGTTGGCAACCAATTGTTCCACAAACGAATCGTTGGGTTCCTCATCGCCTTCACCGACAATTGGAAAAGCGGCGTCATCCAAAACCACATACCCACGCATTACCCAGTAAATCGGTGAACCATAATACGGAAATGTAAACTCATTCGGGTTGCTTGTTGTCTGTCCGGCACTGCTTTTGTCTTTGTATTCAGCAGGATAAGCCCACATAATCATCGGCATTTTTTCTTTCTTATTCCTATCATAACCCACCGGCAAATAGAGTGTTCCGGAAAGTTCCAAACCGTCTTTTCTTTTGTATTTAATCACTTCTTTGTGAACATTTTCAATTTTCTTAAATGGATTCTCAAAATCAGTAATCTTAACCGGTGCTTTTTTGGTTTTAATATTTCTTACAAAATAATTCGGATATTCATTTTTTGATTCTATGCTTACCAGAATTTCTCCTTTGTCTATATTGAGAATTGAAACAATGTCTTCTTTTTTATCCTTTAGAGCGGACTGATAAATCCGATTGGTTTTCAGCGTTTTTAAGTTGAGTTCATCCACAAACGGAAATTGTCCTTTTTCTGTAAAACCTTCGCCCAACAGGAATATTTTATCATTCCTGATATCTAAAACATCCCGATTAAATTCATTCCTTTTGGTTTCAGGTTCTCCCGGATCGCTGTATTGATCTTGATAATTTCGGTCGTAAATCACTTTTGGTTTTTGTGAGAAGTCAGACGGATTAATCAAATAAGTCTTTGTATTTCTGGTGTTCCACCAATAATCATGAAGCAAAGCATAATTTTCATTTCCCCAGGTAATACCAGATAAACGACCTATGGTTTTTGCGATTGAAACAGGATTTCCGTTAAAAGGAGCAGAAATTTGAAAAACTTCATCTCTGAATTCAACTTCATTTGCAGGGTCACCTTCATCCAAAGCTTCAACGAAAACTAAGGTTGCCGGCTGATCGGCTCTCCAGCTAAAATATCTTTTCCCGGTTTGAACAGCCATAAATCCTTTCGGTAAATCTTCAATCAATGGTTTTTCATTAAATTCAGAAACCAAATTTCCGTCTTTGTCATAGATGTTGGTAATCATCGGAAATCTGCTGAGCTGAACGATGTAGGAATAAGGTTTTACAATCGTTGAAATCATTATATAATTCCCGTCCGGTGAAAAATATTCACTTCTGTAAATTGCTTTTTCTTTCCAAAGTTTTGAATTACCATTCAAATCAACTTTATACAGTTCGGAAGTAGTCAGGGCATCAAAATTATCTTCGTCTTGTTTATTTTTAAGTAAATCCTGATAAGTTCTGTTTTGTGCAAGACTTCCGTCACTAACTGTAACCGTCGGACCGGTTGGCAAAACAGCATCAGTATCTGTCAATTCAGCTCTGTCTTTTGGTAACATTCTGACCAGTAATGCGTTTCCGTCATTGAACCAAGTGATTGGATTTCCGAGGGGGGCATTTACGCTTGCATCTGTAATTTTCTTGGCAACCAACGAATTAAAATCAACCACCCACAACTCTACGCCATCGTTTACTGTATTTGTAAAAGCCATTTTAGATTCGTCGGGGCTTCTGCTAAAATTAGCCAACCTTGGATTTTGCGGAAGTCCTTTGACCTGAACGATTTCCTTCCCATTAAGTTTACGGTATTGTATATTATTATAATAGGTTATGGTACTCGAAATATTGGTTTTCGGATTGATTCTAAGTCCGGCAAGTCTCATTTCAGGTTCTGAAATTTCTGCCAATGTTTTATAGGTATTGCGATACAAAAAGACCATCTTTTCCTTCTTGCTGTCCATTAAAACATACGGCGCTCTTTGGAAATCTACCAATTCAAGAATTTCCTGAGGTGGTTGCTGATAGGTTAAATCTTCCTGTGCAAAAGCTCTGACAGTCAAAAGAACCATCAGTGATAAAATAATTTTTCTCATTAATTGATTATTTAATTTTTGTGAAAGTGTAAAAATAGAAAAATAAGTTCAGGGATTAAAATACAAAAAAAATCCGTCTTCATTCGAAAACGGATTTGTATTTATCTGTAATTTGAATTATATCAAATTTTACCAGCTTGCTTTTCTGACTCCCGGAATCAGACCTTCATTGGCCATTTCACGGAAAGTCACCCTTGAGATACCGAAAATTCTCATGTATCCTTTAGGTCTTCCGGTCAATTTACAACGATTGTGAAGACGAACCGGCGATGCATTTTTGGGTAATTTCTGAAGACCTTCGTAATCTCCGGCTTCCAGCAATGCTTTTCTCTTTTCAGCATATTTCGCCACCATTCTTTGTCTTTTGCGCTCACGCGCTTTCATTGATTCTTTTGCCATAATCTTATTTGTTATCTTTTTTGAAAGGTAAACCAAATTTCTCCAACAGTGACTTAGCCTCTTTATCGGTATTTGCACTGGTTACAAAAGTAATATCCATTCCTTGGATTTTCTTCACTCTATCGATATTGATTTCAGGGAAAATAATCTGTTCTGTAATACCCAGGTTATAATTTCCTCTTCCGTCAAATCCTTTTCCGCTGATACCATTAAAGTCACGAACTCTTGGCAGTGCTGTTGAAACTAATCTGTCAAGGAAGTCGTACATCATAGCTCCTCTCAGTGTTACTTTAGCACCAACCGGCATTCCTTTACGAAGTTTAAAAGCTGCTTCGTCTTTTTTGGAAATAGTTCCAACTGCTTTTTGTCCGGTTATCAGTGAAAGTTCCTCTACTGCATAGTCAACAATTTTCTTGTCGGCTGTTGCAGCACCCAATCCCTGGCTCAAAACAATTTTTTTAAGTTTCGGAACCTGCATAACAGATGAGTACGAAAACTCTTCTTTCATAGCAGGAATAATCTCCTCTCTGTATTTAACCAATGGACGCGGTGTATATGTAGTTGTACTCATAATTAAATTTCTTTACCGGTTTTCTTTGCAATTCTTACTTTCTTATCGTCTTTGAACTCGTATCCTACACGGCTTGTAGTACCTTTTCCGTCAACCACCAATGCCAGTTTACTGACATATACAGGTGCTTCAACCTCAACGATACCTCCCTGTGGATTCTCTGCGTTTGGCTTGGTGTGTTTTTTTATTATATTTACACCTTCCACGATTGCCTTTCCTTCAGATGGCATAACTTTCAGTACATTACCGACTATGCCTTTTGAAGATCCTGACAATACCTTGACTTTGTCTCCTTTTTTAATTTTCAATTTAGTCATTTTCATAAATTTTAAAGAACCTCAGGCGCCAGTGATACGACTTTCATATAATTCTTGTCACGCAATTCTCTGGCAACCGGTCCAAAGACACGGGTACCTCTCATCTCGCCCTGTGCATTAAGCAACACACATGCGTTGTCGTCAAAACGGATATAAGAGCCGTCTTTTCTTCTAACTTCTTTTTTGGTACGAACGACCAAAGCCTTGGAAACGGTTCCTTTTTTAGCGTTTCCATGTGGTGTAGCTTCTTTGATGGTCACAACGATTTTGTCACCTACCGAAGCATATCGTCTTTTGGTACCACCCAAAACACGGATAACCAGAGCTTCTTTTGCTCCTGAGTTATCTGCTACTTTTAA
>CAYFWH010000051.1:784-3902 GCA_964346785.1 uncultured Weeksellaceae bacterium | reverse complement strand
TAAAGCTTAGCTTGGTATTGGAAGAGAGTATAGTATTGAAAAGCTAGATAAATCGCTAGAAAAAAAAAAAGAAAAATACGAGAAAACATTAGTAACCCATAAGTATTTCGACTTTACTTCTATAATTTCAACTACTCTCCAACGCTTGTTTTTACTCATCGGGCGAGTTTCCATAATACGAACTTTATCGCCTTCATTGCACTCATTTTTTTCATCATGAGCAACATATTTCTTGGTCTTCTTCACAAATTTCCCGTATAAAGGGTGTTTTTGTTTGTAGGTTTCTGACACAACAATGGTTTTCTCCATTTTGTTGCTGGCTACGATACCTACCCTTTCTTTTCTCAAATTTCTTTCCATTACGAGATGTTTTTACTGTTGAGCTGTTTTTTGATTCAACACTGTTAACAATCTCGCAATGTGTTTACGAGATTTACGAATAGCCAGGGGATCTTCCAAATGTGAAACCTTGTGGCTCATTTTTAACTTTTGATAATCTGCCTGAGCTGCTTCAAGCTGACCTTTCAGGTCTTCCAAACTTAATTCTTTGATATCTGAAATCTTCATAATCTTTAATTATTTAAGCAGAGTAATCTCTTGCAATTATCAATTTAGTTCTTACAGGCAGTTTTTGGGCTGCCAGTCTCAAAGCCTCTTTGGCTACATCTTCCGATACTCCGGCTACTTCAAAAAGGATTCTTCCCGGCTGAACTCTTGCAACCCAGTATTCAGGTGCACCTTTTCCTTTACCCATACGAACCTCTGCAGGTTTTTTGGTAATTGGTTTATCCGGAAATATTTTAATCCACAATTGACCTTCTCTCTTCATAAAACGAGTTGCAGCAATACGGGCAGCTTCGATCTGACGGGCAGTTACAAACTTTTCGTCCAGAGACTTGATCCCAAAAGTTCCATAGGCAAGTTCAGCACCTCTTTTGGTGTTTCCCTTCATCCTGCCTTTCTGCGTTTTTCTATATTTTGTTCTTTTCGGTGATAACATTTCTTGTAATCTTTAAACGGTTAAACTAAATTAACGGGTTTGTCTTTTTCGGTTACCTTCTCTTCGCTTAGATTGTTTTTTCTGCAATCCTGTCAATGGAGATAGTTCGCGTTTACCGTAAACTTCACCTTTCATAATCCACACTTTTATACCCATACGACCATAAGTTGTATGTGCTTCTCCAATGTGGTAATCAATGTCTGCTCTAAAGGTTGACAATGGAATTCTACCGTCTTTGTAAGTTTCTGAACGAGCCATTTCGGCACCGTTCAAACGGCCTGAAATCATTACTTTAATACCTGCTGCGTTCATTCTCATTGCTGCTGCAATAGCCATTTTGATTGCTCTTCTGTATGAAATACGATTTTCAATTTGACGAGCGATACTTGCAGCAACAAGATTTGCATCAAGCTCCGGTCTTTTGATTTCAAAGATATTGATCTGAACTTCTTTGTCAGTAATTTTCTTAAGCTCTTCTTTCAACTTGTCTACCTCCTGACCTCCTTTACCGATAATGATACCGGGACGGGCTGTGGTAACAGTAACTGTAATCAGCTTAAGCGTTCTTTCAATATAAATTCTTGAAATACCTGCTTTTGAAAGACGAACTCTCAGATATTCTCTGATTTTTGCATCTTCAGCAATTTTGTCACCGTAATCACTTCCACCATACCAGTTTGAGTCCCATCCTCTGATGATTCCCAAGCGATTTCCGATTGGATTAGTTTTCTGTCCCATATTAATTATCTTCTGCTTTTAATTCTTCTTTTGTTCCAAGTACCAGCGTTACATGATTTGAACGCTTTCTGATTCTGTGTGCTCTACCCTGTGCGCGCGGACGAATTCTTTTCAGCTGTCTTCCGCCATCAACAGTTATTGTTTTCACAAACAAACCTGCATCTTCAATATCAGCATCAGAATTCTTCTCCTGCCAGTTGGCAATTGCACTCAGCAAAAGTTTTTCTAATTTTTCAGAAGCATGCTGTTTTGAGTATTTCAAAATAGCCAGTGCTTTCTGTACTTCCACACCACGGATGATGTCTGCTACCAGTCGCATTTTTCTAGGTGAACTGGGGCAGTTATTCAATTTCGCCAAAGCAATATCCTTGTTTGCTTCTTTGCGCATTTCATTACTGATTCTTTTTCTTGATCCCATTACCTATTATTTTTTGCCTTTATTTTTAGCACCTGCGTGCCCTCTAAATGTTCTGGTAGGTGAAAATTCACCCAATTTGTGGCCCACCATATTTTCAGTAACATAAACCGGAATAAATTGTTTCCCGTTGTGTACTGCAAATGTCTGTCCTACAAAGTCAGGTGAAATCATAGAATCTCTTGACCAGGTCTTGATAACCGTCTTTTTGTTTGATGCTATATTTTCCTGAACTTTTTTATCTAATTTATAATGGATATAAGGTCCTTTCTTTAATGATCGTGCCATAGCTTATTTCTTTCTTTTTTCAACGATATACTTACTGGACGCTTTCTTAGGAGCTCTCGTTTTGTATCCTTTTGCAGGAATACCATTCTTGTTACGAGGAATACCACCTGTAGCCCGTCCTTCACCACCACCCATCGGGTGATCAACCGGGTTCATCGCCATAGCTCTTGTAGCTGGTCGGCGACCCTGCCATCTTGTACGACCGGCCTTACCGGATACAATCAACTGATGGTCTGAGTTTGAAACTACTCCGATTGTTGCTTTACATTCCGTCAAAATCATACGGCTTTCTCCACTGGGCAATTTGATGATTACATACTTTCCGTCTCTTGCAACAAGTTGTGCATAAGAACCGGCGCTTCTCGCCATCAAAGCTCCCTGACCAGGTCTCAACTCTATACATGAAATAACTGTTCCCAAAGGAATGTTTTTCAATTTCATAGTGTTACCAACTTCGGGTGCTACATTGTCGCCGCACTCGATAGTCTGACCTTTTTTCAATCCATTCTGAGCAATCACATATCGTTTTTCACCATCTCCGTAAACAATCAGTGCGATGAATGCAGTTCTGTTCGGGTCATACTGAATTGACTCTACCACTGCTTCACCATCACGATCTCTTTTGAAGTCGATGATACGATAGCTTTGCTTGTGTCCACCCCCTATTTTTCGCATGG
>CAYFWH010000051.1:0-774 GCA_964346785.1 uncultured Weeksellaceae bacterium | reverse complement strand
CATAATCATTAACGATTCTGAAGCGTTGACCGGTAGTGATAGGTTTTAATTTTCTAACTGACATTTAAAAATTATTTTTAACTAAACAAATCTATTTCTTGTCCTTCTGCAAGGTGAACAATAGCCTTTTTCATTTTATTGGTCTTACCTACCTGAAGTCCGTTCTTGGTGTAACGGCTTTTTACTTTAGGTGCGGAAATCAAGGTCTTAACGCTCACCACATTTACTCCATATGCCTTCTCAACAGCTTTTTTAATTTCTATCTTGTTGGCTTTCGGATTTACATAAAACGAATACTGACTCAACAGTTCACTTGAATCGGTCGCTTTTTCCGAGATTACAGGTTTAATTATAACTGACATATCTTTTCGTTTTATTTTCTTAGGTTATCCTGAATTTTATCCAAAGCTCCTTCAAGAAACACAACCTCAGTTGCATTGATCAAATCATAAATATTCAACTCAGAATTATTTACTACTTTGGTTCCTTTCAGGTTTCTTGATGACAAATACACATTGTTGTTTGGCTCACCAAGTACAAACAAAGTTTTCTTGGTATCCAGATTCAATGCTTTCAACACATCAATAAAATCTTTTGTTTTTGGAGCCTCAAAATTGAAGTCCTCAAGCACTTTGATTTCATTGTCTTTCATTTTCTGACTCAATACTGAACGCTTAGCCAATTTTTTGGTTGCTTTGTTCAGTTTGAAACTATAATTTCTTGGTCTTGGACCGAAGATAGTACCACCTCCAACAAAAACAGGAGACTTCAAAG
>CAYFWH010000050.1:13101-13921 GCA_964346785.1 uncultured Weeksellaceae bacterium | reverse complement strand
GAATAAATCTTCTTTTTTGAGTCTTAAATGGCCATTTAAATTTGTTTGCAGGCCTGTTTTACATCCACACCATTTTCTTCACCAACAGTTTTGCAACTAACTAACTGTTCTTGAAGTTCTTTGATGGGTTGTTCAAATTCTAAAAATTCCATACCTCAGTGTTTAGAAAAAACAAATATACCAATACTAAAACAATCCAAATTATATATTGTTAAAAAGCATTTCAGAGTTTTAAACAAAATTAAATAATCAGACTGAATATTAGTTGATTGTAAACATGATGTAATTAGTAATTAATAATTGAAAATTGATGATGAAAAATTGGTTTTAATTAATTCATTAAATTCATAAACCTTCAAATTTTCAAATCCACAAGATTCATATCTTTGCAATCCAAAAGAATTTTAGCAAATGTTTCAGAGTTTACAGGAAAAGTTGGACAAAGCGTTGCATACGCTTAAAGGAAACGGACAAATCACAGAAATTAATGTGGCAGAAACCGTTAAAGAGGTCAGAAGAGCTTTGGTTGATGCGGATGTCAGTTACAAAGTTGCCAAAGATTTTACAAATACTGTAAAAGAAAAAGCACTCGGACAAAATGTGATTACTTCTCTGAATCCAAATCAGTTGATGGTTAAAATCGTACACGACGAACTTGCCAAACTAATGGGTGGAGAAAGCGTTGAACTGAATTTGTCTGATAATCCTACAATTATATTGATTGCCGGACTTCAGGGTTCAGGTAAAACTACTTTTTCCGGAAAACTTGCTAACTATCTGAAAAAGAAAAAAGGTAAAAATCCGATTTTGGTTGCTGGTG
>CAYFWH010000050.1:12574-13091 GCA_964346785.1 uncultured Weeksellaceae bacterium | reverse complement strand
TACCGATTCTCCATTTTTATTCTATGGGAAAAAGTACACACGTAAAAAGAGTGGCCGCAGAAATTTTCTGATTTTTATAACAAAGGATGTCTTTCAAAAGGTTTGTTCCGGTCAAAAAGATAACGGAATGTTGCCAGCTTGCGGGTTACTGTAGTGTCCAGATTTTCGGCAATTTTACCGTCCTGCCGCAATTGATCAGTTGAAAGTTTTGGGAGAGCAAATCGGTGTGCCGGTTTATTCAGAAACAGAAAATAAAAACCCGGTTCAGATTGCTCAAAATGCTATTCAATTAGCAAAAGAAAATAAACACAATGTTATCATTATAGATACTGCCGGACGATTGGCTATCGATGAGGCGATGATGAATGAAATTCGTGATGTTCATCAGACTGTAAAACCTACAGAAACTCTTTTTGTGGTGGATTCGATGACCGGTCAGGATGCCGTGAATACTGCGAAAGCATTTAATGATGTACTCGATTACAACGGTGTTATTTTGACAAAACTCGATGGTGAC
>CAYFWH010000050.1:0-12564 GCA_964346785.1 uncultured Weeksellaceae bacterium | reverse complement strand
CGGTGGTCCTCGTTTGATTAACAAAAAAGTTGTTGATAAACCGATTAAGTTTATTTCAACCGGCGAAAAAATGGAAGCACTCGATATCTTCTATCCCGAAAGGATGGCAGACCGTATCCTTGGGATGGGTGATGTGGTGTCGCTGGTAGAGAGAGCTCAGGAGCAATTTGATGAAGAAGAAGCCAGAAAATTACAGAAGAAAATTGCTAAAAATCAATTTGATTTTGATGATTTCCTGAAACAAATTCAGCAAATCAAAAAAATGGGTAACATGAAAGATTTGATGGGAATGATTCCCGGTGCAGGCAAGGCTTTGAAAGATGTTGAAATTGACGACAATGCTTTTAAAGGTGTTGAAGCAATCATTAAATCAATGACTCCAAAAGAAAGACAAAATCCTCAGATTATAGACAATAGCCGAAAAAAGAGAATTGCAAATGGTTCAGGAACAAGTGTTCAAGAGGTAAATCAATTGCTGAAACAGTTTTCTGAAATGGGTAAAATGATGAAGTTTATGCAAACTTCAGGTGGCAGAAAAATGATGCAGATGATGGCTAAAAATCAGCCGGGACTGAATTAAACATCAAAATCTGGTCAGTATTCCGAAATGTATTTTTGAATTTCTAAAGTCAAAACCGGTATCGGATTGTTTGCCGACTGCATAACTCAAATTGAAAATTCCAAATTCTGTTAAAAATGAAAAACCGAGTCCGGCACCAAAAAGGTTCTGGCTCAAATCTGCCGATTTGTTTTCTATAAAAGCATAATCTCCAAAGGCTGATATATAGAAATAAAAAAAAAACAAAAATCGGTATTCCAAACTTGTTATGCCATCGACTGAAGCAGTTATACTGTCTTCATCGAAACCTCTGATGCTGTTCAAACCACCTATTCTGAAGAGTTCATTGGCAGAAAAATAATCATCGCTGCCAAACAAGCCAAAAGCTTCAATTCCGGTTTTCAGATAATGTTCCGGGTGCAAACGAAATAACTGAAAAGCTTCTAAACCAACTTCGTACTGAGTCGATTTGGAGTAGATATAATCATTCAAATCATTGTCATATTCGCTAATTTTTCGTTTGAGCGTTTTGCCAAGTATAAATAATTTTGACTTTCCTTCGAACAATCGGTTTGATGATGGTTGAGTATATTCATAGCTCAAGCCGTAGCCACTTTTGCTGAAATCATCATAAAGCATCGCAAGTTCAGGATGTTCGTCCAGTACAAAATTTGAATTTTCATAACTCAGATTTAAACCGAGATTCGAATTCATTGTAATTTGATAAAAAAGTCTTTCTTCGATTTTTGTGTTTACAAAAACACTGTCTTTTTTATAGACATTCAGATTGGTTTGAGTTCCTATGGCGGATTGAAACAAATATGGAACTTTGACACTGAAATCGAGTGAACTGCTTTTGTCGGGAGTTGCAATCCAGTTCAGCCTGATTTGTTCCATGCCATTAAAATTATTGTTCAGTTCAATTTTCACATTTCCATTGAGTTGGAAATCACCTTTTTCATCATTCCCAAAACCGAGTATTCCGTCAAAAAGATTTGATTTCACTTTTTTTGTATAGAGATATACAAAGGTAGAATCGGGGTTGAACAGTGTCTGCGGCGGCCTTATTTCCTCCACAAACTGGTTGTAACTCATTCTTTCAGAGATTTTGTGCAATTCTGCTTCATTGTAAATTTTCCCCGTTTTTAGTCCGAGTGAATGTTTGATATATCCTTTTGATAATTTTTCATAACCATTGAGTCTGATTCCGTCAATTGTTCTTGCACCAAATAGCAATACATCCATTCTGACCTGAGCTTCGTCGTTTCTGTATCCGAGCGGTGTGATTTTAATTTCGGTAAAAGGATAGCCTTTATCAGCATATTTTTGATTGACTATATGAATCAGTGAGTCCAGATTCTGAATGCTGAACCATTCATCTTTGTGATTAAAAATACTGTCGTTCTTGACCCATATTTTTTTGAACATTTTACCTTTGTTCAGAAAAACCGTATTCCCTTTGACAGAGTCGAGTTCCAGCGTATAATAACCGGTGTTTTTGAGTGAATCCAGAGTGAAATAAAGGGTTGAATCATTTTTAATTTTTAATTTGAAATCAGGTTCATATTTTTTGATTTCTGTCTTGTAGTTCAAAAAATTCAAAACAGAATCATTTTTCTGTTGACCCAAACCAAAAGAAAAGATTAAAAAAGCCAAAAAGAGTAAAAACTTCTTCACAATAGACAAAACGATGAAAACTGATTTTTATGATGAATCATTGCAATTTTACAAAGCTTATAAAAATTAATTGACTTATATATCTGAGTTCGATATTAAAATAAACAATAATAGTATTGATGGTTGTAATCAGTCTGCCGTGAAAACTAATCGCAATCCTGACTTAGTATTATTACTTTTTGTATTTTCGTGTAATTCAAAATTAGTAGAGTTTGTCTTTTAACACTAAAACAATATTTATAATAATAACCATTTTTGGTTTGTTTCAATCATGCAATACACAAATTACACAAGACTATCATTGTGATATTGATTTTGGTATAGACGAAGCAAATTTAGGTAATGTTGTGGTGGATTTTGTAAAAAAAGATTTTTATAGACATTTTGAATATTACATTTATACGGTTGAAGAATGCCCGGGTCCTATTTCCACTAGTTGCACTCGATACTATAATTTCTATGACCAAAAAGCTTCATTACTCTTGAAAGAAGATGTGATAGCTTCAAGTGGTTGTTTTGTACTTGGTGAGAAACAAAAATTTATTTTTCCTGTATTCGATTTAACTCCGTATAGAATTTTTACTTCTGGCATAACCGATGAAATGATAAAAGACGAATTGATTAAAAAAATTAATTTTAAAACATATTGGGATTCTTTGAGAAAAGAAATTAAGAGAATTGATAAAAAGGGGAAGCTAGAACTTAAAAAAGTAAAAGTTGAAAATGTAGAAGTTTATGAGTTTGAAATAAATACAGAACAATTAAATTATTATATCAGGCCTTATGGAATTGGTGGCGCTATTTTCACTTACAGTGCTTTTCCTGCTCAAAAAACTAAAGTATTAATAATGGTTCCAACCGGATTATATTAAAGTTAGTCTTGAAACTTTGAAGTATCACAAATTTAAGACAGTTTAAATCAGATGAGTCAAATTATCTTCAATAACTTTGCAATAGAAATAAAACGGATGGACACAAAAAAATCAATTTTTAACTTTGACAATACTTATATCAAACTCCCAAAAGTGTTTTATAGTCCGCAACAGCCTGATGAAATCAGCAATCCCGAAATGATTTTATTCAATCATGAATTGGCTAAAGAATTGGATATTGACGATTCAAATCCCGATTTGCTGCTCAAAATTCTTTCCGGAAATTCATTGACAAAAGGCTCAAAACCGATTTCAACAAGCTATGCAGGTCATCAGTTTGGGCACTTTACAATGTTGGGCGATGGTCGTGTGGTTTTGTTGGGAGAACATTTGGATCAGGTCGGAAGAAGATTTGATGTTCAGCTCAAAGGAAGCGGTCCGACCCGTTATTCAAGAGGCGGAGACGGGAAATCAACACTTCGTGCGTCGTTAAAGGAATACATTTACAGCGAGGCGATTCATCATCTTGGGATTCCGTCTTCAAGAAGTCTTTCAGTAATTCGTTCTGATGAGAAAATTTATCGTCAGACCAAAGAAGATTCTGCTGTATTGTGTCGGGTGATGCAAGGTTTTGTAAGAGTTGGAACTTTTGAATTTGCAGCATATTTCACAAATACAGAAATGCTGAAAAACTTTTTGGATTATACGATTCAAAGATTTTACCCGAATTTGAAAAACGCCGAAAACAAAGCTTTGGCGTTGATAGACCGTGTAATGGACAGGCAAATTGATTTGATTGTGGGTTGGATGCGTGTAGGTTTTATTCACGGCGTGATGAACACAGACAATACTTCTATCACCGGTGAAAGTTTTGATTATGGTCCCTGTGCATTTATGGGTGTTTACAAACCAAATACTGTTTTTAGTTCAATCGACGAAAATGGGCGATATGCCTTTGGCAATCAACCGGCGGTTTTGAAATGGAATTTATCGAGACTGGCAGAAGCTCTGTTGCCATTGATAGATGAGGATGAGGACAAAGCAGTTGAAATAGCAACTTCTAAAATCAATGAATTTGACCAGCGGTTTGAAACGATTTACAAAGAAATGATGTTGTGTAAAATTGGAATTTCTGAAGAAGAAAACGGCGATTTTGAATTGGTGAATGAGTTTTTGGATTTAATGAAAAAAAACAAAAAAGATTATACCCATTCGTTCAATTATTTGCGTTTGCCGGGATTGTACAAGAATTCTGATTTTATATTGGGAGCAGAGTTTTTGAAATGGACTGAAAAATGGCGTCAAAGAATTGAAAGAGGAACGGGCAGGGGAGCAGCTATGTCACTGATGGAAAGATACAATCCGGTTTTTATTCCGAGAAATTACTTTGTGGAAGAAGCACTCGATCTCGCCATACAATCTGATTTCAGGAAACTCAATACACTTCTTTACAACTTGAAAATGCCGTACTGGTATGATACTGAAATGGATGATTCATTGTTTGAACCCAAAGATTTTGATTTGAATTACAAAACTTATTGTGGTACTTAAAATATGAGTTTTTGAAAAAAACTGTCATGCCTAGCAGAAAGTAAGTTGACAAAAGTCTTTAACATTCTACCTTTACTCTTTTACCTTTTTCAAACTGTTCTGTTTTTTTCCCGTTTACTTCAATTTTAGAAGTTTCTTCTATGATTTCAAAATTCAGTGTGCTTTCTTTACTGCCAATAAATTTTATTGTACCGATACCCATCCAGCCACTGTCGAGTTTTATACCAAAAACACTGGTTCCCGAAATATCTTTTGAGATATTACAATTTGATGATTTTGATGGAAGTTCAGATAATTTGTTAACTTTTAACTGAATATTTTTTCCGTTTCTGGAAACTATTTCACCTTCAAAAGTTTTTTGAGCAATTACCGGAATTGCTCCAACGCATAAAAATGCGAATAGGAAAACAAGATTTTTCATGATAATTGATTTTAAGTTAGTTTTTCAATTGTAAATATAGTGATTTTATTTACACCATAAACGATTGATTAATAGTTAAAATGAACTGAATCCTGTTATTTTTGCACCGGATATTTAAGAGTAAGATTTTTCATGAATTTTTTTGAACTGTAGTGTTTCTCCATATGCCTGAAAGCGGTTCCTTCGGCTGTTTTTAAATTCGTTAACACAGTTCTCAATTCTGATGCAAAAGCTTTGATGTGGTTGTCTCCCATCTCTTTCAACAACATATATTCTGAAAAAACCGGCAGACCTTTAAACACCAATGGATTCATATGACTCATTTTCTGATAGTCCATTTGTTTTAACATGTACAACCTTGATAATTCTCTTGCTGCGCATCCTACAAAAACTTCATATTTCAGCCCTTTTTCGATATATATGTTGTTGTTTTTTAAACCTGATCTTTCTCTGAGATCATATTTATCGGTTATTTTAAATTTCCTGCCAAGTGCGTGATGTAACTCTGTGGCACTTACAACATTAAGATTAAATTCAAGCTCAAAAGCTATTCCGTAAACAAGCTTAAAGTTTTTTAGAATGTAATCAATCCAAATCTTGCCGGCCTCTAAATCATTCACTGTATTGCTCTGACAATTTATACAACGATGCAAACCATCTTCCATCACTTCAACTTCAGAAAGTTTGTAAGGCTTTGCACAATAGTCACATTCAATAGTTTCGGCTGAGGGTTGAATAGTTTGAGTTACATCTGTCTTCTTAGTTTTAGATTGATTTTCATTCAATTCAATTTTCAGATGATTATTTAAATCTGTAGGAATTAATTTCGGGATTTCCAGATTGATGCTGGTATCAATTAATTTGGAATCACCAAGAAAATCAATCAGTAAATCAAAATTCCATTTAATTTGATTTTCATTTAATCCATACCTTAAAAAAGAAGCTTTGTCATTCAGGAATTTAGGATTGTTATCGGTTTGAGAAAAACTGACAGTATCTTTTTTATTTGAGTTATTGATCCATTTCAAATATGAATACAAATCTGTAAGTATTTTTTTGGTAAAGAAATTCTGAATTGGTTTTAGAATTCCCAAATCAGCAAATGAGTCTTCAACAATATAAAATTCAATAAAGTTACCGGTAGAATATTCAAAATTATTTTCAGGGAAAATCCACGGGACGGTTTTTCTGTGACCGGTATCAAGATTATTGTCAGAGGCAATCATTACATACTGACATCTTTGCGGAAATAGAATGGGTAGGAATTCATAAATCAGGTGATGAATTCTTGTGGTTAATTCAGCTTTGTGTGAAACGAACTTCTCCGGAAGTTCCCATTTATAATGAAGAAAACGAGTGTTGTATTTTCGTTTAGAATCTTCAATTAATCCTTCAAACTTGGTCAGATCAATTAATTTGGGTGTTTGTTTTTCAGAAAGCGGACTGTTGTAGAATCGGTTGAAACGATAGTAGCAATCATAGTAAATCTCGATTTCGGTTTCATTGATTTCTGATGTGAAATGATGTAATCTTCCATTGATGAAAATACCGGCATTGTCTTCGGGTTCAACATTTTCAATTTTCGCATTTTTTGAAATTTCAATAACCGCTCTTGATTTGTTGAATGAAAAATTATCGGTAGGTTGAGTCCTTAGAACCAACTCTTTATTGATGTCGCTGTATTGAATGTATTCATAACTGATTCCGTCAATAATAATGTTTTGTTGCGGCAGGAAATTTTGAAAAAGCAAATATTTCGGAATATCCAGAATCAGATTTCCACTGCTGTCTTTTACTTTAATTTTTCTGAGATATTCAAAAATTTCATTGACTTCCAGCTTTTGTTTATCCATGCTCAGACAGTGGAGATGGTAGTATTCGCCATCTCTGAAAACCGTTTTACTTTCGGATTTCAGCACTGCATTTTTGCTGACATCCAAAAACAGATATTGTTTGTATAATTTTTTGATGAATTCAACGATACTGTCGCTGCCCGGATCAATCGAATGCATATTGATCAGACTTTTGATGAATTCCAAATCTATCTGCTCGTTAATCAATAGCTTGAGCAATTCCAAACACAGATTAATTTTTGATTTGGATAGTTGTAATTCAAGCGGCTCGATGGTTGATGCAACAAAATAATTTATATTTTCTGCAAAATACTCCCGCATCAGATGCGGTTTTGAAACGATGCAAACAAAAGATTCATCTTCACCAAGATGCATATATTTCTGATAAAGTTTCGGTGCATTGTTGATGCTGTCATAAACGATAGAAACATGTCTGTCTGTGCATTGCGAATTACCGCGGGGATGAACAATAAACGGCAAATTATTGACCTGAATACCTTTCAACAGTTTTGACTGACTGACATTGTCTAAGTAATTCAAAGGATCTTCTGCCGAACCATTTCCTTTTCTGAATGATTTTTGAAGTCCTTCGAGTTTATTTTTACTCTGCACAAAATCAAGGTTGAAACCTTCGAAATAATGTATGTGGTCAATGTTTTCCATAATCGGAAAAACAGAGAGTTCCATTCCGGGTGCAAGGTCAAATTCATTGACATTTCCAACCAGAATTTTATTCAGATTGCTGACGCTGTATTCGTATGCGAAATTGATGAAATAACTGCTGACAGAAGTCTGTACATTTGGTAGTTTAACTTCAGGAACATCTCTTCCGACAATCCAGGTCACCGAAATCGCTTCATCACCGCCTGCACTGTAATTTTTGAAAAACAGAGATTTGAAACTCTTGTTTTGCTGTTTCAGCCATAAGCTTAACTGTCTTTTGATACCGAGATTGTTTGCGAGAGAATCATTGAACTGAAAGACCATCATCAAATCCATTTCTTTCATCCAATCAGAGTGAATCAATTCTTTTGACAATGCATCTTCTGCACTGCAAATCAGTATTCTTTTGGTCAATCCGCTACTGTCGGTGTCTGAATAATAACCGATTTCAGCCAGACTTTCTGCTGCAGGAACTTTGTAGGTCAGAATTTGTTTGATGTAAATTGAAAAAAGTTGAACAATCGAAAGTGATTCATCTTTTTCGGTTTTGATACCAACGCTTGACGGATTGTAATCACTGTGGTCAGCAATATCTGAAATCATCAGGATGTTGCCGCCTTTTTCAATGGTGTTGATAATCAAATCAGCAACTTCCGGCACCAAATCAGTGAAATTGTCTGAGCCGATAATTAAATCGGTATTTTCATTTTTGACTTTTTCAATATATTCATTCAGGTATTCTTCATCTTTTTTGTGAACATTTTTTTCTTCATCAGGATTGCTTCTGAACTGACCCGAAATCCAACTTTCATAAAATCCGTTTTCTTCGTTTTTATACCTGCTGTATAAATCGTAAAAACTTGTGTTTGAGTCTACTTCGTCATCATAATAATCAGGTGTTTCGTTTTCATCAGGCTTTTTGCCAAAATAAACCAGCCATTCTAAAAATACCGGAACAGCAAGAAAACTTAATACTGTTGGTTGAAAAATAATGAATCTGTCAAAGTATTTAGATGAAAAAAAGCAACTTAGAAAAATTAAAATAATAGCAATCCAAAAAAGGTATTTAAAAAACTTATAACCATATCTGAATCTGATTTTGTGGTTGTCATAAACATAAGGCCAAACCAGGAAATTCGCATATCCGTATTTTCGTTCTCTCACTCTGTTCATGTTGAATTTTTTGAGAAGCGGATATAGTTTGTCGTTTATTTTGGAAGTGTGTAATATAAACTTCAGCCCGAGCCAGAAAGAAATAACTTCAATGATAAAAGTGAATTCTATCATGAATTTATCGTATTGTGTATTTGGTTCAAAACCTCCGGTCAGTTTCTTGTAATATGCCAAACAGATTAAGGTCATAATTACCAGCAACCACGGACGATACCAGTTTTTATATTGTGTATTGGTTTTTCTGCCGTTCATGGCAAAAAAATTGACAACGAGCAGAAGAATGATTATAATCCAGAATCCCTCCATTATATTCTACCTCGATTTAATTAGTTTAATGATTCCCAACTGTGCTTCAATTTTTTGATATTTCTTTTCGGTCGTTCCTGACCTGACTTCAATTTCAGCATCTTTATCAAAAGTTTTATTTCTGACATCTTCAAGCGGTGACAAGCTCACATCCGGTGGATTGCTAACCTGAATTTCCCCAAAACTATGTCCGTTTAATCTGATTTGTTCAGTGATTTCTTTGTAAAAACCTGCGTACAAACCATATTTTCTTTGTTCTTCTTCAAGCGTTTGTTTTGCACTGTTCAATTCTTTGATATTCTTTCTTCTTAATGTACTTTTTCTGACATTCACAGAAATATCTGACAATTCTGTGACCTGCTCCTGAAAACGGCTGAGCAATTCTACATTTTCAAGATATATCTCTTTGAATTTTGAATTGACTTCGGATTTGAGTAAAAACCACACGATAACTGCCGATATTGAAAGTAATATAATGAAAATCGTACTGTAAATAAAGGACTCAAACCAATCAGTTAATCTGAACAAAGGCAATCCAAACATCAAAACCAATAGTAAAACCAACGGGAAGAATAAAATCACACTGTTTCTGTGAGGCAAGATTCTGAGTGAATCCATAAATCTTTCAATCACAATTCCGATTACCATATTAAATTTATTCACAGCATTACTGTATTTTTTTGGCTCATCGGATGAACTCAATTTAAAAGATTCTTCCTGTCTTTTGATATTGTCAAGCTGAAGTTTGATTTGCTTCAAATCCATCTCTTCATAATTTTCAGAAAGTCCGTAATCACCGTCCAGATTATAGGATTGGCTGATTTGCTGACTTTGTGATTTGATGTAATCTTCAAGCGGTTGTATCGTATTTTCTTCCAGTTCTTTTCTGATTCTATGATTACTTCGTCTGTTGAACATCCCAAGATATCTGTACCTCATTCCTTTGACTGTCAGAAAATCTTCAGTCATTCTTTCGTCGAGTTTGAAAAAACGACTCGGATCGATTTCAGAAGTGAATTTGAATTGTTTGATTCTGATTTTATTTTCATTCATTTGCTCTTCAGAACTTTTCACCTGATTATAAAAACTCTGGTATCTTCCAAAAAGTTTTGAAGTCTTTTCTTCATCAAATATAATTTCCTGAATGCTAACACTTCGACTTTCATTTCCGTTTGTAACGAATTCAGCAGGATTATCCTGACCAAAAAAGTCAATTGATTCGGCGAGTAATGCAGTAAGCGATTCGTAACCATAAATTTTTGAATTATTGGTCTTTGAATCAATTGTAAACCTGAAAAGTACATCCTGTTGTCTGAGATAAAACTCAGAAGACAGTTTTCTGAGCAATCTGAGCAGTTGTTCTTTCTTTTTACTGATATTGTTCAAATCACCAATTTTCAGAATTCTTTGCCTTAAATCATTTTTAAAATCCTGAATACAATCGGTTAAAAAATTATTAAAGTATGAATCAGACTCGGGTTCAAATTTTTCAATTAATCCAAACTCTATTTTCAAAGCCATTTCATCGATTAATAACTTATCTTCTTTATTTAGAGGCTCTTCTGAATGTCTTCCGCTCACATCATGGTTTTTACGGATGAATTTTTCAAGATCCTCCCAGTTTGGCCATGCTATCAAATCCCGTTTGACTTCACCATAATCTATCTGACCGTCAGCATTATTTACTGCATTTTTTTCATCCAAAAACTGAATAAATTCTTCCAGATCTTCTGCCTTGTTTTTGATTACGAAATATTGGAAAACGATTTTACTTAAATCATATTCGGTAAATCGCTTTTCAAATTCCTTTCTCAAATAATGTATTTTTGAAAAAGTAAAAGCTGAATACTTGCCAAAACCGGTAAATTCCCAAGGCTCATAATCAATAACAATATTGATTTTTAATTTTTCATATTTATTATTTGGATTAAGCCTGTATAAATCCCAATGGTTTTTTAAATGGTTTATCTTTTCTTTTAAATCTATTTCCTTATGCCTTTTGCTTGTAGGTAACTGTTTTTGAGTTAGTTTTTCAAACAATAGTAAACGACCCGAACTTATAGAAGGCAGGAAATAATACAAATAGTTATTTGCATTATAATTGGTTGATAAATTAAGTATGTAGCCTAAATTCTTCATTGATTAAAGAAAGCGTCCATTTTATTATCAAAAAACTTGCTGACAGTTGATTTGGTCAGCGGTATTCCGTCAGTTTTTATATTGTCGAGTAATTTGCTGACGATTGAAATCGTTTGTTCTTTAGTAATTGCACCGATATTACCCGAAACTTCAATAATTGTTTCAATAATAATGTCCAATACCAAATTAATAAATTTACTGTCGTCTTGGACATCAGTCAAATAACCGGTAAATACCGAAATTACATTTTGATCTTTATGCGGACCGTCGGCTGTAAAACTGAATTTTCTGATGTCTTTTAGTAACGGGATACTCAGCATACTTTTGCCTTCCATTCTGATTTGTTCCCAAATCCCTTTTGATTTCAGTATTTCAGATTTAAATCTGGTATTCAGGCTATCAATCAGTTTTTCATTATTCCAAAGCGATTCAATGAGTAGTTTTTTGATATTTGATTTAATTGTCTTACCACTGTCATCAAGCATAAATGCAATTCCTCTGTCGGTATTATAACCCCAGGTTGCAGTACCCTGATGGTCAATCAGAACGATGTTTCCTGAAGTTAATCCATAGATAAAAGCTCTGATGATATTTTTGTCATAAGCATCTCTGTTAACACCCAAATCTCTGAAAAATCTTGGATTGTTCCATCTCTTGTCCAAATGTGGTGTTGGCAGATTGCTGTCTTCCTGAATTTCTTTTATTCTCTTTTTGTAATAGGTATAATAAACACCTTCTATAGAGCTTGAATAGGAGGTAGTCATATCCAGCGGTGCAAATTTTGGATAATTGTCCGGAACGCTCAAAACCATTACAGAATCTTCTCTGATGATTTCGGTTTTGTCAAAATAATCAGAAATAATCCGGTTGGCATTGTTTTGACGACTCCCCGGATTGTTGAACAGCTGATCGGCATCTTCAGGCGTTAGATTCTGGTATTCCACACATTCCGGATGGAGTGCCCAGGAATTGATTTTTGATGCCGCAGAATCGTATTTTGCGCCAAAAGGAGTAGCCATTCTTTCAGCATCTCTGCCAGCCTGACTCATGAAATCAACTGCAGGAACACCATCGAGCTCAGCTTGTTTTCGCATTGCTTCGATAATATTGAATCCGGCAACATCATTTTTAAAATCTTCGTTTAATTGTTCCTTTTGTTTGTTGACCACGAGTTTGTTAAAAATATTATTGATTCTGTCATCCATTCGATCATATACATAATGCAGCGGATTGTTCAGCTGTTGAACCGTTCTTGAATAGAGTTCTTCATATATGTTTCTTGAAATATCTTCCGGGAAGAAAATTGTATCTCTTTTTGCAATTACTTCGTCATAAATATAATCTATGTGT
>CAYFWH010000049.1:0-14331 GCA_964346785.1 uncultured Weeksellaceae bacterium | reverse complement strand
GCTCAAGTGATTGGAAATGATGTTGCAATTAGCGTAGGTGGTGCTCAGGGACAATTTGAACTCAATGTCTTCAAACCAATGATGGCTTATAACTTCCTGCAAAGTGCGGAATTGATAGGTGATGCCTGTGTGTCTTTCGATATACACTGTGCACAAGGAATCGAGCCTAATTTCAAAAAAATCAAAGAGTTACTCGACAATTCACTGATGCTTGTAACCGCTTTGAACACCCATATCGGATATTATAAAGAGGCAGAAATCGCTCAGACTGCACACAAAAACGGCACAACTTTGAAAGAAGAAGCTGTCCGTTTGGGCTATGTCAGTGCTGAAGATTTCGACAAATGGGTCAGACCTGAGGATATGGTTTAAAAAATGATTAAAAAGCCGTCTCATTTTTTGTTTTGAAACGGCTTCTTTGTTTTGTAATCATTTAAAGAATTTAATTATTTTGCTTCAGCAAATCTCTGATCTCAGTCAACAAAACTTCTTCTGCACCCGGTTCAGCAGGAGCTCCCTCTTCTTTTTTCTTCATTCTGTTAATCGTTTTAACAAGCATGAAAACCACAAAGGCCAGTAATAAAAAGTTAATTGCTACAGTGATAAAATTACCGTAAGCAAAAATTGCTGCATCAGGAGCTGCTTCTCTTGCTGCCTCCAAAGTTGCACCAGCCGGAATCTGGTCTGCTCCTGTTCCCATTGCAAAATAGATACTGCTAAAATCAGGTTTTCCGAGTATTGCAGCTACTATCGGCATAATGATGTCGTCAATCATACTGCTTACAATCAAACCGAAAGCACCACCGATGATTACACCGACAGCCATGTCAAATGCATTGCCTTTAATTGCAAATTCCTTGAATTCTTTTACAATTCCCATATTATAAATTTATTAAGTTAGTAACTACGAATTTATAAAATTAATTCCTAATCCATGAAATTTTTGTTTCTCCTTCTGTAATTCCCCATTTTTCTGCCAGTCCTCCGTTGATTTCAACCACAAATTTGGAATCTTCCGCTGCTGCCGCAACCGTTCCTCCACCCATTTCTGAATCTGCACCGGGCTGAGCTTCTCGGGCAATGTTTATTAAAACAGAATCTCTGTCAAAATACATGATATCCAAAGGAATTCGGGTGTCTTTCATATAAAAAGTATGTTTTCTAACATCATCGTCATCAAAAATAAAAAGCATTCCTCTGTTTTCATCCATTGCCGAACGATCCATTAATCCCCTTTCTCTTTTGTTGGGTGTATCTGCAATCTCAATGTCAATTTTTTTGAAGGAATTTCCGTCAGCATCCAAAAATTCGAGTTCTCCCTGTTTGATGAACTCAATTTCAACTACGCCATCAGTTGATGTGACATTCCCGCCGCCATCCTTACAACCGGTAATCAAAGCCATTGCAAAAACAAACAAGGCAACATTTTTTAATTTTTTATTCATTGTAAATTCTTTTTTTAGATGAAATCATTACCCAGATACCCAGTAAAATAAATGGAACACTCAGAATCTGACCGTTGTTCAAACCAATATTTAATAGTTGTGCGACAAATTCATCGCCCTGATCTTCTTTGAAAAATTCAATCACAAATCTAACAATCCAAAGCAGAATAAAAAAGAGTCCGAAGATATACCCCTGTTGGTATTTGAGTTTGGTCTTTCTGTAAACATGCCACACTATGAAAAATATAATTACATAACAAATTGCTTCATACAACTGTGACGGATGTCGCGGAGCTATCTTTCCGTAACTTGAACTCTGATTCACGAATTCAACTGCCCATGGTAAATCTGATAATTTTCCGACTATTTCTGAATTGAAAAAATTTCCGACACGAATTGCAGCTCCACCAAGTGGAACCGTAATTGCCACCCTATCCAAAAGCCAGAACAGGTTTTTGTTCAGGTATTTTCTGTTGAACAAATAAGATGATAACAAAAAACCTATCGTTGCACCGTGACTTGCCAACCCTCTGAAACCGGTAAATTCATAGCCTTTTAACAGCCCGAATAATGCCGAAGAATTCGGATTTTGCTGAACCGGTAGGAAAACTTCAATCAAAGCCTTGCCAAAAGGCATACCTTCATAGTAATCGAGATTATAAAAGAGTTCACCCAGTCTCGCACCAACAATTACACCAATAAAGGAATATAAAAACAAAGGGTCCAGAAGTTTCACATCTACTTTGTCAGTTTCTAGTATTTTTTTCATCACATACCAGCCCATCACAAAAGCGAGTATCCACATCAAACTGTAATAGTGAATCTGAATAAATCCAAAATCAAACAATACGGGATCTTTATCCCAAATAATAGCTGAAAATATTTTTGTCATAATTTTTCTTTTTTTGGCACCGGATCATAACCACTTCCGCCCCATGGGTGACACCTCAAAATTCTTTTAGCCCCCAAATATAAACCTTTTATTAATCCGTGTGTTTTCAACGCCTCCATCATATAATTGGAACAAGTCGGTTGATACCTGCAATTACTGCCCAATAAAGGTGAAATTGTTAGCTGATAAAAACGGACCAACCAGACAAACGGAAGAATTAAAATTTTCTGAATCGGATTCATTCCTGCAAAGATAGTTATATTGAAAAAAACTCAGCCTTTCATACTGAATTTCCTGAAAAATTTCCATAAAACTATACCCGCACAAACACTCACATTGAGCGAATGTTTGGTTCCATCCTGCGGGACTTCAAGACAAACTTCACTTTTGTCAATTAATTTTTGTTGCACACCTTCCACTTCATTTCCAAAAATCAATGCATATTTGGTATTCAAATCCGGTTTATAATCGGTCAATTGAATACTTCCGTCAGTTTGTTCAACAGAAATAATTTTATAACCTTCGGATTTCAGCCGGTCAATTAACAAAAGTGCATCCTGAGCATATTCCCAGTCAACACTTTCGGTGGCTCCCAGAGCTGTCTTTCTGATATCTTTATGCGGCGGCCTGCCGGTGATTCCGCAGAGATAGATTTTTTCTATCAAAAAAGCGTCTGATGTTCTGAAGACAGATCCCACATTGTGCATACTTCTGATATTATCCAACACCACAACTACCGGAATCTTCTGAGTTTCTTTGAATTCTTCAACCGAAATCCGACCAAGTTCTTCGAGTTTTAATTTTTTCATAGCGCAAAAATCGTGAATTTATTCTTAAATAAAAGCTGTTAGTTCGGGAGCCGTTTGACAAGCTCAGTTTATTTTTATATTTTTGAATTATACAAAATAATTATGGCAGAGAAACTCACAAAAACAGTTCATATTACAAAAGATGATTTTTTAACCAAGATCATGGATTATGAAAAAAATACTCAGGAATGGGTTTATTTGGGTGACAAACCTTGTATCATTGATTTTTATGCGAGCTGGTGTGGACCCTGTGCCATGATAGCGCCCATACTTGATGAACTGGCTGAAGAATACGAAGGTGTAATAGATATTTATAAAGTAAATACAGAAGTTGAGAGAGAACTAGCAGCTGCCTTTGGTATCAGAAGTATACCTTCTCTGATTTTTTGTCCAATGAATGATAATCCGGCACAGGTAAACGGCGCGTTGCCAAAAGATGAATTTGTAAGAATTATTAAAGAAGTTCTTCTACCCGAAAAGGATTAAATTTCAAACAGAGAAACTTATTTTTTCAAGTCTGAGAATTCATAATTAATTTTCAGCAATTCTTATTTTGACCTAAATTAGCAAACTGATAAAATAATAAGAAATTGGCAAAAAAAGAGACTCCATTAATGAATCAATACAACAGCATCAAGGCTAAATATCCTGATGCATTGTTGCTGTTCAGAGTGGGAGATTTTTATGAAACTTTTGGCGAAGATGCCATCCGTTGCTCGAAAATTTTAGACATTGTACTCACCAAACGAGCCAATGGTGCCGCTTCGCATATTGAGCTTGCGGGTTTTCCGCATCATGCACTTGAAACCTATCTGCCAAAACTTGTAAGAGCCGGTTTGAGAGTTGCAATTTGTGATCAGCTCGAAGACCCGAAAATGACCAAAACACTTGTGAAAAGAGGTGTTACAGAACTGGTAACGCCGGGTGTTGCGCTCAATGATCAGGTTTTGACTGCCAAATCCAATAATTTTTTGATGGCCGTTCATGAAGAAGACGGTTCATACGGAATGGCTTTGCTCGATATTTCTACCGGTGAATTTCTGGTTGCCGAAGGTCAGAAATCTTATTTTCATAAATTGATTCAAAGTTTCAGACCAAGCGAATTAATTTATCAAAGAAGAAAAAGAATAGATTTACCCGAAATCAAAAGCCGTTTTCAAATCGAGGACTGGGCTTTTCAGTATGACTACGCTTTTGAAAAAATATGCAGACACTTCAAAGTAAAGTCTTTGAAAGGTTTTGGTATTGAAAAATTAAAACTGGCAACCATTGCGGCGGGTGCAATTTTTTCATATTTAGATGAAACCCATCATTTTGAAATTGACCATATTACCAGAATTCAAAGATTAGACGAAAATTCTTTTGTCTGGATGGATCCCTTTACAATTCGAAATCTTGAATTAATTTACTCACCACATCCGGAAGCTGTCACTCTGTTGGATATACTCGACAAAACTCAATCTCCAATGGGCGGACGATTGCTGAGGAGATGGACGGTGATGGCACTCAAAGATTCTGAACAAATAAATGAACGACACGATATCGTTGAATTCTTTCTGAAAAATGATGAAGAAAGAATTTATATCAGAGAGCAACTATCTGAACTTAGTGACCTTGAAAGAACAGCAGGGAAAATTTCAACACTGAGAATTAGCCCAAAACAGCTTTTATCACTGGCTCAAAGCCTGGAAACCGTCAATAAAATTAAACAGAAACTCGTAAAACATAGACCAATTCAAAAATTCATTAGTGATATTTTTGATTGGGAAGAAGTATGTACCCATTTACTGAATAATTTGTCTGAAGACCCGCCACACCAACTCATCAAAGGGAATGTGATTGCCAAAGGTGTTTCCGAAGAATTAGACAAATTAAGAAATATACAAAACAGCGGTAAGGATTTTCTTGAAGATTTGAGAATCAGAGAAAGTGAAAGAACAGGAATCTCTAATTTGAAGGTCTCTTTCAACAATGTTTTTGGTTATTATATCGAAGTAAGAAATACACATAAGGATAAAGTTCCTGAAGATTGGATCAGAAAGCAAACGCTCGTAAGTGCAGAAAGATATATCACCGAGGAATTAAAAGAATATGAAAATCAGATACTCGGCGCAGAGGAAAAAATTATTGCACTTGAAACTGCTCTTTTCAATGGTTTGATTGAATATCTTTTGCCTTGTCTCGATGAAATGCAAAAAACAGCAGCGCTTATTGCCAAAATGGATGTGCTGTCAAATTTTGCTGAAATCGCATACAACAATCACTATGTCAGACCACAAATGATTGTCGGTTCTGATTTAATCATCGAAGACGGACGGCATCCTGTGATAGAAAAACAACTGCCGCCAGGTGAAAGTTATATCGCAAACAGTGTTTCATTACTACCCGGAGAACAGCAAATCATCATGATTACCGGACCAAATATGTCGGGTAAATCTGCATTGCTCAGACAGACTGCACTGATAGTTTTGATGGCTCAGATGGGAAGTTTTGTACCTGCGAAAAATGCCAAAATCGGTATTGTTGACAAAATTTTTACCAGAGTCGGAGCATCTGATAATATTTCTTCAGGTGAATCTACCTTTATGGTTGAAATGAATGAAACTGCCAGCATTCTCAATAATTTATCTGAAAACAGCTTGATTTTACTGGATGAAATCGGAAGAGGAACCAGTACTTATGACGGAATTTCTATTGCATGGGCAATATCTGAATTCCTGCATGAACACCGTTTCAGACCCAAAACACTTTTTGCAACCCATTACCATGAACTCAATGAAATGACGAAATCGTTTAAGCGGATAAAAAACTACAATGTCAGTGTCAAAGAGTCAAACAACAATATATTGTTTTTAAGAAAATTAGTTCCGGGAGGCAGTGAGCACAGTTTTGGAATACATGTCGCAAAAATGGCTGGTATGCCGGGCACAGTTCTCAAAAGGGCAAATGAAGTTTTGAAAACACTCGAAAGTTCTCATGTGAATGAGAAAATTTCTGATAAAACCCGAAAAATAACTGAAGAAAATATGCAATTAAGTTTCTTTCAACTGGACGACCCCATACTGGAAGCCATCCGTGAGGAACTGATGGGTATCGATATCAATACGCTTACTCCGGTTGAAGCTTTGATGAAATTAAATGAAATCAAAAGAAAGTTAGGAAAATAATTCGGTATAAAATTTGTAATTTTGAAGATAAAACAATCCAAATGAAGAAATCATATTTAATAGCTTTAATCACAGCTATCCTTTTAGGCGTCTGGGCATGCTCTACCAATCCGCTGACCGGAAGACAATCTTTGTCACTGGTTTCAAATGCTCAATTATTTCCACAATCATTTGCACAATACAATCAGGTATTAAATGAGAGTAAAGTGGATAAAAATTCTGCAGATGCAAAAATGATTAACAATGTTGGTCAGAGAATTAAATATGCTGCCGAAAAATTTTATGCTGAATTGGGAAGAGGAAGTGATCTTCAGGGTTACGAATGGGAATTCTCACTGATTCAGAGTGAACAACTGAATGCATGGTGTATGCCGGGTGGAAAAGTTGCATTTTACAGCGGTATTCTTCCAATTTGTCAAAACGAAGCGGGTGTTGCTGTTGTAATGGGACATGAAGTTGCTCATGCCCTGGCAGGACACAGCGCAGAACAGGTCAGCAACGGATTGCTTGCACAGGGAATCATGCTTGGAGGAAATATGGCTATTACAAACGCACAATGGAGAAATACTTTTAACCAATTGTATCCGGTTGGAGCTGGTGTAACCATGTTGAGATACGGAAGAAAAATGGAACTTGACGCAGACGAAGCAGGGCTTTATCTGATGGCAATGGCAGGTTATAATCCTCAGGAAGCTGTTAATTTTTGGCAAAGAATGGAGAAAGCAACTTCGGGTCAGCAGGCTCCGCCTGAATTTTTGAGCACTCACCCGAGTTCAGGAAACCGAATTGCACAAATTCAGTCAATTATGCCAAAGGCAATGCAGTACTATAATTCAAGTCCTTACAAAGGAAAATAAAATCTTATTTTTAGATCAATTAAACACCCGGTTAATTTTAATTCGGGTGTTTTTTATTCCTCCTTTCTGAAAACAACATTTTGTTTGATGTTTCTCCGCAACATATTCAATCTGACTCTGATTTGATCATAAAACAATCCGAAAATCAATACCAATGCAGAAAAATAAAGAATTTTTAACTCGAATTTAAAATAGGAAAGACCGGCAACCACTCCGCCAAAAATAAAAAATGTAATGATGAAAAAACGAAGTTGAATCGATGACAACAGTTTTTTGCGGTGACTCGGAGATTTATAAAAAAGCATTTGCGAAAATTCAATACCCAAATCTGTAAACAAACCGGTCAGGTGTGTGGTTCTGACGATTGAGTTTGAAATAATGGTAACCAGTGAATTCTGTAATCCCATTGCAAACAACAAGAGATAAGCGATGATGTTCGGATCTTTTTCGATTAATTCTTGATTGTAAAAAGCAATAAATGACAACACCAATGCTTCGATCAAAACCGGGATTACATAAACAAATCGTTCATTAATTCTCGAAATCCATTCAATCAAAATACTCGAAAAAAACGAACCGAACAGAAAGAAAAATACAAACAGAAAATAAACCAGCCCACGCCAAACATCCATTCTGTAAATCTCTTCGATAAAAAATGCAAAATGACCGGTGACATTGGTCGTCAATTGTGCAACCGCCAGAAAACCGGCTACATTGACCATACCCGCCACAAAAGACAACAGCGAAGCAATCCGCAGATTATCTTTGTAAGTCCGGTTTTTGGATCGGTATCTGAACATTTAAAAAAATGATTATTTCTTCTGCTCCTTTGCCCAGGTATCTCTCAGGGTTACAGTTCTGTTAAAGATATATTTATCTTCGTTAGAATCTCTGTCCAAAGTAAAATAACCAATTCGCTGAAACTGGAATTTATCTTCCGGCTTTGCGGTTTTCAATGCCGGTTCTGCAAAACCTTGAACGATTTTCATCGAATCAGGATTTACAAACTGCATGAAATTTCCGTCTTCGGCTTCATCGGGTGATTCAACCGTAAACAGACGGTCGTACAAACGAACTTCGATGGGAAGATTGTCGGTAGCCGAAACCCAGTGCAGTGTTCCTTTCACCTTTCTCATACTGGCTTCGCTGCCCGAACCCGATTTTGAGTCTGCGTCATATTCCGCAAAAATCGTAGTGATATTTCCCTCCGAATCTTTCTCAACACGGGTCGCCTTGATGATGTAGGCACCTTTCAGACGAACTTCATTACCAATCGACAATCTGAAGAATTTTTTGGGTGCTTCTTCCATGAAATCTTCTCTTTCAATATAAATTTCACGCGTAAACGGCACTTCTCTTTCGCCTGCATTTTCGTCTTCGGGATTGTTTTCCAAAACCAATTTTTCGGTTTTCCCTTCGGGATAATTTTCAATCACCAATTTCACCGGGTCAATCACTGCCATCACTCTGGGTGCAATTTTATTCAGATGGTCGCGAATAGAAAATTCAAGCAATGAAATATCAATTAAATTATCTCTTTTTGCGACACCTGCTTTTTCCCAAAATTCACGAATAGATTCAGGAGTATAACCTCTCCTTCTCAAACCTGAAATCGTCGGCATCCGCGGGTCATCCCAACCGGTTACCACAGCCTCGTCCACCAAGGTTTTCAGCTTTCGTTTACTGGTAATCATATAACTCACATTTCCACGCGCAAATTCTCTTTGTTTGGGTTTCAAATCTTTTCCATCGAGCTGGACATGATTCAAATACCATTCATAAAGTGGTCTGTGATTTTCGAATTCCAACGAGCAAAGCGAATGACTGATGCCTTCGATATAATCAGATTCGCCGTGGGCCCAGTCATACATCGGATAAATCTTCCATTGGTCGCCTGTTCGGTGGTGTTCTTTGTGCAAAACACGGTACATCACCGGGTCGCGCATATTCATATTGGGCGAAGTCATATCACCCTTGGCACGCAACACATGACTGCCTTCTGGGAATTCACCGTTTTTCATTTTTTCAAACAACTCTAAGTTTTCTTCCACCGGCCGGTTTCTGTACGGGCTTTCAATCCCGGGTTCGCCCGGATTTTTTCGCTGTTCATTGATTTCCTCAGAAGTCTGATCATCCACATACGCAATTCCATCCTTGATCATCTGAATTGCCCACTCATACAACTGTTGAAAATAATCGGATGCAAACCGTTCCTCAGCCCATTCAAAACCGAGCCATTTCACATCTTCACGAATGGAATCCACAAACTCCTGTTCTTCTTTGGCAGGATTGGTATCGTCAAAACGAAGATTCACCGGCGCATTGTATCGTTGTCCCAAACCAAAGTTGATACATATCGCCTTGGCATGACCGATATGCAGATATCCATTGGGTTCCGGCGGAAAACGAAATCTCAGTTGACTTTGTTTATAACCGTTTTCCAAATCGTTTTCAATAATTTGCTCTATGAAATTCAATGATTTTTTTTCTTCTTCCATCCGTTTGCTGAATAAGGGTGCAAATTTAAGGTTTTTTAAAGAGATATTGGAAATTTGGAGGTGAGTTTTAGAGGTGAGATTTGTGGAGGTGAATCTCAACAGTTTTAAGGGCAAAACAACAAAAACATTGCGCACCTTCTTATTTTTATTTAAATTTGTAATGATATACAAATGAGTATCAAAATGAAGAGCGTACAACACATTAAACGAAACAAGTTAAAAAAGAACAATTTATCTCTTGATAAAAAAGAATTACTTGAATCTGCAAAAATCGCATCTTCCAAAGCAGTTAGAAGTTCTAAGGCTTTAGGACTTATAATAAAAGTCATTAAAAATCACAAAATTATTGAAATTCATCCTGACCATTCAAAAAATACAATCAGAAGTATCCCAAAACCAATAATTGACCTTACTTCGTTAAAAAAAGGGATGGTTTTAAAAAGAAAATAAAATGTCGGCAAATCGACTAAGAATTTTCGCAGGGCCGAACGGCTCGGGAAAAAGCACCTTATTTGAAGCTATTTCAGACATATCAGACCAATTAAAAAAACAGAAAAATGGCTATGTGAAAAGTTAAAGCTTGAAAAGATTCAGAACAATCAGAATCTTTAATTTTGGCATTATCCGAGACTTTTTTTACCTGAAAAAATAGTTATCTTTGAAAAGCGATTCTTTTATTTGGTTTTGATTCGAAAACTACAAACAATTATTGGAACTCAAAAAAACTGAAAGGGTTTTAAAAAGAGAAATGATTATTTGAATATTCAAAAATATAATTTAAACAAAATGGCAACATTAGAAAGTTTACAGAACGGTTTGATTGGCAAAATACTATCAATTAAAAACAAAGATTTTTTAGTTGCACTTGATCAAATAATTTCTTCGGGTTCATCGGTTTCTGAAATTACAGAATTAACAAAAGAGCAGAAGAAAATGTTGGAAATGGGTGAACAGGATATTAAACAAGGAAATTTGATCTCTCAGGAAAGCATGGTCAAAAGAAATATGGAATGGCTAAACGAGATGGAACTTTGTCAAAGTTACTTAGTTTAAAAGTTGTAGAGTGAACTATAATTTTGAAATTCTTAGTCAGGACTTGCCTGCCCCGACAGTTCGGGAACAAAGTTTTTATTTAAAATTTTTCAGGTTATATTTCGTTAATAAATCAAAACAATTCTATGAAAAAAACACTTCTTGCAATTTCATTAATGATATCAGGTTTGATTCTGGCTCAAAATCAAATCAAAGTAGAATATGAGGTGCAACCTTATTACAATCCGGCAGAAAAGATCTCCGGTTTTGAAATGACAATTTTGAATTCAAATTATGAACTGATTACTGATAGCAATGAATCCCAATTTGATTATATAGAGAAAATCAGAAATGACCAGCCGTCAACCGACGGGTTTTCAATGACTATGGAAATGCGCTCAGAAGGGACTTTGTATAAAAATCTTTCAGAAAATACTGTTTTGGAAGAAGTGAATTTGGAGGAAAAACCCTATCTGATCAAAGATGAATTGCCCAAAATAGAATGGAAAATCACACGAGAATCAAAAGAAGTTGCAGGAATTCAAACCCAGAAAGCTACTGCGGTTTTGGACGATAAATATAAAACTCAGGTAACCGCCTGGTATGCGCCCAAACTGAATATCAAAAACGGACCTGACAAATTCTGGGGTTTACCCGGACTGATTCTTGAACTGGAAACCCGTATTGAATATCCTGATGGCGGAAACGAAGGGAATATTTATAAAGCAATAAAAGTCGAAGTTCTTGACACCAATCAGACAATTAAAAGACCGACCAAAGGAAAAGAAATTACCAAAATCGAATATGATAAAAAAATAGAAGAACGGGATCGAAAAATGATGGAAATGTTCGGCGACGGTGTAGATAAGGATTAAAAAATATTTAGAAATGAAAAACAAAATATTGGTTATTCTACTATTTGCCTTTGGATTCGGTCAGGCACAGGAATATACGAATACTCGACAGGAAAACCCAACCGCCAAACAAATTCTTGAAAAAGCCTATCAACAGGCAAAAGCTGAAAATAAAAATGTTTTGTTAATTTTCCATGCTTCGTGGTGTGGCTGGTGCAAACGGATGGAAGGAAATATGGAAAATCCGTTGGTGGAAGAATATTTCGACAGGAATTTTGTAAAAACATTCTTAACCGTTCAAGAAACACCCAACAAAAAAAACTGGGAAACACCGGGCGGAGAAGATGTTTTGAATGAATTCGGCGGAAAAAATCAAGGGCTACCCTACTGGTTGATATTGGATTCGGATGGAAAATTATTGGCAGATTCAAAAGTAAACGGTCAAAATATAGGCTGTCCGGCAGACGAAGAAGAAGTAGCAATCATGATTTCGAAATTTGAAAATCACAGCTTGAATTTGGAACTAAATCCTGAAGAAATCCGGGAAGTTTTTGTGATGAAAAAATAGAGTTTCATCAAAAAACAATAAATGATTTATGTAAATTAGGAATTGAATTCCTAATTTACATAATTTTTTCTACCTTTGTCTTATGATTATAAGACAAGTCATACCCAAATTGCAGGAAATGGCTACCAAATTTCCTGTGTTAACTGTAACCGGACCCCGACAATCAGGGAAAACCACGGTTTGCAAACAAACATTTTCGGATTACCGCTATGTTTCCCTTGAAAATCCGGATGATCGGTTGTTTGCAGAAGAAGACCCGAGAGGATTTTTGGAAGAATACAACAGTAAAGTAATCATCGATGAAGCACAAAATGTTCCTCAATTATTCTCTTATATTCAGGGCATAGTCGATGAAAGCCAACAGATGGGGCAGTTTATTCTGACAGGATCACAGAATTTTTTGCTATTAGAAAAAATCAGTCAGTCTTTGGCCGGACGGGTTTATATCTTCCATCTGCTGCCGTTGAATTATTCTGAAATCGATCAGTATTATCCGCAAGATTTGGAAAACTCAATCTTCAAGGGAGGATATCCTGCAATTTATGACCGGAAATTATCTGCCGAAGACTTCTTTCCATCTTATATTCAGACCTATATTGAAAGGGATGTCAGAAGTATCATACAAGTAAAAGATTTGAATTTATTTTCCAATTTTTTGAAGCTTTGCGCTGGGCGAACGGGACAATTGTTCAATGCTTCAGCTTTAGGAAATGAACTCGGAATTGATTATAAGACAGTTCAAAACTGGCTTTCGGTTTTACAAACGAGCTTTATCATTTTCTTGTTACAACCCTGGCATGAGAATTTCAATAAACGAATTGTAAAAACACCAAAACTCTATTTTTATGACTCCGGTTTGGCTGCCTATTTATTGGGAATTAAAGACTCTGATGAAGTAAATTTTCACTTTGCAAAAGGAGCTTTGTTTGAGAATTATGTCATCACCGAATACATCAAAAATTTACGAAATTTCGGAAATAATAAAATGCCTTACTTCTGGCGGGACAGCAACGGGAATGAAATCGATATGCTCTCAAATTTTGGGAAAAACATGAAAATAGTAGAAATGAAATCCGGTAAGACCATCAATATGAGCTTCTTCAAAGGTTTGGATTATTTTGAAAAAATTCAACAAGGATATGAACTTGAGAGGTTCCTTGTTTATGGCGGCAACCAAAACAGAAAACAAAAGAATACTCAAATTCTCGCCTGGAATAAAATTGATGAAATAGCAAATTAAGGTCAGGTTATGCTTAAGAAAGTTGATGTAAAAAAACCCGTCATTCGGACGGGTTTTCTGTGACCTCGGCAGGATTCAAACCTGCAACCTTCTGAGCCGTAATCAGATGCGCTATTCAGTTGCGCCACGAGGCCGTTTTTCGGTTTGCAAATATAGCACTTTTTTGTTTTCTTTGACAAATGAAAGTACTTTTTTTCCAAATATTTTGTGTTTTTCTGCTACTCGGCTGTAAAAATGAGCCTGCGCAGGACGCCGGCAACTGGGAAATCATCTCAGAAAATCTGAAATACAGAACCGGTGAGGATGTCCTGGAGCTGAAATCCGGGACATTTACTTTAGAGATTCCGGCTTCCGAACTGCCCTACCAAAAAGTAATCCTGCTCAATGCAAGTCTGGTGGGTTACTTTACAGAACTGGGCATGGAGAACCGCATTACCGGCATTTCCAGTCCGGAATATGTATTCTCGCCGTCTGTGCAGCAGAAGATTGCGGGAAATGAGATTCAGAATGTAGGAAATGAACAGAAGTATGATGTAGAAAAAATCATTGCCCTGAAACCTCAGGTCATCATGACCAATTATGTGGCCAATTTTGAAAACACCTACGAACTCCTGCGCCAAAATGGAATCCGCATCATTTTCCTGAATGAATATGAAGAGCAGAATCCGCTGGAAAAATCAGCGTATCTGAAAGTTTTCGGGGTGCTTTTGGGTGTCGGTGAGAAAGCAGAAGAGCGCTACGCTGAAATCAGCGCGGAATATAACAAACTCAGAGAGCTTGCTGCCACATCAGCTACTAAACCTGTGGTTCTGGCCAACGAAATGTACGGAAATCAGTGGTTCATGCCGGGAGGCCGTACCGGTCTTGCGCGATTCTTGGCCGATGCCCATGCAGAGTACATCCACGCAGATAATAACGATGACCGTCCGGTTCCCATGAGTTTCGAAGAGGTATATGTGAAGGCTCAGG